>CAIJVU010000053.1 GCA_903824185.1 uncultured Hyphomicrobiales bacterium
CACTTATCATATTTAGTTTACTATCTCTGCCCGGTGAAACGTAAACGTTTATTCGTATCCGTTTTCCGCATCCTACAATATAAACTGATTGTAGCCACTCACCGGATATTGGAGTTCCATCCTCTCCTAATTTTATTTTATTTAATGGTGTTAGCAATGTCTCAGCAAATTTTGTGTCACTACAATTTTCAATCGGATTTTTTTTTGAATTAATGAATCCGACAATTTGATTTATGTAATTTGTAGTATTCAAATATTTCTTAAAATTCTGCATTTCTTGTTGCAAATCTTGCGATTGTGCAACAGAAATTAGCCCTAATAAAATAAGAGCTAAAAAAGATGATCCTAATATACTTTTTTTCAAAAAAGCCTCCATCAGTATAATTCAGTTTTATTGACGATCTTTTGATGAGGATCGCTAAAATATTTTTCGTAAAAGATTATCAATTGTCTCAAATTCTAGGATGAATTAATTGATTATTCAATCCTGAATTATGAGATGCGTTAAAAATAAAGTTAAAATGAAAAAATTCCTATTTCCGTCTCCCCCTTTGGTGCAAGTGGCTTTTGCGGAAAAATGCGTTTAAACAGAAGCTTGAACAGGTTTTATGACCGGAGCGGGCATGTTTAAGAAAATTCTGATTGCGAACCGTGGTGAAATTGCGTGCCGGGTGATCAAGACGGCACATAAAATGGGCATTAAGACGGTTGCGGTCTATTCCGAGGCGGATAAAGACGCGCTGCATGTGTCCATGGCCGACGAGGCGGTGTGCATCGGCCCTGCGGCGGCGGCGCAATCTTATCTGGTCATTGAAAAAATTGTCGCGGCCTGCAAACAGACCGGCGCGGAAGCCGTGCATCCCGGTTATGGATTCTTGTCGGAGCGGGCCGCATTCCCCGAGGCTTTGGCCAAAGAGGGCATTGTCTTTATCGGCCCCAATCCCAAAGCCATCGAGGCCATGGGCGACAAGATCGAGTCGAAAAAATTTGCCAATGCCGCCAAAGTCTCGACGGTGCCGGGCTATCTCGGCGTGATCGAGGATCCCGCCCAGGCGGTGAAAATTTCCGACGAGATCGGCTATCCCGTGATGATCAAGGCCTCGGCGGGCGGCGGCGGCAAAGGCATGCGCATTGCGTGGTCGTCCGATGAAGTGGCGGAAGGGTTTGCGCGCGCCAAATCGGAAGCCGCATCCTCCTTCGGTGATGATCGCGTCTTTGTCGAAAAATTCATCGTCGATCCCCGCCATATCGAAATCCAGATCTTGGGCGATAAGCACGGCAATGTGATTTATTTGGGCGAGCGGGAATGCTCCATCCAGCGGCGCAACCAGAAAGTGATCGAGGAGGCGCCGTCCCCGCTGCTCGACGAGGCCACCCGCAAGAAAATGGGCGAGCAGGCCGTGGCCCTTGGCAAAGCGGTGGGCTATGATTCCGCGGGCACGGTTGAATTTGTCGCAGGCCAAGACAAGAGCTTCTTTTTTCTGGAAATGAATACACGTCTGCAGGTCGAACATCCCGTCACGGAAATGATCACCGGCATTGATCTCGTCGAGCAGATGATCCGCGTGGCATGGGGCGAAAAGCTCGCGCTCAAGCAAGAGGATGTCAAACTCAATGGCTGGGCGGTGGAAAGCCGTGTCTATGCCGAAGACCCGACGCGCAATTTCCTGCCCTCGACGGGCCGTCTTGTCACCTATCGTCCGCCCGAGGAGGGTGTCGAGGGGGCGGTGACCGTGCGCAATGACACGGGTGTTTTCGAAGGCGGGGAAATCTCGATCTATTATGATCCGATGATCGCCAAATTGGTGACCCATGCCCCGACCCGCGCCGAGGCCATTGCCACGCAGGCCCGCGCACTGGATGCCTTTGCCATTGACGGGATCCGGCACAATATTCCGTTCCTGTCGGCTTTGATGGATCATGAGCGCTGGAAATCGGGCGCGCTTTCAACCGGCTTTATTGCGGAAGAGTTTCCCGACGGCTTCAAGCCCATCACGCCGCAGGGCGAGATAGCGCATCGCTTTGCGGCGGTGGCAGCGACCATTGATCATCTGCTCAATCGGCGCAAGCGCGGCATTTCCGACCAGATGGCGGCCTCCAAGCCCGTGCAATTTGATCCCGATCGTGTCGTGAAAATCGGCACCCAAGCCATTGAATTGCGCGTGCATCAAGAAGGCCCAACCACGGTGCTGGATTTCGGCCACGGGCATCGCCACAAAGTGACCTCGCATTGGCGGCCGGGCCAGCCGGTGTGGCATGGCGAGATCGACGGCCAAGCGGTGGCCATGCAGGTGCGGGCGATTTTGAATGGCGTGGCCTTGTCACATGCAGGCTTTGCCAGCGATGTCAGGGTACTGACGCATGACGAGGCGCGGGCTTTGGCACTGATGCCCGACAAAGTCTCGGCGGATAGCGGCAAGCAGGTTCTGTGCCCTATGCCCGGACTGGTCAAGGCGATCAGCGTGAAGGTCGGGCAGGAGGTCAAGGCCGGCGAGATGCTGTGCATTGTCGAGGCTATGAAAATGGAAAACGTCTTGCGCGCGGAACGCGACGGTACCATTGCAACCATTGCGGCCAAAGAGGGTGACAGTCTCGCCGTTGATGCTGTCATTCTTGAATTCGCCTAAGTTCGGGACGAGCGCGTGCCGCTTTATTTTGCCTATGGGTCGAATATGGACAGTGCGGCCATGGCCAAGCGCTGTCCGAAATCGCGCGTGATGGGCTTGGCGCGCCTGCCGCGCCATCGCTTCTTCATCATGAGCGAGGGCTATGCCTCGATTAAACGCGATCCGCGGCGGGCCGTGCTGGGCGTGTTATGGGATGTGCCGCTTTCGGACATGCCCGCCCTTGATCGCTATGAAAGCCTGCATTCGGGCCTTTACACCAAGATTGACCAGCCGGTGATTATCGATCAGGCGGCAACCGGCAGCGGCCTTGTCAAAAGCACGTCCAAACGCGCGCTGCTTTATGTCGGGCGGTCGGACAAAGCGGGCAAGCCGAAAGCGGGCTATCTGGAGGCTGTTATAGCCGCCGCCCGCGCGCAAGGGTTGCCGGACGGCTATCTCTATGAATTGGAACATGGCGAGCCCGCCCCGCGCAAAGTCGGTGCGCCCTTGTTCAAAGCCCCGATGTAAGGCGGGCAGGTTTTTTAACAATCAGCTCTGATCGTTATTTTTTGGAAGCCTTTTTGGGCGGGGCTGTGTCAGCCATAGCCGCTTTGATCGGCCTGCGGGCCAGCACTTCTTTGAGGAAGTGACCGGTATGGCTAGCTTTTGACTGGGCAATGTCTTCGGGGCGGCCTTGGGCGACAATCATGCCGCCGCCATCGCCCCCTTCTGGGCCCATATCGATGATCCAATCAGCTGTTTTGATGACTTCCAGATTATGTTCGATCACCACCACGGTATTGCCCTGATCGACCAGCTCATGCAGCACTTCCATCAATTTGGCGACGTCATGGAAATGCAGGCCCGTGGTTGGTTCATCGAGAATATAGAGCGTCCGCCCCGTGGCGCGTTTGGACAATTCCTTCGAGAGTTTGACGCGTTGCGCCTCACCACCGGACAGGGTCGTGGCTTGCTGGCCGACTTTGACATAATCAAGCCCGACGCGCTTCAGCGTTTCCATCTTGTCGCGGATCGAGGGCACGGCTTTGAAAAGCTCGGACGCCTCTTCCACCGTCGCATCGAGAATGTCGGAGATCGAATGATTGCGATATTTCACCTCGAGTGTTTCGCGGTCATAGCGTTTGCCCTTGCAGACATCGCAGGTGACATAGACGTCGGGGAGAAAATGCATTTCGATTTTGATGACCCCATCACCCTGACAGGCTTCACAGCGTCCGCCTTTGACATTGAAGGAAAAACGTCCGGGCGCATAGCCGCGCGCTTTGGCTTCGGGCAGACCTGCAAACCATTCGCGGATCGGGGTAAAGGCACCGGTATAGGTGGCGGGGTTGGAGCGGGGCGTGCGACCGATGGGGGATTGGTCAATATCAATCACCTTATCGAGCAATTCTAACCCTTCAATCTTGTCAAAGGGGGCAGGGTGCTCGCCCGCGCCATTCAACCGCCGCGCGGCGGCTTTATAGAGCGTGTCGATGATCAGCGTCGATTTGCCGCCGCCTGACACGCCGGTGATGCAACAAAAGGTGCCGAGCGGAATTTCGGCGGTGACGTTTTTCAGATTGTTGCCGCGGGCACCCACCAGTTTCAACATGCGGGCTTTTGACAGGGCGCGACGCTTGGCCGGAACCGGCACGGATTTGTCACCGCGCAAATATTGCGCTGTCAAAGAATGTTTGGTGGCGAGAACCTCGGCGGGCGTGCCTTTGGCAACAATCTTTCCGCCATGAATACCCGCACCCGGCCCAACATCCACGACATAATCGGCTTGCAAAATCGCGTCTTCGTCATGCTCCACCACGATCACGGTATTGCCGATGTCGCGCAGGCGTTTGAGGGTTTTGAGCAGGCGTTCATTGTCGCGTTGATGCAGGCCGATGGACGGCTCATCCAATACATAGAGCACGCCCGTCAGGCCCGACCCGATCTGCGAAGCAAGACGGATCCGCTGGCTTTCTCCGCCCGACAGCGAGGCCGAGCCCCGCGCCAATGTCAGATAATCAAGACCCACATCCATCAGGAAGGTCAAACGGTCGCGGATTTCCTTCAATACGCGGGTGGCAATTTCATTTTGTTTTTTGCTGAGATGCTTGGGCAGTGTTTCCGCCCAGCTCAAGGCATCGCGCACCGACAGGGTCGAGATTTCGCCAATGTGATGCTTGCCGATTTTAACGGCCAGCGCTTCCGGTTTCAGGCGATAGCCGTGACAGGCCGGACAGGGCGTTTCGGACATGAATTTGCCGATTTCATCGCGCGCCCAATCGCTGTCTGTTTCTTTCCAGCGGCGTTCGAGATTGGGGATGACGCCCTCAAACGGTTTGGTGACTTCATAGGCCCGCATGCCATCATCATACGAAAACCGGACTTCTTCTTTGCCGGTGCCGTAGAGAATGGCGGTTTTGGCCTTCACCGATAATTCGTTCCATTTGCTCGTCAGTTTGAAGCCGTAATGACGCCCCAAAGCTTCCAAGGTCTGGTTGTAATAAGGCGAGGTGGATTTCGCCCATGGTGCCACAGCGCCCGAGCGCAAAGTGGCGGTTTCGTCGGGAATAACGAGATCGCTGTCCATCTGCATGGAATGGCCGAGGCCATCACAGCTGGGGCAGGCGCCGAAGGGATTGTTGAAGGAGAAAAGACGCGGCTCGATTTCCGGAATGGTAAAGCCCGAAACAGGGCAGGCAAATTTCTGGCTCATGATGAGACGCTTGGGCTCGCCCTTATCGTCTTTCTCATCGGCATATTCGATGATGGCAATGCCGTCGGCCAGATCGAGCGCTGTTTCAAAACTTTCAGCCAGTCGTGCCGCCCCATCGGGTCTGACAACCAAACGGTCAATTACAATATCGATGTCATGCTTGAGTTTTTTATCCAAGCTCGGCGCTTCGGCAATCTCGATGAATTCGCCGTTGATCTTGGCGCGCTGAAAACCCTTTTTTAAAAACTCTGCCAATTCTTTGCGGTGCTCGCCTTTGCGGCCTCGCACCACCGGCGCCAACAGATAAAGCCGTGTTTTTTCGGGTAATGCCAGAACCCGATCCACCATCTGGCTGACGGTCTGGCTTTCAATCGGCAATCCGGTGGCGGGCGAATAGGGGATGCCGGCGCGTGCCCAAAGCAGGCGCATATAGTCGTGGATTTCGGTGACCGTTCCCACGGTCGAGCGCGGGTTTTTGGAGGTGGTTTTTTGCTCGATGGAAATAGCCGGTGACAGGCCGTCGATTTGGTCGACATCGGGCTTTTGCATCATTTCCAGAAATTGCCGCGCATAGGCCGACAAACTCTCGACATAGCGACGCTGCCCTTCGGCATAGATGGTATCAAACGCCAATGAGGATTTACCCGAGCCCGAAAGCCCTGTGAACACCACCAATTGATCCCGGGGGATAACCAAATCCACATTTTTGAGATTGTGCTCCCGCGCGCCCCTGATGGCGATGACACGTTGATCGGCGCCGGTTTTCGCGGCCTTATCAAAGATTTCATCAATCGGGGCTGCTTTGGTACGGGATGCTGTTTTTTTGGGCACTGACACGGAGGATCTCACTGTGAACAACGGTTTTTCCGGAGATAGGGGCTCTGTGGGAGAAAGAACAGAGGCAATTCTCTTTATCATGGCTGCTTTGCACTGCAGCATTGCTTTTTATGGATTTGCCCTGCCAAAGGGGATGAGTTGTGGAAAAGCGGATAGACCTTAAAGGTCAAAACTGGGGCGCTATTCTAAAATTGGACGTTTCTTTCGTTTTCAGCTGTTTATAGTATAATCAAGAATGGTTCTGTGCAGTTTGGCCTTGGAATAATCAAGCTGTGTGGGGTTACAATCAAAGGCAGTCAAAAGGCCGAATTATAAAGTCGAGGGAAAGCGGATGAGCGGACACAGCATCGAGGCGGCGCCAAAGCCGTTTTACAAAGTTTTATATGTGCAGGTTTTATTTGCCATTTTGTTGGGTGGATTGGTGGGCGCTTATTTCCCGGCCTTTGCCACCAATGACTGGATCAAGGCGATGGGTGATGGGTTTATCAAGCTCATCAAAATGGTC
>CAIJVU010000054.1 GCA_903824185.1 uncultured Hyphomicrobiales bacterium
GAAGCCCGGTCGCGCAATAAAAAATCCGGTCGCGCAAATAGTTTTCCAGCGTCATTGCGAGCGGAGGTAGCCGCGCGGCAATCCATCTTTTGCGCGCAATGAATCAAACGCGTTGTTTTTTCTGGATTGCTTCGCGCCTCGCTGTGCTCGCGCTCGCAAGGACGCCGTGAAGATAAGTGGCCGGTTTTTCAGCCCCCTTGCGCAGCATCAAACCACCCTTTCACCCCTGTTCGAACGAACAGGTTGCTGGCAAGACAACCGTAGGGTGTAATTGTCATGTCGAACAATTATTGGTTGTTTTTCGGAATCGAATTGGGCTTTTTTTTACTTTCTTATCGGCCGACTGTACTTCGTTCTTGTTTTTACGGCAAAGATATGTGACATAAATCCCATCAAATGGGACAAATGATGCGCAGTTGCTCATATTTTGTTCCCCGATGCAACAAATAAGACGGATCGACAGCACGGATCCTTTTTCGGGATCCGGCGGGCGGGTGGAGCAGAGAGGATGCCGGTCGCGACAACGGGCGCCGCGCTGACGCCACCCCTGCCAAGCATTGTGTAGGCTCTGCGTATTGGTCACAAGTGGTTGATTAACTGTTGTTGCTCATGGGTTAGCGTTTTTGTTGGTGGGTTATGCACGGATGTGTGAGGGGCACTGAACCTCTGCCCTTCACACATTGATGCATGGGTCATTGCACGTCTGTGCTGTCAAAGGTTCGGCGCAGCGGCATTGACACAGCCACCGACGCCGCACGCAGCCCATGAGCCGTGAGGCACTGAATCGGGATCACGCCCCTGCGGCCAGCCTGATTCGCGCACAGGCAATCGGAGAACGCGTTTGCAAGGGGGCTGCCGCGGCATCACACCGGGACAGGCGCATCATCGACCTTGCCGTTTTCGCCACTGGTCCGGTTGTGTCGGAGTCTGCCATGAAACAGGATGATCTGTTCACGTTGCTGGAAAATCTATCCCAGACAACAAAACTGCAAGAGACCACAGACAATCTCAAACAATCCCTGGTTGATCTGGGCCTTGATCATATTTCCTATTTTGCCGCCAATATCCCAACCCAAAAATCAACGCTGCCTTTGCTGGCCGTGACCTATGCGCCCGAATGGCAACGCCATTATTACCAGAACAATTATGTCGATATCGACCCGGTCGTTCGCGCAGGTCTGGGCGGCATCCTGCCGGTTGACTGGGCCGATGTGGATCGCTCGCAACGGGTGGTGCAACGCTTTTTCAGCGAGGCGCAGGATTTCGATATCGGCCATCAGGGCCTGTCCTTTCCGATTCGCGGCCGGATGAATGAATTCGCGCTGTTCTCGGTGACCTCGAATGTGACGGACAAGGAATGGGACGACATCAGAAAACAATTGATGCCGCAATTGATGCTGATTGCGCATCACTTCCATCATTACGCGCTGCTGCATGCAGGCGTTGAACCGCCCGATTATGCGCAACGCCTGTCCCAACGCGAAAAAGAATGTTTGCGCTGGCGGGCCTCGGGCAAATCCGATTGGGATATTGCGCATATCATGAATATCAGCGAGCGCACCGTGAAGTTTCATCTCGAAAATGCCCGCGCCAAATTGGATGCCATCAACACCACCCATGCGGTGGCCAAGGCGCTGGCAACCGGCGCGATTGCCTTGTTTTAGGCAAGACGCAAAATCCGCTGATCTTGTCGCTGATCGCAGAGTGCCCATCGCGCCTATGCCCGCCGATGAGGCTGTGACGGCCTCTATTCCCACAGATGACAACACGTCAAAACGGTCTTTGCGTCAAATTACAACCTACGATTGCTGCTTGTCATGGGTACACGCAATATCCCGAATACTGCCCTTAAGATCAGTTTTTTACTTTACAACATAAACATATATTTCCTGGCATGAGTTCTATCGATGCGATGCAAAGTAATCAATCATCGCATATTGCACTTATTACTTTAGTTCAATTCTGAAATAGAACGCATGAGGTGCGCTATGATTAAAATGATACATGGACATGAGCGTCATTTATTTCCCCGTGAGATCGATCAAATGCACCGCTTACGCAAGCGCGTGTTTTATGATCGCATGCATTGGGATGTTCCGATCATCAATAACTGGGAGATCGACGGATTCGATGCGATGGATCCGCTTTATCTGCTGGCCATGGATGACAAAAACAATGTCGTCGGGTCAAGCCGCGTTCTACCCACCACCGGCTTCACCATGATCAATGACATTTTTTCGGAACTCTTGCCCGAACAATCGCCGGTCTATAGCCCGCTGATCTGGGAAGGCAGCCGTTTTTGTGTCGACAGCGATGTCGGCGCCAATGGCGAGCGGGGTGCCTTTAGCCGCGCAGCGCTGGAAATGCTGATTGCCGGTAATGAAATCGGCCTTGAAATCGGCCTGACCCATACGGTGGCCGTCTTTGATCTCAACATGCACCGCTTGATGAAGCGTATCGGTTGTGCCGGTGATCCGCTGGGCCCGCCCCGCCGTATCGGCCATGTGATGTGCATTGCCGTGGCCATTGAAATCAGCAAGCAGGGCGGCGAACATCTGCGCTATATCGGCAATATCAAAGGCGAGGTGATCGAGCGTCGTCCGAAACTGCAAAACTGGCTGATGGCGGCCTAACGCTTGTGGTAGAGCGAGGGCGTTTCCCACCATCACACATCAATCAAACACCATAAAAAACGGCCTTCTTCGGGAGGCCGTTTTTACTTATCCTTTTTACGTTTGCGAAACGCATCAAGCCCTGTGCTGCAAGGCTTCTTTGCAAACTCTACTTCTCAGTCCGGCTGATCCATGCCATCGCTTTCAGCCCCCAAGACCTCACGCGTCCAGCGAAAGGCCGCATTGGTGGCAGGCACGCCTGCATAAATCGAACAATGCAACAACAAAGCCCGCAGCTCTTTGAGGGTCAGCCCGTTTTTCAAGGCCGGGCGCAAATGCAATTTGAACTCCTCCTCGCGATGCAAGGCGACCATCATCGACAAGGTCGAGGTCGAGCGCAATTTCCAGTCGAGATCGGGATTGCCCCATGTCTCGCCCCACGCCATGCGGGTGATGAAATCCTGCCATGGCCGTGTGAGATCATTGGCATTGGCAAAGGAGCGCTGCACATGATCCAAGCCCAACACGGCTTTGCGATTGGCCAGCCCCTGCTCATAAAGATGGTGGCCGTCTGGCGGCAGCAAAGCACCGTTTTGCTCAAGCCATGCCAGCAAGAGCCGATTGACCTGTTCGGGCTGTTCGACCGCAAACAGATGTGCGGCTTCCGACACCGGCTCAAAGCGTGCCTCTGCAATGGCTGAGGCCAGTTCAAGCCCCATGGAAACAGTTGTGACGGGATCGCCTTCCGCCGCCATGACCAGAGTGGGGGCGGTGATCCGCGCCAAATCCGCGCGCACATCCGCAGCGGCCAAGGCCTCGCAGCACAGCGCATAGCCTTCCGCATCACTTGATAAAAAGCGCTGGCGGGTAAAGCGTTTGCGTTCGGGGCAATGCTGATCGGCCCCTTGGGTAAACCAGCGTGTCATGGCCGCATCGACAATGGAGCCCAAGCCTTCTTCGCGCACGGTTTTGGCGCGCATGAGCCAAGCATCGGCAGGAGCGAAATGCGAGGCGGTGGCCATCAAAGCCAGCGAGCGCACCCGCGTGGGATAATGGATCCCCAAGCCCTGCGCCGTGATGCCGCCCAAAGACAGGCCGACCATATGGGCGGAGGGGATCGCCAAGGCATCCATGAGCCCGATGACATCTTTGACCAAGGTTTCAAGCCGCACCGGACCGGTTGTTTGCGAACGCCCGTGACCCCGCGTGTCATAGCGCAAGATGCGGCAGCGACCGGCCAAAGCACGGGCTTGCGCATCCCACATTTCGGCGGTGGAGCCGAGCGAATTGGAAAAGACCACAACCGGCGCGCCTTCCGGCCCCGACAGATCATAAAAAAGCGTTGTTCCGTTGACCGCTAACAAAGGCATGATGTTTCTCTCTCCTGCACATCCATCTTATTATATCAGATGATCCGTCATCATTTGGCGGGCCCGCGCTGTGGCCAAGGGCACCAATGCGGCTGCCGCGCGCACCGCAGGGCCAGAGTCAAAGCACGTCTCCAATGTGGCCGCATCGACAGATTGTGGCCAAGCGGCAAGGCGTGGCAAAACCGCTTGCAAGGTCTCGCCTGCCACGCGCACCGCATCGGCGGCCTCGGCCACCAGATGATGCGCCGCCCCTGCCCCGATCCGGGGTGCCAATAAAGCAGCCACCGCATCGGCAAAAATCAATCCGCGCGTCTGTCCCAGATTATGCTGCATGCGGGCCTGATCGACCTCAAGCCCTTCGGCAAGGCGCACCGCCTCCACCAAAGCCCCCGCGGCCAGACCAAAGAGTTGCGGCAAGATCGTCCATTCGCCATGCCATGCACCGGCGGGACGTTCATGGGCTGCATTCATGGCCGCCATCTGCATGGCAACCAGAGCAGGCGCTTGCCGGTGGGCGGCTAAAATCAGGGTGGCAGAGACGGGGTTGCGCTTATGCGGCATGGCGGATGAACCGCCGCGTCCTTTGATAAAGGGTTCGGCCACTTCCGCCACTTCGGTGGAGGCGAGAAAGACAACATCCTCGGCCATTTTGGCCAAAGCCCCGATCAGCTGACCCAGCCAGCAGGCCAAGGTCACAGGACCGCTGCGGCGCACATGCCATGGCACGGCGTCATAGCCAAGCCCCAACAGAGCGGCAAAGGTTTGACCAACCGCCGCATCTTTGTCGGAACGCCCCGCCAAGGTGCCGACAGGCCCCGCCAACGAGGCTTTGAAGGCTTGCGCGCGCACAAGCGGCAGGGCTTCCATGACATCGCAGAGACCCGCCAGCCAGACCGCGACTTTATAGCCGAAACTCACGGGTGCGGCATGTTGGCCATAGGTGCGGCCGACGCAAGGGGTTTCGGCCTCCCGCTCCGACAAGGCCGCAAGGCCTTTCAAGACGCGCGCCAGATCGCCGCAAAGCATATCCAAGCCCGCCTGCATTTGCAGCACCATGGCGCTGTCGAGAATGTCCTGTGTGGTGGCGGATTTATGCAAAGAGGCTTCGGTGTCCTTGGGCACCAAAGCGCGCAAGGCCGCCACAAAAGGAATGGTCGGCACGCCCGACAAGGCAGTGGCCTGACCCAGCGCTTCAAGATCAAATTGCGCAGGCTTGATCGCGGCCAAGGCTTCGGCAAGGCCCTGCGCAATCACCCCATGGCGCTGTTGCGCCTCGGCCAAGGCCCATTCCACCCGCAGCATGGCTGCCACACGCGCCTCATCCGAAAACACGGCGGCCATGGCGGCTGGCGAAAAAAGCGGGCCTGTCACTTTGGAATCCAGTGCCGAAAACGCCATGTGCGTTCCTCTCATTTTCCCGTTTGGCATCAAGCCTGCTTCAAGGGGATCCCTCAAAGGCCAGCATAGCCCTTCGGGCCTTTGTCACACACCCACGGGGCTTGCCGCAAGGCCAGACCGCAAAACTTGGGCAAAACCGGCTGTGAACGGGGGATCCCGAGGGCTTGACTTTGATCCCGCAATATGTTCGTATAGTGAACATATTGTCGTTCTGCGAACAATTTTGAAATGTTTCCCGCACCCCGTCAAGCACGAGATTTGGTTCCATCATGCTGGTTTCCGCTGCCTCCTCTGTGTCTCCCTCCGACCCCGCAGAGCTCGGCCAAGATCCCCACACGGATCCCCGCAATGATCCCTCTTTTGTGGAGGCCTTTGCGCGCGGTCTCAGCGTGATCCGTGCCTTTGGTCCGGGGCGCGACCATATGACCTTGTCGGAAATCGCCAAGCTGACCAACCTGCCGCGCGCGACCGTGCGTCGGGCCTTGTTCACGCTGGTGGCGTTGGGCTATGCCTCCGATGATGGTCGGCAGTTCCGGCTGACGCCGCGCATCCTGTCGCTCGGCCATGCCTATTTGTCCTCGACCCCTTTGCCGGGCCTGTTGCAGCCCGCCCTTGAAAGCGTCAGCGAAATGACGCGCGAAAGCTGCTCGGCCAGTATTCTGGATGGCACCGATATTGTCTATGTGGCGCGTTCTGCGACCAAGCGCATCATGTCGGTGGGGTTGAATGTCGGCTCGCGTCTGCCTGCCTATTGCACCTCCATGGGGCGGGTTTTGCTGGCCGCCGAACCCGTTGAGCGACAAAAAATTCTTTTGCAGCAAAGCAAGCCCACAGCCCTCACCGACAGAACCGTGACCGATCCGGCGCGGCTTTTGACCGAGCTCGCGAAAGTGCGCGCGCAAGGCTATGCCTATGTCGATCAGGAGCTTGAAATCGGCTTGCGCTCCATCGCCGTGCCTGTTTGCAACACGGCCGGGGCGGTGGTGGCGGCGATCAATATTTCCACGCAAGCCAGCCGCATGGATGAAGCCTCCATTCATGCGAAAATCCGCGAAGCCTTGCTGCAGGCCGCCCAAAGCATCACACCCTCGCTGATGGCGTGAGACAAATCGCGCGGCCAAAGCGCTGACTGTCATCAAATTTACTTCCCCACCAGAGATTGATAGAAAGCACTCCGTGCTTTTGTCATGTGTTTGAAGGATCGAGTATGAACGCGCCAAACTCAAACGACCATTCCCATCGGGCTGTCGGCCCGCTTCCCGAAGGCCATCCGACCGTCAAACAAGGCAAGATCGGGGTTTTATTGACCAATCTCGGCACGCCCGACGGCACCGATTACTGGCCGATGCGGCGCTATCTGAAAGAGTTTTTGTCTGACAAGCGCGTGATCGACACGCCCCGCATCTTGTGGTGGCCAATTCTCAACCTAATCATCTTGTCCTTGCGTCCGCAAAAAAAGGGCAAGGATTACGCCTCCATCTGGAACAACGAGAAAAACGAATCTTATCTCAAAACCATCACCCGCGATCAGGCCACAAATCTGCAGGCTTTCGCCCACGGGCTTGACGACCGGATCATTGTCGATTGGGGCATGCGCTATGGCAATCCCTCGGTGAAGTCGCGGCTCGAAGCGTTGCAGGCGCAAGGCTGTGACCGGATTTTGATGATCCCGCTCTATCCGCAATATGCAGCCGCCACCACCGCGACCGCATGCGACAAAACCTTTGAAGCCTTGATGGAGATGCGCTGGCAGCCCACGCTGCGCGTCGCCCCGCCCTATCACGACGATCCCGCTTATATCAATGCGCTGGCCCAATCCATTGAAAGCCATCTGGCCACGCTCGATTTTGAGCCTGAGGTTATTCTCACCTCATTCCATGGCGTGCCCAAACGCTATTTGATGCTGGGCGACCCCTATCACTGCCATTGCTACAAGACATGGCGGCTGCTGCGCGAGCGCTTGGGCTATTCGCCCGAACGCATGCAGATCAGTTTCCAGTCCCGCTTCGGACCCGAGGAATGGCTGCAACCCTATACCGACAAAACGGTCGAGGCGCTGGCGCAAAAAGGCATCAAGAAAATGGCGATTATCGCGCCCGGCTTCTCCTCCGATTGTCTGGAAACACTCGAAGAGCTCGATGGAGAAAACCGCGAAATTTTCATGCATCACGGCGGCGAGCATTTCACCTATATCCCCTGCCTCAATGCCTCAGACAACGGCATGCAGGTGATCCAAGCCGTCATGCAACGGGAATTGATGGGCTGGATTTAAACATCCGGCCTGCCTTGCCCATTCTCAACGATTGCCGAACATACGGCGCTGTCAGATTCAGGCAGCGCCGGCGCGCAGCAAATCCAGCACATGCAGCAAGCCGACAGGCTTTTGCTGTTCGGTGACAATCAAAGCGCCGATCTTGTGGGTTTCGACAATCTCCAGCGCTTCGGCGACCAGCACGCTTGGCGCAATCGAACGCGGTGCGCGCGTCATCACATCCTCGACCAAGCGACCCAATAAATCCCCCGCCATATGGCGGCGCAAATCCCCGTCCGTGATGATGCCCAACAGCGTGTCGGTGTGATCGACCACCAGCACACAGCCAAAGCCCTTGGCGCTCATTTCAACCAAAGCATCACTCATCAGACTGCCGCTTTTCACCACAGGCAGACGGTCGCCGCGATGCATGAGATCGCGCACCTGTTTGAGTTGCGCGCCCAATTTGCCGCCGGGATGGAAGGTGCGGAAATCATGCGAGGAAAATCCACGCGCCGCCAGCAAGGCCACCGCCAAAGCATCGCCCATGGCGATTTGCATGGTGGTGGATGTGGTGGGCGCAATGCCGTTGGGGCAGGCTTCGACGGCTTTGGGTAAAACCAGCACAATCGTTGCCTCGCGGGCCAAGGCGCTATCGACATGCGCGGTCATGCCGATCATCGGCACGCGGAAGCGCTTGGAATAGGCGATGACATCGGACAATTCGGTGGTTTCGCCCGACCATGACAAGGCCAAGATGACATCATGGGTCTGGATCATGCCGAGATCGCCATGGCTCGCTTCGGCGGGATGGACGAAATAGGCGGGCGTACCGGTCGAGGCCAACGTGGCGGCGATCTTGCGCCCGACATGACCGGACTTGCCCATGCCCGAGACAATCACACGCCCCTGCCCGTCCGTTTGCGCGGATTGAATGAGCGACACCGCTTGGGCAAAAGCCTGTCCGAGATCGGCCCGCATGGCTTTGTACAACAAATCAAGACCGGCTGTTTCGGTCGCAATGGCCTGCGCACCGGCCTCGATAATGTCATCCGCTTGCATCAAAAATCCTATCTTCTCCGGCACGCTGCCGGTTGGTTATTTCAAGCGGTCCATGAGGGCCGCGCGCAACGGTGCCCCCAATTCGGCATGATCAAGACCCAAGGCCAGATTGGCGAGCAGGAAGCCGATTTTCATTCCGGTGTCAAACACCTCGCCATCAAAATGATAGGCATAGAAGGGCTGCTGTTTGGCCAGCTTTATCATGGCATCGGTCAGCTGGATTTCACCGCCCGCGCCGCGCTCCTGTGTTTCCAGAATGGAAAAGATTTCAGGGCGCAAAATATAGCGGCCGGAAATGGCCAGATTGGACGGGGCTGTACCGGCTTTGGGTTTTTCGACCATTTCGGTAATGGCCTGATGCGCGCCCGCGGCTTTGACGCCGACAATCCCATATTGGGAAGTGTCGCTTTCAGGCACGGCATAGGCGGCCACGATATTGCCGCCATGCGAATCAAAATCAGCGATCATGCCTTTCAGGCAGGGCTGTTTGCCGTAATGCAGCATGTCCGGCAGCAACAAGGCGAAGGGTTCATCCCCGATGATGTCCCGAGCGCACCACACCGCATGACCGAGACCCAAAGGGGCCTGCTGGCGGGTAAAGCTGGTTTGACCGGCTGCGGGCAGATCGGCGGCCAAAAGATCAAGCTCCTTGATCTTGCTGCGGTCGCGCAAGGTGCGGTCCAATTCGAACTGAATGTCAAAATGGTCCTCGATGGCACCTTTGTTGCGGCCTGTGACAAAGACAAAATGCTCGATGCCCGCCGCCCGCGCCTCATCCACCACATGCTGGATGGCGGGCTTGTCGACAATGGTCAGCATCTCTTTGGGGATCGCTTTGGTTGCGGGCAAAAACCGCGTTCCCAATCCAGCCACCGGCAAAACTGCTTTACGAACTTTTTGGGTCATCACCGCCCCACTTCCTTAAAATAAATGTGACCAACGGTCTTTGTGTTCATCCTTGCCACCTGATCGCATTAGAGAAGGGTGGATCAGCCGTCAATGATTTGCAAACCACTCTCTGCGACAAGAGTGGATCTGATTTAAAATTCCTTCCCTGAATGTGAGCTGAACATGCCCTGTCTCTTTGCCCTGCGCCGCTTTTTCCTGTCCGCTCTGCTGATCCTGATCATAGGCTGCGCCCTAGCGCCTAGGGCACAGGCGCAAAATTTCGACCGGTTTCTGGGCGAGGTCCGGCAGGAGGCCTTGGGGCGGGGAATCAAGCCGCAAACGCTTGATCGGGCCTTGGGCGGGCTTGAAATCGATGCCGGTGTGATCGCGCTGACCCAAAAACAGGGCGAATTTGTCAAACCGGTGTGGGATTACCTGAATTCAGCCTTGGGCGGGGGCCGCATCGACAAAGGCAAGGCCTTGGCCCAAGCCCATGCGCCCTTGCTGGCCAAAATCGAGCAGAAATACGGGGTGGATCGCGGGGTTTTGCTCGGGATTTGGGGCATGGAAAGCAATTTCGGCGGCTTTTCCGGTGATAAAGATGTGATCCGCTCGCTGGCCAGTCTCGCCAGCGTCCAATATCGCGGCCGCTTTTTCCGTGACGAATTATTGATTGCCTTGACCATTTTAGACAAGGGACTGGCACCGCGCGAGGGCCTGAAGGGGTCTTGGGCGGGGGCGATGGGACAGACCCAATTCATGCCCTCAAGCTTCATGGCCTGGGCCGTGGATGAAGACGGCGATGGACGCCGCAATATCTGGTCCTCTGTGCCTGATATTATGGGATCGACCGCGCATTTTCTGCAAGGACATGGCTGGATCCGCGGCCTGCCATGGGGGGTCGAGGTGAGCCTGCCGCCCCGTTACGCGTACAAATTGATGCAAGGGGATTTTACTGCCTTCAGCAAAGCCGGTGTCAAACGCGCCGATGGCCGTCCGCTGCCCCCCCATGGACAGGCGCGTTTGTTTTTCCCCGCCAATGCGCAAGGCCCTGTCTTTCTGGTCACCGCCAATTTCGATGTGATCCGCCAATATAACGCCTCCGATTCCTATGCGCTGGCGGTGGCGCATCTGGGCGAGCGGATCAGAGGCGGCAAGCCGTTTGTCGGCTCATGGCCGACAAACGAGCCACAGCTTGATCAGGAGGGACGGATCGAGCTGCAAAAGCGGCTGGCAGCCCAAGGCTATGATGTGGGCGAGCCCGATGGCCGCATCGGGTCGAAAACCCGTGCCGCCATCAGACAAGAGCAATTGAACCGCGGACAGATCCCCGACGGCTGGCCAAGCCCTGCGGTTTTACAAATGCTGCGCTAGGTATTTTGCAAATACTGCGTTTGGCCCGCGCAACAAGCGCGGGGTCGCGCAGGCAAAAACACGCGCGCAAAGCCTTTCGCTCTAAAGCCTTTCGCTCTCTTGTCAAAAGGCCTTGCGGGACGGGGTTTTAATGCAAAGCAGGCTGTGCGGCAGGGGCTGTTTGCAAGCGTTCCATTTCTTGCTTGATGGCCATTTTTTTGCGCTTCAATTCCGCAATTTTCAAATCATTGGCGCTGGGGTGATTGCGTTCAGTCTCGATATCTTTTTGGAGTGCTTCGTGACGCTTTTTAAGGGTAACGAGATGCGCTTGTAGTGACATTCCCAACCTCCTCAAACAATCAAACACGGATCGAGTGTGACAGATTTATTACTCTTGTCGAGGGGATAGTTTTTGGGGCTGTCCCAGATAATCACCTTAGATAGCGTTTAACCCATTGTTTTAACGTTGTTAATTGGAGCGTTGGGTCACTGTTATTGAAACGCCACTCACACTCCTTCAAAAATAGC
>CAIJVU010000055.1 GCA_903824185.1 uncultured Hyphomicrobiales bacterium
AAGGCTCGATGCCGTTCGGGCGGTCGTGCCCGCGACAAAATGCTCTAACAATCGATCTTGTTTATAGATGCTGAGACGGCTCTTGCGCATGAGACCCATAATAACCCCTTTTGAGAGTTATCTGGGACAGCCCCTTTATTAAAATAAATCAATACGCTTCAGCAATAATGGCGGGTATCATTCTCGCGCACCGTGTCAGAAGGTGCGTCTATCGGTCAGTCGTGCGAGGAAGAAAAAATGGCGCTCTCTGAACAATCAAACTTTTACAACAAGCGTGTTGTGATCACGGGGGCTGCCGGTGGTTTGGGATCCAGCCTTTGCAAAAGCTTTCATGCCGCCGGTGCCTATATTATTGCAGCAGACCGTGACGCCGATGGGTTGGAAAGGCTGGCTTCGGGTCTTGGCCAACGGTGTGAAACCCATATTTATGACCAAGCCGATATTGGTTCCATGACAGATTTGGCGGGCTCGATCGGCGGCGTGGATGTGCTCGTCAATAATGCGGGTGCGCTTCTTGTCAAACCCATTGTTGAATCTTCACTCCATGAAATATCGAATTTGGTCAATATCGATCTGGTCGGCCCGATGGTTCTGACGCATCTGATCGCCCCCCGCATGCTTGAAAAGCAGTCGGGCGTGATCATGAACATTTCTTCCCAATTGGCATTTTGCGGTGCAGAGGGGCGTTCGGTCTATGCGGCAGCCAAAGCGGGTCTGTCGCAATTTACCAAATCCTGTGCCGCTGAATTCGGCCCCGAAGGGGTCCGCGTGCTTGCGATTGCACCCGGTCGTCTTCTGACGTCGATGGCGACAACGCTCGGAAGCCCCGAGGCCTATAAGGCCGGTATCGCGCGTGTTCCTGTCGGGCGTTACGGCACGCCCGAGGAAATTGCCGGGATTGTTTTGTTTTTATGTTCGCCAGCCTGTGATTATATCGTGGGTGAAACCATTATTGCTGATGGCGGCTATGTGATCGGGTAGTCAAAGTGATGGACAGAGAGTTTTTTGATTGGTCTCCAATCACACGCCGTGCCCCATGGCATCTTCCGAATGATGCGCGGGTTGCCTTGTGGGTCGTCCCCAATATCGAGCATTATGAATATATGCCGGGTCCGGTGCGCATTCGCAATCCGTGGCCGCGCATGCCCCATCCCGATGTTTTGGGCTATTCACTGCGCGATTATGGCAACCGTGTCGGTGTCTGGCGTATGCTCGATGTCATGGATCGATATGCGATACGTTGCACGGTTTCGCTGAACCTTGCGGTTTATGACATGTATCCCGACATTATGGAGGCCTGCGAAAAACGTGGTTATGACACGCTGTGCCATGGCATTTACAACACCTCATATCTTTGGGACATGGCCGATGAGGAGCAACGCGCCTATCTGGCGGAATGCCATGAACGTTTTACAGGGCTGACAGGCCGCAAACTGCGTGGCTGGTTCTCCCCCGGCGTTTCCTATACGCCCAACACGCTCGATCTGGTCGCAGAAGCAGGTTTCGATTGGTGTGCGGATCTGTATCATGATGATCAACCCACCCGATTGAATGCCGGGCCCGGTTCAATGGTCTCGGTTCCCTATTCAATGGATCTCAATGATGCGGTTTTCTACCGGTACGATATGGAAGGCGAGGAATTCTACCGCATCGTGACCGATCATTTCGATACTGTCTGGCGCGAAGGCGCAACCATTCCGCGTGTGATGTGTATTGCCCTTCATCCCTATATGATGGGGCAACCGCACCGGATCAAATATGTTGATAAGGCTCTTAGCTACATCTTGTCCCATTCGGGTGTCTGGCAGACAACAGGGTCCGAATTGGCCGACTGCTGGCTGGCCCAGTTCCCGACATCAGTAGCAAGACAGGGAGCATGACCATGGATCATGATCTTTATCGCTATTCGGCCTTACCCAGCCGACCGGTCTGGCATTGGCCGAACGGGGCAAGTCTTGCATTTCATGTGATCGTGACACTCGAACATTTCGAGCTGACGCCACCGCAAGGGAGCGTGAAAGATCAACGGTTTATCAGCGAGTTCGGGCCCTTCCAGCCTGATTACCGGACATGGACGCAGCGGGAATACGGTAACCGTGTCGGATTTTTCAGGGTGCTTGAGTTGCTCGACAAGCATCAGATCCGTGCCGGTGTTGCCATCGGATCTGCCGCTGCCGGGCGCTATCCCGAATTGGTCGAGGAGGTGTTGAAGCGCGGATGGGAGGTGCTTGGACATGGCACCCATGCCACGCGCCTGATTTCCAGTGCCATGACGGAGGCCGAGGAGCGGGCCAGCATTGAAGGGGCTCTGGCGGCACTCAAAAAGGCAACGGGCGTCGATCCGACGGGGTGGATGGGGCAGGATCAGGGAGAAAGTCCAAGGACACCCGCAATACTCGGCGACAATGGCATCCAATATCTCGTTGACTGGTCGAATGATGATCAGGCCTATTTGATCAAGCCGGACCTTGTTTCACTGCCTCTGCAAATCGAATGGGATGACGTTTTGATGTTTTGGTTGCGGCGGATTGAAATGGCGCGCTATCCGGCCCTTGTGTCAGAAGCGGCTGCAACCTTACAGGAAGAGGGCCTGACGTCGGCCCGCAATTTTGGTTTGACGATCCATCCCTGGTTGTTCGGTATGGCCCATCGCATTCGCTATCTTGATGAGGCCTTGACGAGAATCAAGCTACTGCCGGGATTATGGCAGACTTTCCCTGGCGATATTGCAAAAGCCGCACGTTCGAAATTAGCCCCGGAGGGTAAGGGGCAGACACATTCGATGTGAGCCTGCCCCTCTGACCATCAACCTGAAATTTTGATGCCTTGCAAACGGATGATCCCGTCAGGATTGGGGACATAACCATTGACTTTCGGGTTCAATCCCCAAATCCATTTGTAGTTGAACAGGAACAGATCAGGCCGGTCCTTCAAATAAATATTGGCTGCCGTTGTGTAGTCTTTTTTGCGCTCGGCAGGATCGGTTTTGGAGCGTGCAGCGGACAGGGCGGCATCAACATCCTTGTTGCAATATTTGCCCCAGTTCACGAAACCCTCACAAGCAATCCAGATGCTCACATTGCCATCCGGATCTGCACGGCCTGACCAAAGCGTGATGGCCGCGTCGTAAAGCCCCTTGCTTGCGTTAGAAATCAACGTGTTCGCCTCGAGAACTTCCAGTTTCACATCGAAGCCCGATTCCGCTGCCATTGACTGGATGATTTGGGCAATTTGCTGGTCAGACGGGCTTTGGTTCACAGTGAGGGTAAAGCTTGGCTTGGTGACGCCGGCCTGTGCAATCAGCTTCTTGGCCTTTTCGACATCCCGCTTGGGAACAGGCTGCTCTTTGACATACCACGAATTATCAACGGCCTGAGGCTGGTTAGTCGATACGAATTCACCGTCAAATACAACTTGCATGATCGTATCGCGATCAACAGAGAGTTCGAACGCTTCTCTGATCAATGGATTGGACAGCACAGATGCTGCTGCACGTGGTCCATTGGCGACATTGATTGACAGGATATTATAGGCAAGCGCCGTCGATGTGGTCACCTTGACGTTCTTGTCGGCGGCTAGGGATTTGAGATCGGTCGCTTGCAGTCGTTCTGCAATGTCCAGACTGCCGGCTCTGACATTGGTGGTCCGAACGGACACATCTGCCATCGGCGTATACACGATCTGTTGCAGATGGATATTGTCTTTGTTCCAATAGGCATCAAATTTTTCGAATACGATCTTTTGCTGCGGCAAACGCTCGGTGAATTTGAATGGGCCAGCGCAAACCGGCTTGGTTGGCAGGTTGACACCAAGGTCTGCGATCGCTTTGGGTGACACCATCATCCCGGCGCGATCGGCAAGAATACTCAGCAAAGGGGCGTCCGGTGCGCTCAGTTCAAGCCGTACCGTGAGCGGATCAATCACAGTCACACCGGTGACCGATTTCAACTCGCCTTTGCGCTTTGAATAGTCGGCGGTTTTATAACGATCAATATTGATCTTCACTGCTTCGGCATCAAAAGGGGTGCCATCATGGAAATTCACACCCTGACGTAATTTCATGGTCAGGGCTTTACCGTCAGCCGCCCATTCCCATGATGTTGCGAGCTGGGGAACGATGTTGAGCTTTGGATCGGTATCGACCAATTTGTCGCAAAAGGATGCAAACACGATACGTCCGACAAATGTCGCGCTTTGAGCCGGATCGAGTGCATCCGGATCTTCCGCCAGACCAATCCGGAGGGTTTGCGCCGATGCGTTGAGGGCCATGACAGTGGCCAAAAGGCCCCCCGCAAGAATGGCTGCTTTTGCGATTGATCTCATTTTGGCACTCCCGATGCACACTCGACTAACGCAAGGATATGCTTGCCACTTGGACTTAGCAAGCTATGTTGAAATGAAGTTTGGGCAGATTTTAATCAGTCGCGGGGGAGATTTTATCCATGATGAATCAAGCTGTTCTTGTGACTGGGGCTGGCGGGCTGATTGGCTCGAAAGTCATAGAGATGCTGCAGGCTTTACACGTCGATGTGGTTGCCACCGACCTTGCAAACCCCAATCTTGATTGTCCTTTTCTTGCCGCTGATTTTATGGATCCTTCCTCCGTCGCGGCCCTGTTCGATCATCCTTTCGGTTCGATTATCCATTGCGGTGCTATTTCAGGTCCGATGCTGGGCAGAGACGATCCCGCAGGCACTATCAGGATCAATGTCGACGGCACAGTCACGTTGCTTGAAGAGGTTCGCAAACGCCGATTGGGACGTTTTATCTATTGCGGTTCGATTGCCGCCTATGGTGCAACCGGCGATGTGACGGGTGACGGACCCATCAAAACTGATGCTCCGTTGGCTGCCGCTGATATCTATGGTGCCAGTAAGGCCGCTGGTGAAATGATGGTGCGCGCTTATGCCTCTGAGCATGGTGTCGATGCATGCATGCTTAGAATTGGCTGGGTCTACGGTCCTAAACGGCGGACGCGGAGCCTAATTTATAATCTCATCCGCAACGCATTGGACGGCCGTCAAACCATCATCGCCCATGATGGAAAGCATGCCATACAGCAAGTGCATGTTGACGATGTGGCGCGTGGATTAATAAAGGCATGGCAATCCAATAATACCAAAGGCCGCGTTTTCAATCTCACCGGAGGCGTTCGCCACGCCATGAGAGACATCGCCGCCTTGGTCGCATCGATTGTCCCAGATACCCGCTATCAATTTACGGACGGCATAGCCTATCCCGATGTGGTGCAATCGCTTTTCGATATATCGGATACTTGCAGCGCGCTGGATTGGGAGCCCCGAATATCATTGGATGCCGGTATCAGAACCTATGCGGACTGGCTGCATAACAATGAATTTTAAATTTCGGCTGTTTATCCCGCTCTCAGAGAATGCAGGCCCGATTGTCTTTGCCCGTCTCCCAAGGGTTAAAAAGTGCACAGATCCGTTGCGGTGATGAAACCCCACATTCCGCTTTTTCCGGCCAATGAATAGAGCACGGAAATATCCAACCAGAACCGGTTCAGTATATCGGGAGCAGATCAGTGCGGGGGTGACTTTAGACCAATGAGATGGATAAGTTTATCCGCGTGGGTGGTCTTGACAACCGTCTTCCGGTTAGCTTGTATACAAGTATGCAAAGCAGTTTGAAGCCTCTTGATCGCCGACAAAACACCGCCGCTCAAGCCTATGCCCAACTGCGGGCATGGATCATTTCGGGCGAATTGCGGCCCGGTCAGGTGATTTCCGAGCCCAAAATGGCCATCACATTCGGGGTCAGCCGCACGCCGATCCGCGAAGTGTTCAAGCGGCTTCAGGATGAAAAACTGCTCGATATTTTCCCCCAGCAGGGCACGGTTATCTCCCCGATCGATATTGCGCTGGTGCGCTCCAACCAGTTCATCCGCGAAACGCTGGAACTGCGCACCATTGCGCTGGCGGCCACGCTCGCCCGTTCGCAAGATGTTGCAGCTCTGCGCTTGCAGATGGAGACACAAAAACAACTGGTTCAGGAGGGTAACCACCGCCGGTTTTTCGCCGCCGATGACCATTTCCACGAAACGCTGATCGGCATTGCCGGACAGCCTGCCGTCTGGAAGACCATCGAGGATGCCAAGGCACAGATCGACCGTGTGCGTCATCTGTCGCTCGAAGATCCCGATTGGTTGCGTCGCATCTATGTCGAGCATCTGGCCATTACAGATGCCATTGCCGATCACAATGCAGAGAAGGCAGTTGCAGCCATGCAATCGCATCTTCACACGGTTTTTGCGGCCATCGACAAGATCGCGCAGGCCCATCCCCATTTTCTCAAAAAAGACCAGCGGACCGAGGCGCCGGCTTTTTAATCAAAATCTCGGGCAGGAGGAGACTATGTCAGTATCTGTAAAAAAGACGATACGTCGTTTGTTCATGCCATTGACGGTGATTGCAGCCTTGGCTGCAGGATCAAGCCTGTCACAGGCCCAAGAGCCACCGGCCGCGGGCAAAAGCCCGCGTATTGATGCCATCAAATCGTCCGGTGTCTTGCGCGTGGCGGTGCTGTCAAACGCACCCTGGCTGATTGAAAATACCAGCGGCACGGGTGAAGCATGGGATGGTCCGGCCTGGATTCTGGCAAAGGAATATGCCCGTCTGCTCGGTGTGAAATTGCAGACGGTGCCGGTGTCGCATGAAACCAAAGTGCCGGTGCTCGCCTCCAATCAGGCCGATCTGTCGATCACGGCTCTGGCCGAAACACCCGAGCGCCTGAAGGTGGTCGATTTCGTGATCTATTCGCAGACCTCGGTCTGCATGTTCGGACGCGCTGACAATCCCAAATTCAGCGGGGCGAAAAAGGTCGATGATCTCAACCATCCCGACATTACCATCGCCTATCTGACCGGCAGCGCCGAGGAAAACTGGGTGAAATCCCGCTTCCCGCTGGCCAAGTACCGCGCGGTCGGCGGCACCGGCGTCGCACCGGTCGAAGAAATCGTCGCCAAGCGCGCCGATGCCGCACCGATCAACCGGATTCCCTATGTGCCGTTGAGCCGCAAGGTCAAAGGCCTTGCCGCGCTTCCTGCCGAAAACAACTGTCAGGGCAGCATGGAGAAAGCCTCTCCTGTCGGTCTCGCCATCGACAAGAACCAGACGGTTCTGCTCGAATGGCTGCGTGATGTTGCCAAAGGCATGCAGGCCAAACTCGATGCCGCCGAAGGCGTTGTTGTCGGCAAAATGGAATAGTTATGAAAGGGGCATGCCGTCCGTTTGCGGTGTGCCCCGTATTCCATCCTGACAATACTACGCGCCGGAGGCTTGAGTGCCTGATTTTGATCTGACACCCATCATGGAGAGCTGGCAGTTTCTGGTTGCCGGCGTCGGTGTGACCATTATGCTGTCGCTTCTGAGCATTGCGGCTTCGCTGGTGCTGGGCACGCTGCTGGGTGTCGGGCGGGTCTATGGTCCGCGGCCCTTGCAATGGGCTATTACCTTTTACGTCGATACGATGCGCTCGATCCCCGTGCTGGTGGTGATCGTCTGGATCTATTTTGCTGTGCCCATTCTGACAGGCATCAATTTCCCGCCCTTCTGGTCTGCCCTGATCGCCATCACCATCCATATTACGGCGTCGGTTGTCGAAATTGTGCGTGCCGGTGTGGAATCAATCCGCGAGGGGCAGTGCCGCGCGGGTCTTGCGCTGGGCATGTCTTGGCCGCAAGTGATTATCAATATCGTTTTGCCGCAGGCAGCGATCCGCATGCTTCCGGCCATTGGTTCCGTCTTGTCGGTGACCATCAAGGATACGGCGATTGCCTCGGTGATTGCCGTGCCAGAATTCATGAAACGCGCCGAGACTGTGGCCGCGCAAAGCTATCAGCCGATGGAAGTGTTCACCTTCGCCATTATTGTCTATTTCCTGCTGTTGTTTCCCACCACACGAACCGTTGATTTCATCTATCGGCGGCTTTCACATCTGGGGCGGTCATGACACTGGATTGGTCGATTGTCTGGCTGAACAAAGGGCTCCTGGCCGAAGGCGCGCTGATGACCATCGTGCTGACGGTACTGACCATGGGTCTGGCCGTGCCATTGGGCATTGTGCTCGCTTTCATGCGGATTTCGAAATGGCGCGGTCTGGCTTTGTTGAGCCAGTGCTTTGTCGAATTGTTCCGCAATATACCGCTGATCCTCATCGTCTATTGGTCGTTTTACGTCATCCCCATTCTGGTGCCGGTGCAGTTCTCGGCCTTCACCACGGGCCTGATCGCCCTTGTGCTGTGTGTCTCTGCCTATAATGCCGAAACCTTCCGTGCCGGCATCAATTCGGTGCGGGCAGGGCAGACCAATGCGGGTCTGGCTTTGGGCATGAGCCAGTTTCAGGTGATGAAGGAAATCATCCTGCCCCAAGCCGCCCGCCGCGTTTTGCCGATTCTGGCCACCACCTGGGTCTCGCTGTTCAAGGATACGTCACTGGTCTCGGTGATCGCGGTCGGTGAATTGTCGCATGTGGCCCTGCAGATCCGCTCGCAAAGTTTCCGTGTTCTGGAAATGCTGACGGCGATGGCGGTCATCTACTGGATGATGGGCTATCCGCAAGCCAAATTATCGGACTGGGTCCGCAAGAAATTCGAGGTCAAGGAATGACTGACGCATCCCCTATCCGGCGTGCTGCCAGACAACGGCCCCTGCTGGAATACAAACACGTCCATAAAGCCTTCGGAGTCTTCAAGGCCATCGATGACATCTCGATCAATATCTATCCCGGCGAGGTGGTCTGCTTTATCGGGCCGTCAGGCTCAGGCAAATCAACCCTGCTGCGCGGGACCAACGGTTTGGATCCGTTCGATGGCGGCGAGGTGATTTTTGATGGTCTGGTTTTGCCGCGCAAACCCAGCGATGTCCGCAAGGTGCGCCGGCGCATGGGCATGGTGTTCCAGAATTTTGAACTGTTCCCCCACAAGACCGCCTTGCAGAATGTGGCGATCGGCCCGATTACCGTGTTGAACACGGCCAAGGCCGAAGCCGAACAGCAGGCCATGGCGCTTTTGGCCAAGGTCGGGCTGGCCGACAAGGCCGATAACTATCCGGTCAACCTGTCGGGCGGGCAACAGCAGCGCGTGGCGATCGCGCGGGCGCTGGCCATGCAGCCGGAAGTGTTGCTGTTCGACGAGCCGACTTCGGCGCTCGATCCCGAAACCATCGGCGAAGTGCTGTCGGTGATGAAGGCGCTGGCCGATGAAGGCCGCACCATGGTGATTGTCACCCATGAAATGAGTTTTGCCCGCCGCGTCGCCGATTGGGTGATCGTATTCGAGCGCGGCAAGGTGCTCGAGGAAGGGCCACCCGAACAGATTTTCGAAGCGCCCACGGTCGAGCGCACCAAAGAATTTCTCGGCCATCTGGGCTGGGCCTGAAAATAATCATCCAAGACGTGTGTGAAGAGCGAGGACAGTGATGGAACAAGCATGGCGGTGGTTTGGCCCTGACGAGCCGACAACTTTACGGGATGTCACCCAGACCGGGGCAACCGGCATTGTGACGGCCCTGCACCATATCAAATATGGCGAGGTCTGGTCAGTCGACGAGATCATGGCCCGCAAAAATATGATCGAGGCCGATCCCGAACTCGGTCTGCGCTGGAGCGTGGTGGAAAGCCTGCAAATCCCCGAGGCGCTGAAATTGGGCGAAGGTGATCTGGAGCCGATGTTCGAGAAATACCGCCAATCCATCCGCAATCTTGCCCAATGCGGGATCGATACGATCTGCTACAATTTCATGACCGTTCAGGACTGGATGCGGACCGAGCACAGCTATCCCCTGCCCGGCGGCGCGCGGGCCTTGCGCTTTAACGCCTATGAATATGCCGCCTTCGATTGCTTCATCCTCAAGCGCAAAGGGGCCGAAGCCGATCAGACGCCGGAGGTTCTGGATGCCGCCAAGCGCTGGATGGACAAGGCCTCGCAGGCTGATCAGGACAAGCTGTTTGCCAATATTATGGCGGGTTTGCCCGGCGCTTTCGAGCGGTATGATTTGCAAACCCTGCGCGATATTCTGGCCCGCCATGCCCATATCACCAAGGATATGCTGCGCGACAATCTCAAAACCTTTTTGCAAAACATCATTCCGACGGCGGAAGAATGTGGGGTCAGGATGTGTATCCACCCCGATGATCCGCCCCGTCCGCTGCTCGGCCTGCCGCGCATTACCTGCAACGAGGACGATATTGCCTTCATTCTCGGTTGTGTGCCGTCACCCTCCAACGGGTTGACCTTCTGCACCGGTTCACTCGGCGCTAATGTGGCCAATGATGTGCCGCAGATTGCCGAACGTTTTGCCGATAAAATCCACTTTGCCCATTTGCGCAATGTCAGCAATTATCCCGACGGCTCCTTCATGGAAGCCGCCCATCTCGAGGGTGATGTCGATATGGTGGCGGTTGTCGAGGTTCTGCTGCGCGAGCAGAAACGGCGGCAGGAGGCAGGGCGCAAGGATTGGCGGATTCCGTTCCGGCCCGATCACGGCCATGAATTGCTTGATGATGTCAACAAGCCAACCCATCCCGGTTACCCCGCCATCGGCCGCCTGCGGGGCTTGGCCGAAATCCGGGGTGTGATGACGGCTGTCGCCAAAATGCATAATTTGCCGACCTGAGATAATGTATCGGGATCCTGTTTTGGGTCCCGATACGACTGGTTGTCGGCCAAGTTTCCGGTGCACCCAAACCATCGGCTTTGTGCGGGTGACGATTTTTCGGGTTGCAAGGGACACCCTGTGCGATACACGGCTTAGCCGTGTATCCTCTGTGGTTATTCTGCGTGGTGCAAGCATATCCCCGGCAAGCGGGCGGGGGATGATGACACCAGATATAAGCTTTTTTTAATCATCGCTCAGATATGAGTGCCCAGATAATCGTTTTTGCCGATCTCGACACCCGCATGCCGGAGAATGGCGTAGCAAATGCTGATGTGAAAATAGACATTGGGCAGCAAAAAGCCGGTGAGATAATCAATGCCCGTGAAGGTCTTTGGCTGTCCGCCAACCGGAAATGTAATTTCACGGTCTTCCGCGCCAACCAGCGCGGACGGATCGACCGCATTCATATAGTCGATGATTTTGGTAATGCGTGTCTTCAGTTCTGCAAAATTGGTTTCTGTATTTTCCAGAACAGGCACATCTTTGCCGGACAGTCGGGCTGCGAAACCCATGGAATAATTGCCGGCAATCTGCACTTGCCGTGACATGGGAAACATATCAGCGGCAAGCCGGTAGTTGAGAAAAACGCTGTCATCGATTTTTTTGTCTGTGGCGTGTTGGTGCGCTTTATCAAGAATGGCCGAAAGACTTTTGAACGCATGAACAAGAACAGGAATAGAAGCAGTATACATCGTGATGGATTTTGACATTTTTAATCTTCCCTAAAATTGAATGCTTTTGATTATGGCAGGTTTTGTGGGGTGATAATATCGTGCGCAGGAGAAAACTTGTGTTGGGCCACATCAAATCACGGAAAATTCAAGCTCTGGCTGGCTTAAGCCCGAGAGCACTCTACTGCCATAGATCCCAAAACCCTTCTGTCTTTTACTGAAGTTTCGGGATCGGCTCCCGCTTAAAGATCCGCCACAATCGTGGCATGAGTCGCAAACAGATCCATAAGCCTTCTCGGCTACGCAGCAAATGCGACCGACTGCAGAGCTCGGTTGGTGACGTGCCTTTGTGGGCGCGTGGCGCCAGCAATGGAAGAGTGGCGGGTGGGGTAGCTGATAGCGTGTCCTTGCCGGCCATTGATCAATCTACCTTGTCCCCATCCAGCCTGCTGACAATTGCGAACGTTGCGGCATTGCTGCAGGTGTCGACTAAGACAGTCCGCCGCCTGATTAATCGCGGTGAATTGGATGCCATTCGGATTGGGCGGTCGATCCGTATCCAGCCTACGGCCCTTGCACTCTTGATCAGTCGGAGGGCGGGATGAGCACTTTGGGTGTTATTTCAGATTTCCTGCGTTGTCCTTTGGGTGCAATTTTTGTGCGGTCTTTAGTTGGGATTGGCTGACTGCTCCTTGGGTGGTGGGAGGTCCTGGGTTGTGTTGTAATTGGTGATTATATTATTGATTTTGTTTGTTTATTTTTATTGTCGTTATTATTACATGTGTTGGTCTGCGTTCTTTTTGAGATTGCAGTAATCACTATTATGCCCTATTGTCCACTCATGTCATAACGAGGCCACCCATGACCGCTTCAAAACCTTCACGAGCCACTCTCGAGACCCTGTTGGCGCTGATCGATGCAACCGATTGGCCCTACCTGGTCAAGAGGGATGTCAAATCATCCGTTCGCACCGTGGCCCGTTTCATCGGCGCCGATATGGCCGATATCGAAGTAGATGTGTCGGTCCTGCGCCGGCGGCTCGAGGGGTTATCACCAGAGGCCTTTGGTCTCACCAAAGGGCGTTGGAACAATATCCGGTCCTTGTTTGGCAAGGCCCTTGGATTGGCTGTCGAGATGCTCCCCTCCAGCAGCAAGGCGCCGGTCCTGCCGGAATGGGACGAGGCATTGGCTTTGATCCCCGATAACCGTCGCTGGCATCTGAAGCCGGTTGCGCGGTTTATGGGCAACAAGGGCATTCTGCCTGTGGCAGTCACTTTGGCTGATCTCGAGGCCTATCATGCAGCCCTTGTCTCTGATCGTTTGCGCTCGAACCCGGAGGGGACCTGGAACACAATCACCTGGTCATGGAATGCCTGCGTCAGGGAATTCCCGTCCTGGCCGCAAGTGCTGATTGAGCGTATTTCGCGAAAGGAAAGTTACATTTTACCGTGGGAGGCATTTGATCCGGCTTACCGGATCGATTGTGATGCCTATCTGGATCGTCTTGCCAATGTGGATTTATCAGCCGACGAGGGCCCGCTTCGTGCTGCCCGGCCTGCAACAATTGAGACCCGGTGTTATCAGCTGCGGGTTTTGGCATCGGCTTTGGCGCTAAGTGGCCGTGAGGCATCAAGCATAAACTCTATCTCCGATCTGGTGGAATTGGAATCGCATGAGAAAATCATCCGTTTTTTCCTTGATCGCCATGATGGGAAAAGCTCTCCTCAAGTGGCACAGCTTGCAGGGTTCTTGCGTGACCTTGCCAAGCATTGGGTGAAGGTTGAGCCAAAAAATCTGGAAAAAATCAGGCGTGTTGCCTCAAGGCTTGCGATCCCGCGTCAGGGCATGACCAGGAAGAACCGCGATCGTCTTTCCGCTTTTGATGATCCCGAAACTGTTCATCGCTACCTTGGATTGCCCGACGAGATCCGTCGGGATGTCGAAAAAGGCAAAGCCAGTGAACGCTCGCGTGCTGTTCTTGCCGGAACGGCCGTCGCCATTGCGATCGAACAGGTTGCACCGATCCGGCGCAAGAACCTTGCAGCCCTTTCACTGGCAACAAATCTGGTCCAGCGCGGCAACAGGCTCTATCTGGTCTATTGCGAAGACGAAACGAAGAACGAGACCAACATCGAGTTCGAACTGCCTGAAGCCACCGTAGATATCCTTGCCTGGTTTGTGCGCGAATGGCGGCCGGTTCTGTTGTCCGGTCCAAACGATGCTCTGTTCCCGGGTGAAAACGGCAAAGCCAAAAAATCGTCAACGCTCGCCATTCAGGTCACTGACACGATCAAGCGCTATCTCGGGATCACATTCAACATGCATCTGTTCCGCCATGCCGGCGGTAAGATCTTCCTTGATGCCAAGCCTGGCCAATATGAGGTTGTGAGGCGTGTTCTTGGGCATAAGTCGCTTGCCACCACCACAAGCATCTATACGGGTGCGGAAACACGATCGGCCGGACAGTTGTTCGCGAAAGTCATCAATGACCGCCGCATCGATATCGAAGCCGAACTCAAGACCAAACGGGGCAAGAAAAACGCGCGCAGTATGGCCACAATCAAACACGAGGCCGTGCAACCTCCACAACAGGGGGGCCAGACACGAACATCATCTTTGCAGTCGCAGGCATCAAGGACGCCGCCCAAAGGTTACCTTCATTGGGCTGCCGACAAGGGAGTAAAGTCATGAGTGGTGGACCTTATGGGCGTGGTAAAGCGCCCGAACGCGAATGTCTGAAACTCCTCTTCTGGCCTTCAGAGGACCGCCAGCGTTGGGAACTGGCTCTTGAACCGGCAGACTATTTTGACGACAGTAAAGGTGCCCGTGCCAACCATTCGGACAAATCAAACGAGAAGGCGGTAAAAGGCTATGGCCGCTTTTTGACCTATCTGCATCATCACGACCGGGAAGCACTGAAACTGTTGCCTGAAGACCGCATAACGCCTGAGCGCGTCAAAGCCTATATTGGCCATTTGCAGGGGGTCGGTAATTCGACACAAACGCTTTTGGGTAGACTTCAGGAATTGCAGGAAGTCGCCAAGGTCATGGATCCGGACAAAGATTGGTCCTTCATCAATGACCGCGCGTCACGCGTGCGCGCACGCCACAAGCCTGTTCGCAACAAAAAGGATATAAAGCTCTCGGACGAGCTTTTGGCTATGGGCCTGAAGCTGATCGCACAGGCCAGCGCCTTTGAGGGCCTTGAAGCGGCCTTCCGTTTTCGTGATGGATTGATGATCGCTTTTCTGGCCCTCGTTCCTGTTCGTCGCCGCAATCTCGCCGATCTGATCCTTGGTGAAAATCTCGTCGCTATCGATGGTGGCTGGCTTGTGACTTATGACGAGACCGAAACCAAAACCCACGAGCCGCACGAGGCCCTGCTTCCCGACATTTTGAACGAACCGCTTCAGGCCTATCTCTCCATCTATCGGCCCTATCTTCTTGCCCGTGAAGGCCGTTGGACGAGTGACCCGAAGAATGCGCTCTGGATCTCCAAGGACGGCTCCGCCATGACACAGATGGCACTCTATGATCGCGTCCGCGCCCGCACCAAAGACGAGTTCGGCAAAGCCATGAGTATTCATGTTTTCCGCTATGCTGCTGCCACAACCTTGGCAATTGCAGATCCTGAGCATGTGCGTATCGCGGCACCCCTGCTCGGTCATCGATCCTTCACCACAACCGAGACATATTACCAGCAAGCCCGAACGCTTGAAGCCCATCGAGACTATGTTGAAACCATTGCAAAGAGGAGGACCGGTTCATGACGGCAAAGAAAAACACTCGAAAGACAAGGTCCACGTCATCCGCTGAGGGCGATCTGAACATTCGTTTTCCGAAGGATGAGGAATGCAAGGATCTTAAAAAGACCCTGAAATTATCCAAAGCGCAGGGTCAACTCCTGATGGAGGTTCTCGGTGATATCGTGGTGGATATAGCCATCATGGAACAGTTAAAAAAAGCTCAGGTGAAAAAGACCGATGCGATACGCCGGGTCCGCAACCTGGAGCTGCGGTTCGAACAGCTTATCAAAGCTCTTAAAAGTGAGGGTAAGCATCTGACCGAAATTGTCCCGCTTTCAGCACTTGAAGAAGTGGGTAATCTCTTCACCTTCGCTGCTGCTTCAACAGCGATGGAGAAAAACCTATATCCGAAGGATTATTTGAAACACCGTGAAACGATTGAGGCTGGGGGTATGCTGATGCCCCTTCAAGCCATTGATCAGCATTATGCGGCACGCAGGCGCGATCTGGGTGTTCTCCACGCAACTGACTTGCTAAAACATGCCTTGGAGACCGTTCATCTTCCGCTCAAAGGGTGGATGGCGCGCAACGCGCAAAATCCAGGCGGTCGACCCAAACAGTCGATGCGTGAATTCGCAATACAGCGTCTTATCAACTTTGCTCCATCAATTCTTGGTTCTGATCCGACACCATCCGTGACAGGCCGCTTTATGAAGATGGCGACATCGAGCCTGTCCTACTGTGGCTTTTCTGATGTGGGACTTGAAAAAGCCATTGCAGCAGAATTGAGGAAATGGAAAGCATTCCAGGAGGCCGAGCAAGAGCACGCTACCTCGGTAACAATCGTAAACTGATCCCGGATACCGAAACCATGATGAATTTCCCTGACCTTTCCGGATCGGTTTTTACGCGTGAGACTTGCACCATGCCTTCATGGTTGATCGATGCCCTGAACCGAATCGTGTTGGAAAAAAGCGCTCGCACCGCAATACTGGCGAGCGTTTGCCTGCGCTCGGTCTCAAGCCGCTTGATCCATCCATGCGTCTACTCAAGCCAAGACCTCGCAAGGCGATCAAAGAATGGACGCCCACACTCGAAACAGAGCTTGCTCCAGACCTGCCGGTCACGATTGCAGAACTGGATGCGATCCTTCATTTGCTGGGCGAGGAGCTTAAAAGTATTCTTTGACGGTCCATTTACGGTGACCTCCAAGACTTGTATTTTGACGGATGCCGAGACCGTAATGACCCCACCCTTGACAACCGGAGGCCTCGCATGAGCGGGTTTCAGAAGCAGCAATCATCCAATGGATTGGCGCCGGTCAAACGTGTCGCACTTTACCTGCGCGTGAGCACAGGACGACAGGCGGAAAATGATGTCTCCTTGCCATCCCAGCGGGATATGACGACACGTTACTGCCTGGCCCAAGGATGGGACATTGTCACCGAATTTGTAGAACCCGGTGCTTCGGCCACCGATGACAAGCGCCCCATTTTCCAGAAAATGCTTGAACAGGCGGCAAGTCCGGAACGGACCTTTGATGTTATTTGCGTTCATTCCTTCTCGCGCTTTTACCGCAATGGTGCGGAAATGGAATTGACGATCCGCAAATTGCGCAAGCATGGCGTCGATGTTGTTTCCATGACGCAACCCACCGGAGATGACCCTTCACAGCAGTTGATGCGTCAGATCATCGGTATCTTTGACGAATATACCTCGCGAGAAAACGGCAAGAACGTCACACGTGCCATGAGGGAATCCGCCAAGCAAGGATTTTGGAACGGGGCAACACCTCCCCTTGGTTACAAGATCATCGAGGCAGAGCGTCGCGGGTCCAAAATCAAAAAGAAACTTGATGTCGACCCCGTTGAAGCTGAATTGGTTCGTCTGATTTTCAAGCTCTACACAGAGGGTGATCAGCGGACAGGCGCTTTAGGTATCAAAGAGACCACGAAATGGCTGAATGAGCGCGGCTACAGGACCCGCCGTGGTGCAACTTTCGGGATCGGACCGGTCCATGGCATCCTGAAAAATGCCTGCTATGCCACCGGCAAATGGCCTTACGGGCGCAAAAATTCCAGAACCGGCGCGCTCCATGATCCAGCCACCATTGTCGAAATCGATGTACCACCGATTGTTCCAATCGAGACTTTTGATATGGTGCAAGCCAAGCTTGCCAGGAACAATCCCAAAGTCACAGCACCACGCATTGTGAATGGACCGACATTGCTCACGGGTCTCGCAGTGTGTGCTTCGTGCGGGTCAGGCATGACCAGAACAGGCACAGCTCGCGGCCATCGTTCCTATTCCTATTACACCTGTGCTGGATGCCATCAGAAGGGAAAGTCGGTATGCAAGGGTCGGCACATCCCTATGGGTAAACTCGATACCCTGATACTCGAGGGCGTCAAAGCCCAACTGTTTGAGCCGGATCGTATGGCCACTATTCTGGGAGCCTTAATGGATCGTCAAACCACCAAAGATACAGCGGTCGAGGAACGACGTTGCGTTCTTAAATCCGAGATCAAAGCAAAGGATGAAAAATTAAACCGGCTATATCGGGCCATTGAAGACGGTATCGTTGAGACCGACGATCAGCTGAGGGATCGCATCAAGGCTATCAAAAATGAACGTGATATGGCCCAAGCCTCGCTTGATCGGATAGCCGAGCAATCAAGGGACCGGTCAACCCTGACGCCGGAGCGAATTAAGGCCTTTACAAAACTCATGCACGATAAGCTCGAGAATGGCGACGTTCAGGCCCGCAAGGCCTATCTGCGTGCGGTTATCTCGGAAATCCGTGTCGATGACGACAAAGTGAGCATTATCGGAGATAAAGCCACGCTTTCAGCCGTTATCGCAGGCCAAAACGGAACCAATGCAAATGTTAGTGGTTTTGTTCGCAAATGGCGCACCCGACACGATTCGAACGTGTGACCTTTGCCTTCGGAGGGCGATTACGAGGCTTTTCCCGCATTTGTCCGCAAATGTTTATTAGCATTAAATTACTGTATTTACAATGTTTTCAGCTTTGCACCTTTGTTGTCGTTTGCTCCAACTTGTAAAAGTGTGGTAGCTATGTGGTAGCTAGCTACTGGATGGTCAGTAACATGGACACCAAACGAATTGGACTACGCGATATCATGAAGTTGAACCCAGAGGAAACGCTGTGGGATAGCGCGGTTGCTGGCTTTGGGGTGCGGCGTCAAAAAGGAACTGCCGTCTCCTACATTCTTAAATTCCGCACTAAGCAGGGTCGCCAAAGGTGGCTGACAATCGGCCGGCATGGGTCCCCTTGGACGCCAGAGCAGGCCCGTGAGGAAGCCAAGCGTATTTTGGGTGAGGTTGTCATCGGAGAGGACCCATCCGTAGCCAAATCAGAACAGCGAAAGGCAATGACCGTATCGGAGCTGTGCGATCAGTATTTTAGCGATGCAGAGACTGGGCGGCTTTTAACACGCCGCAAAATCGCAAAAAGACCATCAACGATTGAGTCCGACAGAGGAAGAATCGAACGGCATATCAAGCCGCTTCTTGGCTCATTGAAGGTCATTGCGGTCACACGGGCCGATGTCGAAAAGTTCATGCACGATGTTGCTGAAGGCAAAACATCTGGCCGGCGCAAGTCTACCAAGAAACGAGGGTTGTCACTGGTTCGCGGTGGCAAAGGAGCAGCCAGCCGGACCACGGGTTTGCTTGGGGCAATATTTTCATATGCCATCAAGAAAAACCTTCGGCAGGATAATCCGGTCCACGGCATAATCCGGTTTGCTGATGGACGAAAACTGCGGCGCTTATCAAATGACGAATATCGGCTCTTGGGGCAGGCCCTTGAACGGGCCGAAAACGATGGCATGTGGCCTCCCGCTATTGCTGTTACCCGATTTCTGGCTGTTACTGGCTGGCGATCCGGCGAGGGGTTGGGTCTGAAGTGGAAAGACATTGATCTTGAGCGCAGGACGGCGTCGCTCCCAGATAGTAAAACGGGCCTCAGCATGCGTCCTCTTTCGCTTGCGGCATGCGAAATCCTAAAAACCGCCAAAGTGATGTCGATCGACGATTTTGTTTTTCCATCGAAACGCGGCACTGGAAAGATGAACGGGTTTGGCAGCTACTGGGAAAAGATTGCGGCGAAGACCCAAATCCCTCCAGATGTGACCCCGCATACATTTCGCCACTCATTTAGCAGTCTCGGTGACGATCTTGGCTATTCCGAAATTACCATTGGCGCCATCATCGGCCACAAATCGAACAGCATAACGAGCCGTTACATTCATAAGACCGACGCGGTGCTTCTTTCGGCGGCTGATGCGATTGCAGAAGAAACCGCAAGATTGATGGCGGCGCAAGATTGAAGGGTTTGGACGCTGAGGGGATTACAATGGCCAACCCAAACGATGCCCAATCTACCGACAGCAAAATCATTGAGCAGTTCTCGAACGATCAGATCGCAGAATTACTGCGACGAGAAAAAATAAAGCCGATGGCCAATTTAGAGACATTCGCCAGCGGTGTTCGTAAAGCTGTCGAAATCTATCAGCGCGATAGATCTGAGCCAAACCAGAACGACCAGTTCAAGGAAATCGAAAATTTATTCAAAAAGGCCCGTCGCCTCCATGAAGTGCAAGTCGAACTCAAAAAGCAGAAGGGTTATCCTTCAACGCGGCTAACGGCTGAAAAAATTGAAACCTACACGGCAAAAGCGGAAGTCGAGGCAATAGCACTTTCGTTGGCCCTTTCACGACTTTCATCGGCCACAATAAATCTTTTAAATGAACGTGGCAGGCAACGGTCCGAAAAGATAAAATTGCCCAGTCCGGACGAGGCCAGAAACCCTGAAACACATGATGACGTCTGCGACCGGATATTTTTTCTCTGCACCACCGGTCGGAGACGTGAACTCGGACGCGATCGCGGTGGCGGCAAGCGGTCAGAAACTGTTGCGATCGAATATTACGCACCGAAACAAACCCGTAATCCGGCAAAGCGCGAAGCAGAGATGACTTTCATCATGTGGGTTCAAGTTGCATGGACTGATGCGACAGGTTCACCCCCGTCCCTTGCAGCAAGTTATGAAAGACCAGGGCCATTTGTCAGACTGATTGATACATTGTTCCGTTGGATGGATGTCGAAGGAGCCAGTGCTGTGGAATTGATCAACCAGTTGAACTCCCAGCGCAATAGAGCAATAGCCAGAAAATCTAACGTTCCATAGTTCGATTTTTTGGACTTGGTCCACAGGCCTGTCAGGCATCAACCCCAGAAGGCATGGATCAAAGGCGATATTTATATTTCGCATCAGTGGTTCGCATTCGCGGACATTTGAGCGAGAGACATTATCATGCGTTACGACGAAATTCTTACCGGCTCCGCAGGCGATACGCTTTTAAACAGGAAAGACGCAGCCGACCTGTTAACTCGCATGGGTTTTAAAACCAGCCCTGCAACTTTGGCTACAAAGGCATCACGCGGCGGTGGCCCAACCTACCAATGCTGGGGGAAGAAACCGCTCTACCGTATTGAAGATTTGATGGCTTGGGCAAAAGCGCGTCTTAAAAAACCGCAGCAATCCACATCAGAACGCGACGATGGCCATGCTACAAAATTGCATGGCAAAGTTTCAAATACCCGCAACACCGATAACGCTCCGGACCGCCTCTGAGAGAGACGATCTGGAAGTGCTATCGTAATGTCGTGGAACACATTTTGATTAGCATTTTCTTTCGTTCTCATCAAGCGGTGCCGAGCCTTTCATAAAGGTTTGAGCTATCATGATCGATGCGCAATTCATTTCAAAATCTCTTCGTGGCCGCAAATCAGGATCAGGATTTGTCGCACGTTGTCCTGCACATGATGACCGCAATGCAAGCCTGTCAATTTGTGACGGACGCGACGGCAAGGTTCTGGTCAAATGTCACACGGGATGCAGTCAGGCGAGTGTCATCACAGCATTAAAAGACCGTAATCTTTGGCCCGAAGGCGAACGTAGGCCATTCATACGCAGGTCATGGAAACCAAAGCCGTATCTCCAAAAAACGGTTACATCAGCGCCACAGCGCAGTGACTTTGCTTTGGGACTTTGGAATGTTTCATTGGAAGCGTCCTCTTCGCCTGTCACCACCTATGCCGCGTCTCGTGGCATTACCGACAGATTACCGACGACACTTCGCTACCACCCAGCTTTAAAGCATCCCTCAGGTCAATTATTCCCCGCAATGATTGGATTGGTAACGTTCGGGGCTGATGATACCCCGATCGGTATTCACCGCACATATCTAGCGCAAGACGGCAGCGGAAAAGCGAATGTTGCACAGACAAAGTTGATGCTCGGCCCCTGCAGCGGCGGCGCTGTAAGGCTTCAGGAGGCCACTGAAGTCGTGATGATCGGCGAGGGTATTGAGACATGCCTATCTGCCATGCAAGCAACCGGTATTCCAGCTTGGGCCGCCCTTTCGACTTCGGGCATGAGGTCGCTGGTGCTTCCTGATACTGTTCGAGAGGTTATTATCCTCGTCGATGCGGATGAAGCGGGTGAGAGCGCAGCTATCGCATGTGCCTCGAGGTGGAAGCAGGAAAGCCGCAGGGTAAAATTAGCACGACCGCCAAAAGGCTATGACTTCAACGACATGCTGATTGATGACCAAAGGCAAAGCGGTAGAGGTCATAATGATTGATCGCGCCGAAGACACCATCAAAGACACGATCAACAACGCCGAAGAGTTTAATGACGCGGCATATTTAAAGAAGGATGAGCCTCGCTCGTTCGAGGAATTGCTTAAGGCAATTGATGATTTGATCGACGGTGAAATCGATAAAATTCAAGCAATCATTGCAGAAGCCGGGTTACTGATACCCTTAAAAAGCGATCTTACCCTGAGAGCCCTTAAGAAAAAGACAGGTATAAATTTAAAAACAATGCGCGACCAAATGGAATCGGGTGATGGTCGCAATGACCCCGACCATCTTGATATCGCTCTGGAAGCATTAGGGGTGATTGAACGCGAAAACATTCTCTGCGAAGCATCAGGCGTTTGGACTTGGAATAAGAAAGGCGTCTGGCAACAGACCGAAGATCGTTCCGTAAAAACGCTGATCCAGAACACGGTCAAGAATATGGGTGAAAACGTCGCCTCAACCTTGGTCAATGGCGTTCTTGATGTTTTAAAAACGGAGATTTATCGTCCCAATCATATATTCAATCTTGGAAACCCAGAGACCGTCAATTGCCTGAACGGTGAAATCGAACTTGTCGACGGGGAGTGGACCTTGCGTCCGCACAAGCGCGAGAATTATCGCACGACCCAAATCCCCGTTAATTTTGATCCGACCGCGACAGCTTCACGTTTTGAACAGTTTCTTCAGGAAGTCTTCCGCGATGATCCCGATCAGGAAGCCAAGATAAAGGCGCTGCTTGAGCTGATTGGTTATACGTTGATGTCGCATACGGCCCACGAGAAGTTCGTAATCCTCATCGGATCCGGTGCCAATGGTAAAAGTGTAGTTCTTGCAATCCTTGAAAGTCTCTGTGGACCCTCTAACGTGGCAGCCGTGCAGCCGTCGAAGTTCGATAGCAGTTTCCAACGCGCCCACCTGCACAACAAGCTTGCCAATATTATTTCGGAGTTGAAGCAAGGTGAGGTGATTGCTGACGCTGAACTGAAAGCCATCGTGTCAGGAGAACCATCAACAGTGGAACATAAATTCAAAGACCCATTTGAGTTGCGTCCCTATTCGACCTGCTGGTTCGGCACAAACCACATGCCTCATACAAAGGATTTTTCGGATGCATTGTTTCGAAGGGCAGTGATTTTACCTTTTAACCGTACTTTCAGCAGCAGCGAACAGGACCCAAACCTGAAGGGAAAGATCATGAGCGAAATGTCGGGCATCTTAAATATAGCATTGAAAGCCTATGCAAAGGCGACCAATGGCCAATTTACCGAGCCAGAAAGCGCTAGCGAAGCCAAGCTGGAGTGGCGCCTTGAAGCCGATCAAGTTGCCCAATTTGTTCAGGAACGTTGCGAACGTAAACATGATGGGGATACGGCTATTTCTGTTGCTTTTTCAGCATATGAGGCATGGGCTTTACAACAGGGGATTTCAAAAACAGTCAGTATGAAAACGTTTCGTGATCGTCTCACGCG
>CAIJVU010000056.1 GCA_903824185.1 uncultured Hyphomicrobiales bacterium
AAAATTTGACGCAAGCCTCCCGCGTTCCGTCTGATAGATTGTTTTTGCTACAAATCTGCATATCGAGTTTTTTAATCTTGGGCTTTTGGCCCTTGATCTGGATCTGACGGGGTTTTGGCATGTCCTGAACCCCGATGGGCATCGGCAAAACACGGTTCCTCATAGCACCATATTCAACGATCACCGCGCTTCCCGGTTGCAAAATGGGCTCGTCTGAAGCTTGTAATTGGTCAATCAGAATAAAAGACCCATCTTCGAGCATAATTTGATATTCAATCGCATCATTCATTTCGCCAAAATAATGGATCGCGGCAGCCGCCGTCCCGCCCGCCAAAGCCCCTGCCACAAAGGTCACATTGTCAGCGGCAATTAATGTGCTGGTGACCCCCGCCGCAAAAATCCCCAAACTGATTGCCGTTTGTGGGCTGGAACGCACCGTGACCGGATGCTGGCTCACCACTGTTCCAAAGCGGGTTTTAAACCCTTGCCCTGCATCGGCCAACGGAATTTCGTCGATCTGGCGATTGGCACAAGCAGACAAGCTGATCCCAAGAAAAAAACCAATTAAAACAATGCGCATGGACAAATCCAGTGATTGGCGAAAAAATAAGGGACTTAAAAAAGGGAGATAAAATACGCGGAACGGAAAAAGGCCGGATCGAACTGCGCGATGGACAACCTTCTCAACGCGACAGCAACAGACATAACCATTGAGGAGGACACAAACGATCCCTCCAAAACTGGGCCAACCGGCACATTCAACAAACAATCGAATCCCAAACGGCAGGACATGCTATCCCATCACTCCCTTACTGATCAAGATGTCTGGCACGCCATCCGGCATGGTCTTATCCGCTACGGGGGACATAGAGGCGCGCGCATTTACGGTCGATTGACCTGCGCGGCTGGCAAACGCATGCGAAAATCGATGCGGGTCTTTTTTTCAAGTAAAAAGGAGGCCCTTCTACACGGTTTCCGGCCCTGCGGGCATTGCATGCCTGATGCTTTCCGGCAATGGTATGAAAACAAGCACAATCAGTCGAGCATGGCGGAGCAGTCCCGAAATCAAACAAAGGGACATCCACGGGCTAGGATTTGCGAGGAAATGTGAGCGTGAGCAACCAAAACCAAGTGCACGACAAGAAGCTGGCCCAACATATGCGCATCGCGTTTGTGGCCAGTGATGTGCCCGAAGCGCAAGCGGCACTCTTGCAGTTACGCGGTCAGTTTTCCCATACCGATCCCGACCATGCCGACATCATCGTTGCTTTAGGCGGCGATGGATTGATGCTGCAAGTTCTCCACCGTTTCATGGGGCAAGGAAAAGCAATTTACGGCATGAACCGCGGCTCTGTCGGCTTTCTGATGAATGATTTTCGCGTTGAAAATCTCATGGAGCGGATCAAGGATGCCGAGCGTTCGATTATCCATCCTCTCATCATGCGCGCCACGGATACCAATCAACGCGTTTATGAAGCCCGCGCCATCAATGAAGTCTCGGTGTTTCGTCAGTCCTATCAGGCGGCTAAACTGGCTCTATCTGTTGATGGACGGATGCGGATGGATGAGCTCATCGCGGATGGCGTTCTGGTGGCAACCCCTGCAGGATCTACGGCTTATAATTTATCAGCCAATGGTCCGATTTTGCCCTTGAAGGCCCCAATGCTGGCCCTCACCCCGATCTCGGCCTTTCGTCCGCGTCGTTGGCGCGGCGCATTGCTACCCGAACAAGCAAAAATTACCATTAGAGTTCTGGAAGCCGATAAGCGTCCGGTCAATGCCGTGGCCGATCACACGGAGTTTAGATCTGTTGAAACCATTGAAATCGAAATCGATCAAGCGACTGATCTCGTGATGTTGCATGATCCTGATCATGGACTGGAAGAGCGGATTTTGCGCGAACAATTTGGCGGGTAATCAAGCGGGCAAAAGGGGGTATGCAGCATGACGTCATCCACACGATCCAGTGAACGTGGCGGTCTTTATTTCGAAGAATTTGAAGTGGGTGCTGTCATGAGGCACAAACTGACCCGTACCGTTACGCAAATGGACAATATGTTGTTTTCCAACATGACCCTGAATCCGCAACCCCTGCATATCGATGCGCATTTTTGTGCAACCGAAACCGAATGGGGCAAGCCCTTGATGAACTCGCTGTTCACCCTCGGCTTGATGATCGGTATCTCGGTGAATGATCTGACAAACGGCACAACCATTGCCAATCTGGGTATGACGGATGTGCGCTTCCCCCACCCTTTATTCGAAAATGACAGCATCCATTGCACAACTGAAATCATTGAAAAACGGGAGTCACGGTCGCGCCCTGATGCCGGAATCGTGACCCTTTTGCATCGTGCCTATAACCAAGATGACACACTCGTAGCAGAGTGCCACCGGCAGGCCTTCATGTTAAAACGCCCGCAGCAAGGATAAGACCGATGCGTTCACTCCTCTTTGTCCCAGGGGATCGCCCCAAGAAAATCGAAAAGGCATTCCAATCAGGGGCAGATCTATTGTTGCTGGATTTGGAAGATTCGGTTGCCCCCAGTGCCAAAGCAGAAGCAAGGGCGATCGTTGCCGATTTTATTAAACAGGCATCGCGTCAATCCAACGCACCCAAACTCTATGTCAGGATCAACGCTTTAGATAGCGGATTCGCCGATGCCGATCTGGATCATGTGATTGTCAGCGGACCCGCGGGGATTTTACTCCCCAAATGCACAGGCGGGATGGATGTCCAACATCTTTCAGCCAAATTGGCCGTGCGCGAAGCAGAAGCCGATTTATCCGATGGCGCCATCCGGATTATCGGCATTGCCACAGAAACGGCTGCCTCACTTTTCCAGATGGGCACCTATGCGGGCGCAAGCCATCGGCTGGAGGCGCTCACATGGGGTGCAGAAGATCTCTCAACCGATTTGGGGGCGGAGACCAACCGCTTGGAAACGGGTGACTATACCGATCCTTATCGCTTGGCGCGGGCCATGCTTTTAATGGCGGCCGCCAATGCGCAGATGCCCGCGATTGATACCGTGTTCACCGCCTATCGCGATGAGAAAGCCTTACTCAAAGAATGTGAAGCGGCCCGCCGTGATGGTTTTACCGGCAAAATGGCTATTCATCCTGCGCAAGTGCCGGTGATCAACGACGTCTTTACCCCCTCACCCGAAACTGTCAGCGAGGCCCAGGCGATTGTCGATGCCTTCACTGTCCATCCCGAAGCGGGTGTTGTCGGGATCAATGGGCAAATGATCGACCGGCCCCATTTAAGACGGGCCGAGCGCATTCTTGCCCGCGCCCATCTGGCGCAGGCAAAACATTAGGGATTAACCAGCACCCGGCGGGCGGATGATCGAAAAGACCTCATCCACCACGGCGTAGTCCGCATAGCCGCAGCGTGCAATGGTGCGCGCCAGTGTCATATCAAAGCGCCCGTCCCGGATGCAGCGTTCATCAATATGCACGCCGATGACCTGACCGATTGCCATAAAGGTTTCAAGCTCTTGGCCATCATAGGTTTTTAATTGCTGTATCCCGACAAGCTTGCACTCAAGTGCCGCCGCAGCCGCTTTAACACGCGGCGCCTTCACCAAGCGACTTTCCGCCATCTCAAGCCCTGCATGGATAAACTCGCTTTCGCCGCGCGGTAAGGGAGCGGAGCTCGCATTCATGGCGTCACGCAAATCATAGGTTGCGAGATTGCACACGAATTCACCGCTTTCTGCCACAAAGCTCATGGCATCCTTCATCCCTTCACTGGAAAAGCACAGCAAGGCCGGACGGGTATTGAGCATGTTGAAAAAAGAATAAGGCGACAGATTGATCTGCCCTGATTGGCTGACCGCACTGATCCAGCCAATGGGGCGCGGTGCAACAATGGCTTTCAGGGGATCATGGGCCAAGCCATGCTGATTGCTTGCTGTTTCATAAAACATGTCTTCTACTCCTTTTCAGCAAACACGGCATGATGCGCTTGCGTGCCATACGGCTACCAGAACCACAGCCCTAACATAAAAGATTTTGCCTGAAAAATAATTACCCCTCCGGCAAGCCATGAGCAAACAGAGTTGACGCTGCAAAAGGAATGGCGCAAGAAATGCCCATGAAACGATCTTTGCGCCCCTTTTTCATCGCTTTTAGCAAAGCCACCCCCTTTATGCGCCTGATTTTGGCGGCATTGGTGGTTTGTATGACCGGTCAAATGGCGCAGGCGCAATTTTCATTCAGCGTCCCCCAAAGCCTGAACAACCAAACACCGGCAGGAACCACGACCCTGTCCTTGATGGCGGTGATCGAGGGAACGCAAACCGTTTTAAAAGATGGATTAACGTGGCGGATTTATGACTCGCCCGCTGAAAAGCGCGCCGCGCTGATCACCAGTTCGAAAGACGCCAATCCGCGTTTTGATTTGCCCCCCGGTGCCTATATCATCCATGTCAGCTATGGATTGGCCAGCGCCTCGCGTCGTATCATTCTTGCCCAGCAGACCGCCAATGAACGGATGGCCATCTCCGCCGGCGGATTAAGCTTGTCGGCCCGTGTGGGGGATCTGCCGATCCCGAATGACCGCGTCACATTCAACGTCTATGTGGCTCAAGGCAGCGATCCCGAAGGGCGCTTGGTGGCTGAAAATATTCTGGCCAATAAAGTCTTGTATTTGCCAAGCGGCCTATACCGGGTTGTTTCCCGTTACGGTCGTACCAATGCGATTGCAACCGCTGACTTGCGGATTGACAGTGGCGTTCTGTCACAAGCAACCCTGACCCATCGCGCAGCGACCGTGACATTGAAACTGGTGCGCGCCAAAGGGGCCGAGGCTTTGGGTGGCACCCGCTTTTCCGTGCTGACACCGGGCGGCGATATTGTGAGAGAAATTTCAGGGGCTTTCCCGACCCTGACTTTGGCTGAAGGGGAATATCTCATTCTGGCCCGCAATGGCGGTAAGCTTTACAGCGAGGATGCGGTGATCAAAAGCGGGTTTGACCGTGACATCGAGGTGTTAACCACCAATGTGGTCAACACCGATGAAAATGAACCCGCCAAGAAACAATAAATCTTTTAAAGCGGCCTGACACCACACAATTCAAAATAAACTTCGGCCAATAAAAAAGGCGCCCCCTTTCGGGGACGCCTTGTTGTTTGAAACTCCATGAACGTTAGCCGGTCGTGATAGCCGTTTCAACATCGGAGGGATCGATCACCCGATCAAGGCCCTTCCGCAGCTTCTCGCGGTCAAGCTCGCCTTCCCACCACGACACAACCACGCAGGCGATCCCATTGCCTGTAATATTGGTCAGGGCGCGGCATTCGCTCATGAATTTGTCGATGGAGAACACAATCGCCATGCCGGGCACCAGAGCCGGATTCACAACGGCCAAAGTCGCAGCCAATGTAATAAATCCAGCACCGGTAATACCGCTGGCGCCTTTGGAGGTCAGCATGGCCACCAGCAAAATCACGAGCTGGTCATGCAAAGTGAGATCAACCCCCATGGCTTGCGCAATGAACAATGTTGCCAAGGTCATATAGATATTGGTGCCATCGAGATTAAAGGAATAGCCGGTCGGTACCACAAGGCCCACAACCGATTTGGAGCAACCAAGCCGTTCAAGCTTTTCCATCAATTGCGGCAAGGCACTTTCCGAGGAGCTGGTTCCCAACACAATCAATAATTCATCGCGGATATACCGCATGAATTTGAAAATATTGAACCCGACAATTTGCGCAATAAGGCCCAGAACCACCACCACAAACAAGGCGGCTGTCAGATAGAACAAACCAATCAACCCTGCGAGGTTGGTCAAAGCCGAAGGGCCGAATTTGCCGATTGTGTAAGCCATGGCCCCAAAGGCACCAATGGGCGCAGCCTTCATGACAATCGCAATCACGCCAAACACCGCATGGGCGGAGTCATCGATGAAAGACCGTAAGGTACGCCCCCGCTCTCCCATGGCCATCAAGGCGAAGCCAAACAGAATAGAGAACAGCAAAACCTGCAAAATATCGCCGCGGGCAAATGCACCCACGACACTGTCGGGAATGATATTCAAGACAAAATCAACGCTCTTTTGTGATTGCGCCTGTTTCACATAAGAGGCCACGGCATCGGCATTGCCCTTGGCATTTAAGCCCAGACCCACGGGAAACAGATTCCCGACGACCAAACCAAGGATCAGAGCGAAGGTTGAGACAATTTCAAAATAGATCAGCGCCTTTAACCCCACGCGCCCGACCTTTTTGGCGTCTTGAATATGGGCAATGCCTGAAACGACGGTAAAGAAAATGATCGGTGCAATGACCATTTTGATGA
>CAIJVU010000057.1 GCA_903824185.1 uncultured Hyphomicrobiales bacterium
GAAGCAGCATGCCCATCGGTGTGTTGATCATGCGGATATGCTTTGGCCTATCCGTTCTGCCTTATGAGTGTCCCATCCTTGTCCCTCCCAATGGAGTGTTCGAAATGTCTTTCCTCGCCAAGTCTCTGTCCCGTGTGAAGCCCTCTGCGACCATCGTTGTGACACAGAAAGCACGCGATTTGAAAGCACAGGGCCGTGATGTCATCAGCCTGTCGGTGGGTGAGCCCGATTTTGACACGCCGGACAATATCAAAAAAGCGGCGATCGAGGCGATCAATCGCGGAGAAACCAAATATACGCCGGTGGCAGGCATTGTGCCTTTGCGCGAAGCCATCGCCAAAAAATTCAAGCGTGAAAACAATCTCGACTATAAAGCCTCGCAGGTCATCGTCGGCACCGGTGGCAAGCAGGTTTTGTTCAATGCTTTGGCCTCGACCCTGAACCCTGGTGACGAGGTGGTCATCCCCACCCCTTATTGGGTCAGCTATCCCGAAATGGTGTTGATGAGCGGTGGCGAGCCGGTTTTTGTACCGACCACTTTGGAAAATCAATTCAAGCTGCAGGCGGCTGATCTGGATAAGGCCATTACGCCCAAGACCAAATGGGTCATTCTCAATTCCCCGTCCAATCCGTCGGGCGCGGCCTATTCTTATACAGAATTGAAAGCCATCACGGATGTGTTGATGCGTCATCCCCATGTATGGATTTTGACCGATGACATGTATGAGCATCTGACCTATGGCGATTTCAAATTCGTCACGCCTGCCGAAATCGAACCCAATTTGATGGATCGCACTTTGACCATGAACGGCGTGTCAAAGGCCTATGCCATGACCGGTTGGCGTATCGGTTATGCGGCGGGCCCTGATGTGCTGATCAAGGCCATGGACATGGTGCAGGGACAGCAGACATCGGGCGCGTGCTCGATTGCGCAATGGGCGGCGGTCGAAGCGTTGAATGGTCCGCAGGACTTTATCGGGCATAGCCGCAAAGTGTTCGAGGGACGCCGTGATCTGGTCGTGTCCATGCTCAATCAGGCCACCGGCTTGAAATGCCCGATGCCGGAAGGGGCTTTCTATGTCTATCCGTCCTGTGCGGATCTGATCGGCAAAAAGACCGCAGACGGAAAAGTGATTGAGACCGACGAGGATTTTGTAACCGCTTTGCTGGAAAGCGAAGGCGTTGCGGCAGTCCACGGCTCGGCCTTCGGCTTGGGTCCGAATTTCCGTATTTCCTATGCGACCTCCAATGAATTGCTGGAAAAGGCCTGCATTAAAATCCAGACATTCTGTGCCTCTTTGCGCTGAGCAAGCACGCGGCACCGGAATCAAAAAAGGCCCTGCTTGCAGGGCCTTTTTCATATGTGCTGTATCAAAATACTCAATGGGTCCAGCGTTGCGCTTTGGCGACCAGAAAGTCACGGAACACCTGCACACGCGCGACTGTCTTCATTTCTTCGGGATAAGCGAGATAGCTGTCGAGGGACGCCATTTCCACATTGGACAAGACCTGCACCAGACCCGACTCGGCTTCCACCAGATAATCCGGCAAAACCGCAATACCGAGACCGCGTTCAACAGCCCGCTTCAGGGCCGTGACATTGCTGACGGTCAAAGCGGGCAGGCGGGGATTGCGCGGCTCGCGCCCCAAGGTTGCGAGCCAATGCACGCCCACCAGATAGGGCGGTGCAATGCCGCCAAAGGTCATGATGCGGTGATTGTCGAGTTCGGTGACATCCTGCGGTGCGCCATGCGCCTTGATATAATCAGCCGATGCCCAAGCGTGGAAATGCACCGTAAACAATTTGCGCTGGATGAGATCCGATTGTGTGGGCTGGCGCAGGCGGATGGCGATATCGGCCTCGCGCATTGACAGATCCAGCTCTTCATCGGTCAACATCAGCTGAACCCGCACTTCCGGATAGAGGTCCAAAAATTCACCCAGCCGCGGGGTCAGCCAATGCGTGCCCAGACCCACGGTCGTGGTGATCCGCAATTCGCCATTGGGGCGCTCGCGGCTATCGGTCAGGCGGGCGCGGGTGGTTTCCAGTTTCAGCATCATTTCGCGGGCTGTGCGAAATAATTGCTCTCCATGTTCGGTCAAGATCAATCCACGCGCATGACGATGGAACAAAGGCACGCCCAGATCACGCTCCAAAGCGCCCACCTGACGGCTCACCGCCGATTGGCTCAAGCCCAGACTGTCGCCCGCATGGGTAAAGCTGCCCGCTTCCGCCGCCGTATAGAAAATACGGATCTTGTCCCAGTCAATGCCCGGGCTGTGATAGATGTGATTGATCATGACTGTGACACCTTGTGTTCCATGCCTTGGGCTGTCAGCCAGCGCTCGGCTTCAAGGGCTGCCATGCATCCCATGCCCGCAGCTGTCACAGCCTGCCGGAACACATCATCGGTGACATCGCCTGCGGCATAGACACCTTCAACTGTTGTTGCCGAGGAATCTGCAGCGGTCCAGATATAACCGCCCCCCTTCATCTTCAGTTGGCTTTCGAACAAGCCGCTCGCCGGACTATGGCCGATGGCGACAAAGACACCATCGGTTTTCATTTCCGACTGTGCACCGGTTTGCGTATTGACCACTTTCACAGAGGTTAAAGAGGGCGGGGATTGATCGCCCATAAAGGCCTCGATGGCCGTATTCCAGACCACTTCGATTTTCGGATGGGCAAACAGGCGCTCTTGCAAAATCCGTTCGGCGCGGAAACTGTCGCGGCGATGGATAACGGTGACTTTGGCAGCCAGATTGGCCAGATACAGCGCTTCTTCGACAGCCGTATTGCCGCCCCCCACCACAATCACATTCTTGTTGCGGAAGAAGAAGCCGTCGCAGGTGGCGCATGCCGAAACGCCATAGCCTTTGAAGGCCTCCTCGGTCTCGATCCCAAGCCAGCGCGCTTGGGCGCCGGTGGCAATGATGAGACTGTCGCAGGTATAGATCTGGCCGGAATCGCCTGTCAGGGTAAAGGGGCGTTTGGACAGGTCTGCGGCCAAGATATGGTCTGAAACCAGTTGCGTTCCCATATGCACCGCTTGGGCCTGCATCTGCTCCATCAACCAAGGCCCTTGGATCGGATCGGCAAAGCCGGGGTAATTTTCCACATCTGTGGTGATGGTCAATTGTCCGCCTTGTTGCATGCCGGCAATCAGCATCGGGGACAGCATCGCGCGTGCTGCATAAATGGCCGCGGTGTAACCGGCTGGACCTGATCCCAAGATGATCAGACGGGAATGAAGGGGGGAAGGGGTATTGGCGGTCGTCATGAGACGCAAGACTCCATCGCAGAAAGAGAACACAAGAAAAAGCGGCTTAGCGGTTTGCGAAAGCGAGCTTGATGGCGTCAGCAATCACAGGAGTTGAGTCTAAAGGCTTATATGCATAGCTTTCAAGAGTGCCTTGAAAATTTTGCACGGCTCCATAGGCGATTAAGCCGGAAATAAAGCGATTTATTTTTGCTGCATTGCCAAAAAGACGTCGAGACGGCTCAAAAACGAGAATAGGGCGGCCTGTGATGCAGGCTTCGGAGATCATATTCACCGAATCGGCGGTCACCACGAATTGGTCCGACAGAGCCAGAATGGCGCGATAGGGATTGGCGCCCGATCCGTCCCAGACATAGCCGCCCGAGGCAGCGACACAGCCTTGAACGGCGTCCGCAAGGGCTTGCGGGGTGCGGCGCGACATCGTGACAATCAAAGCCGCCCCTTGGCGGGTGATGCTTTCAAGCTTTGCCACGAAACTCTGAATATCGGCGTCCGTGAAGTGATGGTTCCGGCTGTTGCCCCCCACCAGCACACCGACACGCGGATGCGGCAACGACAAGAGTGCGCGGGGCGGTTCGATACGGACGGCTTGCAAATCCATCAGCCGCAAGCGGTGCGGCGAGGTCAAAGTCCGGATGACATTGGGCCCTGTTAAGCGATCATGTTCGGGCACCCAGATCAGATCCGCCGCTGTGGGGCCGGTTCGCGGGTCTTTCAGGCAGACCGTAAAAATCTGATCCCCTTTGAACTCTTTGAGGAAGCGAAGGGCAGGGATGGCACGGCGACCCGACCCGATGACCAGATCGGGAAAAGGTCCGCGCAAGGGACTATCGGGTTGATCGGGGTGTTCGGCCGGATCAAGGGGCCCCCAAGGGGCCAGCCAATCATAGGGATGGCGGGGAGCAATGCGGCGGATCTCGGGTTTCAGATTCAGCGCTTCCGCCACGCCCAGACATTGCAACTCGTCTCCGGCTTTCCCGTCGGTGAGAATCCAAGCTGATTTCGGATACGCCAAGGGGATAAGCCTTTATAGAGACGGTTAGCGATACACCACGCCGGTGATCTCGTAGCTTTTGCCGCCGCCGGGTGTGTTGACCTCGACCGCGTCGCCGATTGTCTTGCCAATCAAAGCGCGGGCAATGGGGGATGAAATGGACACTTTGCCCTGTTTCACATCGGCTTCCACATCGCCAACGATTTTATAGGTTTTCTTTTCTTCGGTGTCGTCATCGATCAATTGCACGGTGGCGCCAAATTTGATCGTGGTGCCTGACATTTTCGACACATCGATCACTTCGGCGCGCGACAGCTTGTCTTCCAGCTCGGCAATGCGGCCTTCATTCAATGACTGCAATTCTTTTGCGGCATGGTATTCGGCATTTTCCGACAGATCGCCATGGGCGCGTGCTTCGGAAATCGCCTGAATGATGCGCGGGCGTTCCACCTGTTGGCGGTGCTTTAATTCTTCCCCGAGGGCCTGATGACCCTCAATCGTCATGGGAACTTTTTCCATCGTCGTGTCCGTCGTCATTCAAAAATAAAAAAACAGCATCCCGATGCATGAAAGCATCGCAGAGGCTGTGGCTCATATCAAACCTGCACTATTCCTATAGGCCCAATGGTAACAGAGGGCCGCCTTTTATGCTAGAGGCTGATCGTCACCACGGGACATACCACTGAAAAACCGGTTTTAAACCAAACCGGCTTTCTTCAATGCCCGTTGCCGTGCAAAAGCGCGCAAAGCTTAGTGAAAATAATCCTGAAGCGCACAAACCTCAAGATCACCCTGCAGATAAGCTTTAATGCCTTCTGTCGCCGCAATCGAGCCTGCTAAAGTCGTATAATAGGGCACGCGATGCAGCAAAGCCGCGCGGCGCAGCGAGCGGGAATCGCTTAATGCCTGCTTGCCTTCGGTGGTGTTGAAGACCAGCTGGATGCTGCCGTTTTTGATCGCATCGACCACATGCGGGCGTCCTTCGAGCACTTTGTTGATCACTTCGGCGCTTACGCCATGCTCTGCCAGAAAACGCTGGGTACCGGCTGTGGCAATAATCTCAAAGCCGAGCGCTTGCAGGATTTTGATACTGGGCAAAATCCGGATCTTGTCGTCTTCGCGCATGGAGACAAAGACTTTGCCTGATTTCGGAACCTGTGTGCCTGAACCCAACTGGCTTTTGGCAAAGGCGGTGCCAAAGGAATGGTTGAGCCCCATGACTTCGCCTGTGGAGCGCATTTCCGGTCCGAGCAAGACGTCCACACCGGGGAAACGGGCAAAGGGGAAGACAGCTTCTTTCACAGCAATGTGATCAAAGCTTTGTGCCTTCAAACCAAACGAGGCCAGACTTTCCCCTGCCATGATGCGGGCCGCGATTTTGGCCACCGGCGTGCCGATCACCTTGGCCACAAAGGGTACGGTGCGCGAGGCGCGTGGATTGACTTCGAGCACATAGATATGGCCGTCTTTCAGGGCATATTGCACATTCATCAAGCCGCCGACCTCAAGCGCCAGCGCCAATGCCTTGGTCTGGCGTTCCAATTCGGCGATGATGTCTTGCGACAGGGAATGCGGTGGCAGGGCGCAAGCCGAGTCGCCCGAATGGATGCCGGCCTCTTCGATATGTTCCATGATGCCTGCGACAAAGACCTCTTTGCCGTCGCACAAACAGTCCACATCAACCTCGATGGCATTGGACAGATAGCGGTCAAACAGCAAGGGATTTTTGCCGAGCACCATATTGATCTGGCCGGTCTTGTCATTCGGGTAGCGGGCTTTGATGTCGTTGGGCACGAGTTCGGGCAGTGTGCCGAGCAGGTAGCGGTCAAAGCTTGTTTCGTCATGGATGATTTCCATCGCACGACCACCCAAAACATAGGAGGGACGCACCACCAAGGGCAGGCCGAGCTCCTGCACGATCAGGCGGCTTTGTTCAACCGAATAGGCAATACCGTTTTCAGGCTGGCGCAAGCCCAATTTATCGAGAAGGCGCTTGAAGCGGTCGCGGTCTTCCGCCAAATCGATGGCATCGGGCGAGGTGCCCAAAATCGGAATTCCGGCACTTTCAAGGGCTTTGGCCAGTTTGAGCGGTGTCTGGCCGCCGAACTGCACAATTACCCCTTTCAGAGTGCCGTTTTCCTGTTCTTTGGCGAGAATTTCCAGAACATCTTCAGCCGTCAGCGGTTCAAAATAAAGGCGGTCCGATGTGTCATAATCGGTCGAAACGGTTTCGGGATTGCAATTGATCATGATGGTTTCATAACCGGCTTCGGTCAGCGCGAAACAGGCATGGCAGCAGCAATAATCAAATTCGATCCCCTGACCGATCCGGTTGGGGCCCCCCCCCAAAATCACCACTTTGTTGCGGTTGGATGGTTGGGCCTCATCGGCCAAACGTCCGGCAAAGGGGGGTGCATAGGTTGAATACATATAAGCGGTGGGCGAGGCGAATTCGGCGGCGCAGGTATCAATGCGCTTGTAAGCCGGACGCACATCCAAGGCGCGGCGGCGCTGGGCAACCTCGTGCTCGCTCAAACCTGCCAAAACGGCCAGACGGGCGTCGGCAAAGCCCATGCTTTTGAGTTTGCGAAACGCACCGGTTGTTGTGGGCAAGCCGAGAGAACGGACTTTATTTTCTGTTTCGATGATTTCTTGCAATTGCTCAAGGAACCAGGGATCGATCCGGCAACTGGCATGCACCTCTTCAACCGAAAAACCCAAACGCAGGGCTTGGGCGACTTGCAGCAGGCGGTCGGGTGTGGGTGTGCCCAGCGCCGCCTTGATCGCATTGCGATCATCGTCTTGTCCCAAGCCGTCGATTTCGATTTCATCAAGGCCTGTGAGGCCGGTTTCGAGCGAGCGCAGGGCCTTTTGCAAGGATTCCTGAAAAGTCCGGCCGATGGCCATGGCTTCGCCCACGGATTTCATGGCGGTGGTCAGGGTTTTTTCCGCGCCGGGGAATTTTTCAAAGGCAAAACGCGGGATCTTGGTCACCACATAATCAATGGTCGGCTCAAAGGAGGCGGGGGTTGCGCCGCCTGTGATGTCATTGTCGATTTCATCCAGCGTATAGCCAATGGCCAGTTTGGCTGCGACCTTGGCAATCGGAAATCCAGTGGCCTTGGAGGCCAAAGCCGAGGAGCGCGACACCCGCGGATTCATCTCAATCACGATCATGCGGCCGTTTTCCGGATTGACGGCAAATTGCACATTCGATCCGCCGGTTTCCACGCCGATTTCGCGCAGCACCGCCAGCGAGGCATCGCGCATGATCTGGTATTCTTTGTCGGTCAAGGTCAAAGCAGGCGCGACAGTGATCGAGTCACCCGTATGCACGCCCATGGGGTCGATGTTTTCAATCGAGCAAACGATGATGCAATTATCCGCTTTGTCGCGGACCACTTCCATTTCATATTCTTTCCAACCCAGCACGCTTTCTTCGATCAGCACTTCGCTGGTTGGGGAGGCGTCGATCCCGCGTTCCACAATATCGATGAATTCGGCCTTGTTATAGGCAATGCCCCCGCCGGTCCCGCCCATGGTGAAGGAGGGGCGGATAATGGCGGGAAGGCCAATATCTTTCAAAGCCTCAAGAGCCGCAGCGAGTGTTTTGATATGGTGGGAGCGCGGTGTTTCCAGACCGATCTTGGTCATGGCGTTGCGGAACAATTCGCGATCTTCCGCCTTGTCGATGGCTTCCGCGGTGGCGCCGATCATTTCCACATTGTATTTTTCCAAAACGCCCATTTTTTTGAGCGACAAGGCGCAGTTGAGCGCGGTCTGTCCGCCCATGGTGGGCAATAAGGCGTCGGGACGCTCTTTCTCGATGATCTTGGCGACAATCTCAGGGGTGATGGGCTCGATATAGGTGCGGTCGGCCATGTCCGGATCGGTCATGATGGTGGCCGGATTGGAATTCACGAGAATGATGCGGTAGCCTTCTTCCTTGAGGGCTTTGACCGCTTGCGTGCCGGAATAATCAAATTCGCAGGCCTGTCCGATCACGATGGGACCGGCGCCGATGATCAGGATGGAGGAGATGTCGGTCCGTTTCGGCATGCGTCTGTCCTGTCTTGTCTTTTGATCAGGTGCCCGGTTCAAGGGCTCCGTCATTGTATTGTCCAGCGTCTCGTCGCGCAAAAAAGGCCGCGCTGGTGGCTTATCCGACCCAAGCGCGACCCGATTATAACGCGATGTCATTCTCAAATGGCCACAGAAGCAACACTGAGCGGCAAATGCGGCGCGATTCGAAGGATGGTGACAGGATAGGGTCTTAAGAATCCCGCTCCAGCCCTTGATGGTGCTGCTTTTAGAGGAAATCCGTGGAGCTGGAAAGGGGGCGCTGGCGCTTATGCCCTCAATTTCAGGCCCTCATTGCCCTTTCTTTGCGGGGCTTGTGGAAAAACCGGCGTAAATCGCTTAAGCAGGTTTGGAATCAGGCCCTCAAAGGGCGTTCCGGAGTGGTGGTTTTTGCAACATCTCGCCAAGCAATTTCGCATCTATGTTTTGGTTGGCCTTGCGGCCACCGCCGTTCATTATGCGATCTTGATCGGTTTGAAGGAAAGCGGCCTGTTGTCGAGTGTGCCTGCGACGCTTGCGGGCTATCTGGCGGGCGGGGTCATCTCCTACAGGCTGAATCGCAGCCATGCTTTCGAAAGCGATCGCCCCCATCATGAGGCCTTGTGGCGCTTCGTGCTGGTCGCGTTTGTTGGCTTCATCGTGACGGGCGTCTTGATGGCGCTGCTGCACGAGCATTGGGGGCTGCATTACGTCTTGGTGCAAGTTTTTGCGACGGGGACGGTGATGATCTGGAGTTTTGCGGCCAATAAATTTTGGACCTTTCAACCAGCCAGAGACAAAGACTGACTGTGGGCGGATCCACACGGATAGAGCCAGACAATCAAAGCATGGCCCGTCAAAGGGTCGGTTTTCTCAGTTCAAATGTCATTCGGCCCTGATCAAAGCCGATATTGAGCGGCGTTCTCTCGATCGTCAGTCCTAAACGTTGGCCCATCTGTTAAAGCTCACTTTGCGCGTAACAGGTCAAACCATGATCCGCCCGTATTTTGCGATAGTCTGATAAAAATGTCCGCACCAATCCGATGACGGCTTTGGTCATGAATTGCTCTTGCCACGCAAGAGCGAGCAAGGCTCCGGCATCAGCGAAGATGGTATGATCGGGCGGGATAATATCACCGATAATCAGTCGTCCCGATGGTGCGAGCAAATCAGCCAATGAGCCAAGCAAGGTTTCCGCGTCCGCCTGTGGCATATATTGCAAAACCGAATGGATGATCATGCAGTCAACGCTTCCCATGTCCAAACGAAGAACGTCTTCGGGCGATAGCACCGCGATATTGGATGCGCCTTGATAGCGCTCTTTCAACAGTTGCCGGATCTTCGGTGCACCATCGCTCAGGATGAGCTTGCGGCAATGTTTGGCCACTGTCTGGGCAAACAGGGCTTCTCCACAGCCATAATCGATGACGAGGCCGGTTGGGCCATGTAACCGGTCAATGATGTCGGCACTGATCCGCGCATGGTGGCAATGACGGTGTTTGTCGCAGACATAGATGCTGTGGGAGCCATTCCAAAAATCAAGCCAATTCATGGCGCATTCTCCTTAAAATACGCATGAACACGGATAGTTTTTGCGGTTCCAGTCTGTTTATAAGCGGTTGAGTTTTTTGAGGTAAGCGATCAGATCGCCAATGTCTTCGGGCTCGAAAATAAAATGCGGCATATTCGCGTTGCCATGTCCGATGGTGATGCCTTCAGCCAGCGACTCTTCGAGATCATCGAGCTTATAGCGCTTCGACAGCGTGCGGAAGGGCGGCGCTTTGGTGTTCGGGCTCTCGCCTTTTTCGGTTGTCGCGTGGCAGGAGGCACAATTTTCGCGGGCCAGCATTTCGCCATTTTTCAGGGCCTGTGCTTTGGGGGCCGCCATGCTTTCTGCCGTGACGCCAAAGAGCAATCCCACCCCGAGGCTTGCCACCAACAAGGGTCTTTTGGCCGGGGTCCAGCTGCGTTTGCACGGTGATGTCATAGCCCAACCTCTCTGCGTCATCTTTGATGAGCAAATCACAAGGTTAAGGGGTTGGTCAATGCCTGCAGGATGGGACGGTAAAACCGCGCGTTGATCACGCGGTTTTTTTGCTTTTCACCAGATCGATGAAACGATCGAACAGATAATGGCTGTCTTGGGGGCCTGGCGATGCTTCCGGATGATGCTGAACCGAAAACGCAGGCCGGTCGGTTAAAGCAAGGCCGCAATTGGTGCCGTCGAACAAGGAGATATGGGTTTCCTTGGCATGGGCGGGAAGGCTGTCGCGGTCAACCGCAAAGCCGTGATTCATCGAAACGATTTCGACCTTGTTGGTGGTGAAATCCTTGACCGGATGATTGGCCCCATGATGACCCTGATGCATTTTCAGTGTCTTGGCCCCTACAGCCAGCGCCAACATCTGATGGCCGAGGCAAATGCCGAAGGTCGGAATCTGTTTGTCGAGAATGGCTTTGATGACGGGCACGGAATAAGCACCCGTTGCCGCCGGATCTCCCGGACCGTTTGAGAGGAACACACCGTCAGGCTTCAGAGCAAAAATCTCGTCGGCGGTGGCGGTGGCGGGAACCACGGTGACCTTGCAGCCGCGATGCGCCAAAAGCCGCAGGATATTGCGCTTGATGCCGTAATCAATCGCCACGATGTGGCAATGTTCGGCGTCGCGCGTGCCATAGCCTGCGCCCAGTTTCCATGTGGTTTCAGCCCAATCATAGCGCTGGCTTGATCCCACCAAGGGAACCAGATCCAACCCGTCCATGCTTGGCAGGGCTTTGGCCTTTTCGATCAGGGCTGGAATGTTGAACTTGCCGTCGGGATGATGGGCTATGATGGCATTGGGCATGCCCTGCTCGCGGATCAGGGCCGTCAAGGCACGCGTATCCAGTCCGCTGAGGCCGATAATATTGCGAGCCTTCAACCAGGCATCGAGATGTTTGACTGCCCGCCAATTGGACGGCGTGGTGATATCGGCATGCAAGACCACTCCGCGCACTTCGGAAGCCGAGGCCATATTCACCGTTTCAATGTCGTCTTCATTGGTGCCGACATTGCCGATATGGGGGAAGGTGAAGGTGATGATTTGTCCGGCATAGGAAGGATCGGTGAGAATTTCCTCATAACCGGTCATGGCGGTGTTGAAGCAGACCTCGCCCACAGCCTCCCCTTCGGCACCCAGACCGAAGCCTTCCAAAACCAATCCGTTGGCGAGCACCAACAAGGCTGTCGCGCGGGGCTCTTCCCACCCGCTGTGGCGGGCCTGATCTTGAAGCTGTGCCATTTTCATCCTAAATCCGACACCGCAACCGATGTGGATCGGGCGGTTTTCGTGTCATGCTCGCAAATTGCTCTTGGTGTGGCCGGAAACTAGGCGCAGTCCGCGCTCAGGTCAATGACGGCTGTGAACAAAATTCTGTGTTCGGGATGCGTTTTCAAGAGACGGGCTTGGTGTCTGTGTGCAACACAGAGGGAAAGCACGGGTAGGTTTTTAAAAGGGTTGACCTTTGAAAGGGGATCACATGGCACTGCGTGACGAATTCACCGCAAGTTTGAAAGAGGCAATGAAAGCCGGCGACAAACTGAAGGTTTCGACCTTGCGTTTGATCACTTCGGCCCTCAAGGACCGCGATATCGAAGCTCGCGGTGCGGGTAAAACGCTGACGGATGACGATATTCTCGCGCTTTTGCAGAAAATGGTGAAGCAGCGCCAAGAATCATTGAAAATTTATCAGGATGCGGGTCGCAGCGATCTGGCCGAGCAGGAGCAAGGTGAAATCACGATCATCCAATCTTATCTGCCCCAGCAGATGGATGAGAGCGAAGTCTCTTCAGCCATTGATTCGGTGATTGCAGAGATCGGAGCCGCCTCGATCAAGGACATGGGCAAAGTCATGGCCGCTTTGAAAGAGCGTTTTGCCGGTCGGATGGATTTTGGCGCGGCCAGCGGCGTCATCAAGGCAAAATTGAGCTAATCACTCTAATTTTTGCCTAAAATACCGGTTTTTGTTTGATTTTGATGCGTCAAAAGGGCCTTTCGGGGCGCTTTTGGCGTTTAAGGGCTTATCCACAGTAATCCACAGCTTGTTCAACAGGGATCAAGGATTGCGGGGATAATGATTTTTAATTTCAATGGCTCGGCGGCTTCCGCTGCGGGGCTGCCTCGGGTTCAAGGGCAAAGTCTGGTATAAAGGCCGTTATGCGATTTCCGCCATCCATCCTTGAAGAGATCAGAGTGCGCCTGCCGGTTTCAGCCGTGGTGGGTCGGCGCGTCAAATTAATCAAGGCGGGTCGCGAATATAAAGGCCTGTCCCCGTTCAATTCGGAAAAAACACCCTCCTTCACGGTCAATGACCAAAAAGGCTTCTTTCATTGTTTTTCCTCGGGAAAACATGGCGATATTTTCAAATTTGTCATGGAAACGGAGGGTTTGAGCTTTTACGAGGCGGTCGAAAAGCTCGCCGCCGATGCCGGTGTGACCCTGCCCAAAATGAGTGCGGAGGCCGAGGCGCAGGAAATCAGGCGCAATTCCCTTTATGACGTCATGGCCATGGCGCAGGACTTTTACATGGCGCAATTGCATAAGCCCGCAGCCTCGCAAGCGCGTGCCTATCTTGTGGGGCGCGGATTGGGGCCTGAGATCTGGGCGCGGTTTGGCATGGGCTATGCCTCGAGCGAGCGTTATGCCTTGCGTGATTATCTCGCAGGCAAAGGCGTTTCCGCGGAGGATATGCAGCAAGCTGGCCTTTTGGTGACGGGCGAGGATATCAAGGTTCCCTTCGACAAGTTCCGCAATCGCGTGATGTTTCCGATTGCCGACCAGAAGGGGCGGATCATTGCCTTTGGCGGGCGGGCGCTCGAAAAAGATGCACCGGCAAAATATCTCAATTCCCCCGAAACGCCCTTGTTCCATAAAGGGGAAATCCTGTTCAACCATCACAATGCGCGCAAGGCCGCCCATGACAAAGGCCGTGTCATCGCGGTGGAAGGCTATGTCGATGTGATCAGTTTGAGCGTGGCCGGATTTGCCGAGACCGTCGCACCGCTGGGCACCGCTTTGACCGAGCAGCAAATGGCCTTGCTGTGGCGCATGTCGGATGAGCCGATTTTGTGTTTTGACGGCGATAAAGCAGGCAAAAGAGCCGCTTACAGAGCGGTTGAGACCGCTTTGGCCCTGCTCAAGCCCGGAAAATCCCTGCGTTTTGCGTTATTGCCCGAAGGGCAGGATCCCGATGATCTGGCCCGTTCTGGCGGTTTCAAAGCCGTTGAGGATGTGTTGGGGCGCAGTCTGGGACTCGCGGATTTGTTGTGGATGCGGGAGCTTGAAACCCATCCCTTGGACACGCCCGAGCGTCGGGCGGCGTTTGAGCGCGACCTGCGGCAGATCATCAACCAGTTGAAGGACGAGGATGTCCGGCGCCATTATCGTGCGGAATTTGATCATCGTCTGGCAGAATTGATGCCCGCACCTGCCCGCAGGCAGGCTTATGTCGCTCAGGGTCGCGGACGCCCCTTGCAAGCGCGTGGGCGGGCGCGGCAAGGCCTGTCGCCTTTGCATGATGCCTTCGAGCCGCCCGTGCGCGCCAGCCCGTTTTTGACACAGAGCGCGCTCTTCGGGGTGCAAAACCGGATTTCCCCCCGCGAAGCCTTTATTGTGCTGACTTTTTTACGCTTTCCGGAATTGCTGCAACATCATGCGGATGCCCTGTCTGACCTCGATATCGAGAGCGCGGCGGGTCGGCGTTTGGTCGGCATGTTGCTGGATATGCTTGGCGATTCCGACGATTTAAGCCGTGAATCGGTTGAAAACAGGCTCGAAACCCTCGGTTTGCGGGAAGATCTGCAAATATTGAGCGATCAGGTGCGGTCCGGCGACCGGCGCTGTCTCGACAAGGCAGAGGCGGCAGGGGGCGGGGGTGCCGTTGACATGACGGGTGCTTTACAGCAGGCGATGATCTTGCATCGGCGCGCTGTGACCCTACATAAGGAGTTGATGGCGGCGGAACGGGCCTTGGCCGATGACGGGAGCGAGACATCGCTGGCGGTCATTCGGGATCTGCAGTTGCAATTGTCGGCTTTGGACGGCATGGAAGCGGAGCGGGATCGTCTGGGTTTCTTGGCGGTGTCTTAGATTGCCTCTCTTTTTCACCCCTTTATCGGGGTGTCCTGAGGGATTTTGGTAATCTGTTAAGGGTTTTATGGTTAAACTGGTCTAGGAATGGCCTGTTTTGCCTGCACGAATGAAGCAGGGGTCGCAGCCTAGACTGTTGCGGCCAGCTTTGTGTTGAGGCGATTGAGGTCGTCAAAGTCCGGTGACTTTGACATGGACGTGTATGGAGCTGGTCGAGACGATGGCGACAAAAACGACAGAAAAGCAAGACAGCCAAGTGACTGAGGCCGCGGCTCCTGACAGCCCTTTGCTTGATCTTTCTGATGCCGCCGTCAAGCGGATGATCAAGAACGCGAAAAAACGCGGCTATGTCACCCATGAGCAGCTCAATGAAGTTTTGCCCTCTGAAGAGGTAACCTCCGACCAGATCGAAGACATCTATGCCATGCTCAATGAAATGGGCATCAATGTCGTCGAGCAGGAAGACACCGATACCGAGCAGGGCGAGGAAGCCGCGGAAGCGGAAGAGGAAGAAGAAAGCAGCGATCTGGTTGATGCCTCGCGCAATCTGCCCGTCAAAGCGGAAAAAGCCGAGCCGACTGATCGCACCGATGATCCCGTGCGCATGTATCTGCGCGAAATGGGGTCGGTGGAATTGTTGTCGCGTGAGGGCGAAATCGCCATTGCCAAGCGCATCGAGGCCGGCCGTGAGGCGATGATCGCCGGCTTGTGCGAAAGCCCGCTGACCTTCCAAGCCATTATCATCTGGCGTGACGAGTTGGTGGAAGCCAAAGTTTTGCTGCGTGACATTATCGATCTGGAAGCTACCTATGCCGGACCTGACGGACGCGGCGCGCCCAAGATTGACGGATTGCCCGCAGAAGGGGCCGAAGAGGCCGAGGCGTCAGGGGAAGAGGGCGAACCGCCCATCCCTGAAGGCGATCTCGATGATGACGATCTCGAAAACAATGTGTCGCTGTCCGCCATGGAAGCGGAGCTGAAGCCGAAAGTCCTTGAGACCTTCGACCGCATTGCCGATGCCTATAAAAAACTGCGTCGCTTGCAAGACCAGAATGTCGACGCCAAACTGCAAAATATGACCCTGACGCCCGCTCAGGAGCGCAAATATAAAAAGCTCAAGGAAGAGATTGTTCTTGACGTCAAATCGCTGTCCTTGAACCAGAACCGGATTGAGGCGCTGGTCGAGCAGCTTTATGACATCAACAAGCGTTTGATCGGTCTTGAAGGGCGCTTGATGCGCTTGGCCGAAGGGCGCGGCGTGGCACGTGACGATTTCTTGCGCAATTATCAAGGCTCGGAACTTGATCCCAAATGGTTGTTGCGCGTCTCCAAGCTCGGTACCAAGGGCTGGAAAGATTTTGTCGCCAAGGAAAAAGACCTGATCAAGGATCTGCGTCAGGAGATCCATTCGCTCGCTGCGGAAACGGGTCTGGAAATTCTCGAATTCCGTAAGATCGTGCATCTCGTGCAAAAGGGCGAGCGCGAAGCCCGTCAGGCCAAGAAAGAAATGGTCGAGGCCAATTTGCGTCTCGTGATTTCGATTGCCAAAAAATACACCAATCGCGGTTTGCAATTCCTTGATCTCATTCAGGAAGGCAATATCGGTTTGATGAAAGCGGTCGATAAATTCGAATATCGCCGCGGCTATAAATTCTCGACCTATGCCACATGGTGGATCAGGCAGGCGATTACCCGCTCCATCGCCGATCAGGCCCGCACGATCCGTATTCCCGTGCATATGATCGAAACCATCAACAAGATTGTCCGCACTTCGCGCCAGATGCTCCATGAAATCGGTCGTGAGCCGACACCTGAAGAACTGGCTGAAAAGCTTGCAATGCCTTTGGAAAAAGTGCGCAAGGTTTTGAAAATCGCCAAAGAGCCGATCTCGCTTGAAACCCCCATCGGGGATGAAGAGGATTCGCATCTGGGCGATTTCATCGAGGACAAGAATGCGATCTTGCCGATCGATGCCGCTATCCAGTCGAATTTGCGTGAAACCACCACGCGCGTTCTGGCCTCGCTCACACCGCGTGAAGAGCGTGTGCTGCGCATGCGCTTCGGGATCGGCATGAATACCGATCACACATTGGAAGAAGTGGGTCAGCAATTTTCAGTGACGCGCGAACGGATTCGGCAGATTGAAGCCAAAGCCTTGCGCAAGCTGAAACATCCGTCCCGCTCGCGTAAATTGCGCAGCTTCCTCGATAATTGATCATCCGCAGAGCTGTTTTGACGCGTGCAAAACCGCGTCAAATGCTTGCGGGATCGAACCCATATCCTGTTTTGATAGGGAGTGCCTCTGATGGCCCGTTTGCCTTACGCTCAGCATGATCGTCCTGACCGCCAAGCCCTCGTGGACCGCATCGTCAAAGAGCGCGGATCTGTTTTGCATCTTTATGCCATGCTGTTGCACAGCGCGCCGGTGGCCGAGGGCTGGTTGAATTACCTCACCGCCATCCGCCAGAAATCGGATCTTGCGGGGGATATCCGTGAAATGGCGATTATGCGCATTGCGCATCTGAATGGCGCGCCATACGAGGCCGAACAACATGCCCCCATCGCTTTGAAAGAAGGCATGACGCAAGCCCAGTTGGACGCGTTGCCGGATTGGCGTCCGGCCACGGTTTTTTCAGACAAGCAACGCGCGGTGCTCGCTTATACCGATGCCATGACGCGCGACATCCATGTGCCCGATGATGTTTTTCAAGCCATGCACGCGCATTTTGACGATCAGGGCGTGGTGGAACTGACAGCGACGATTGCCGCCTATAATATGGTGTCGCGCTTTCTTGAGGATTTGCAAATCCATTCGCATGATCCTCTCTAACTAAAGGACGCTGACCATGGCCGAGGCCTGTCGCGCTGGCATTGATACCGGCTTTGCCACCTTGGATTACACGCAAGCCGCCCTGTTGGGTGTGGTGCAGGGTGTCACCGAATTATTGCCGATTTCCTCAACAGCCCATATGCGGATCGTGCCGCATCTGTTTGGCTGGCAAGATCCCGGTTCCGCCTTTTCGGCTGCCATGCAATTGGCCGCTTTGGCGGCGGTGGTGAGTTTTTTCTGGCGCGATATTTCCAGTCTGGCTGTGTCCTCCGTGCAGGCCACGCTCAAACGCCAATTTGATCATCCCGCCTTCCGCTTTGTGTTTGGCGTCGGGCTTGCCACTTTGCCCATCGGCATTGTCGGGCTTTTGATGTCGAAATGGCTGAATGCCTGCGACACCTCCTTGCGGTCTTTGCCGGTCATTGGGGCTTCTTGTGTGCTGATGGCGGTGTTGATGGGCCTTGCCGAGCTGAACAGTCGGCATGACAGGGATTTGTCCTCGTTCAGCTATCGCGATTTGATGCTGGTCGGTTTGGCGCAAGTGGGGGCTTTGATCCCCGGTGTATCGCGCTCCGGCTCCACATTGACCGCGGCCTTGTTTCTGGGCTTCAAGCGCGAGGATGCCGCCCGTCTGTCCTTTTTGCTGGGTCTTCCCGCCATTACATTGGCGGGGCTCAAGGAGATCTGGGTATTGACCCATGCCGGTCTTGATGCGCATGCCTGGTCTGTTCTGGCAGTGGGCTTGGTCTGTGGCTCACTCTCCGCTTTTGTCGCGGTCTGGGGTTTGTTGCGTCTTTTTGAAAAAATGGCGAGCTGGCCCTTCGTGATTTATCGCGGATTGATGGGACTTTGGCTGCTTTATAGCTCTTTATAAATTTGCAGGGTTGAAGCCAGGATCAAGTCGTGCTCGACTGTCAAAAATGATCTTTGGAAACGTCCCATGTTGCATGATCCTGCCCTTCGTATTTTGCCCTGCGGCGATGCGGCGTTCACCATCGAATTCGGCGAGACCGTTGATCCCGTCCTCAATGCGCGTGTCTTGGGTCTGGATGATGCTTTGGCGCTTGAAGCGCTGGCGGGCGTGCATGAAACCATCCCGACCTATCGTTCGCTTTATGTGAGTTATGATCCCGAGATTTTATCCTTCGCTGCCTTGAGCACCCATCTTGAACAGCTCGCGGCCAGAACGGGGCCCAAACCGCCCTCGCCACGCCGTTGGCGTGTGCCGGTCAGCTATGGCGGGGAATTCGGTTTTGATCTCGAAGAGGTCGCCAAAGGGAAAAATCTGACAGCGGATGAGGTGGTGCGCCGTCATGTCGCCGGTGATTATCGGGTCTATATGCTGGGCTATATGCCGGGTTATGCCTATCTTGGCGGCTTGGATCAATCCATTGCCACACCCCGCCGCAACGAGCCGCGTTTGGTGACCCCTGCTGGCGCTGTGATGATCGGCGGTGTGCAGGCGGGCATCCAATGTCTGGAGGCGCCAAGCGGCTGGCATATTTTGGGCCGCACGCCGATGCGCAGTTACCATCCCCATCGCGATCCCTTGTTCTTGCTGGAGCCCGGCGATGCCGTGCGTTTTTACGAGGTCTCGCTGGCTGAGTGGCACGAGATGGACAAGGCGGCGGAGGCGGGCGAGCGTGTCGCTGAATTGATCATTCTCTCGGCTGATCAAATGGCAGGGGGCGTGGCATGAGCGTGCTGTTGATCGAGGAGGTGGGCCCTGCAACCTCTGTTCAGGATTTAGGCCGCTTTGGTGCTCTTCGTTACGGACTTGGCACGGCCGGTGCCATGGATCGCTTTGGTCTGGCCTGCGCCAATGTTTTGGTCGGCCAGCTATGGAACGCGCCTGCCATTGAAGTCGGCCCTCTCCCCATGCGCATCAAGGTGCAGGAGGGCAGTGTCAGGCTGGCCCTGTCGGGGGCCACGCGCTCGATGACGCTCAATGGCGCTCCCGTTCAGATGCATGAAACTGTTTGCCTTGCGGAAGGCGAGGTCTTGGTAATGCGCGCGTCGAAAGGCGGCGTATTCAGCTATCTGGCGATTGAAGGCGGCATTTCAGGCACCCCCTCCTTCGGCAGTTTTTCGGTGCATCGGCGCGCCGGATTGGGCAGTCCTTTGGCGCGTCCTTTCGAGGGCGGCGACCGGCTGGATGTGGGCTCGATGCAGCCCGGTGCCGAACGCCGCCTCAATCTTCCCAAAGCGGTCGAGGGGCCTGTGCGTTGTGTGCTGGGCCCGCAAGACGATTATTTTTCGTCTGAGATGATAGCGCAGTTTTTTGCCACCGATTGGGTCATTTCAGCCACGTCAGACCGCATGGGGTATCGCCTTGAGGGGCCGCCGCTCACCCATGCGCGCTCGCCCAATATTGTTTCGGACGGGATTGCCAATGGCAGTTTGCAAATACCGGGCAATGGCCAGCCTTTGTTGCTGTTGGCTGATCGCGGCACCACAGGCGGCTATCCGAAAATCGCCACTGTGATCACCGCTGATCTGGGCCGTGCGGCGCAAACACCGGTCGGCACCGTCATCCGGTTTCAGGCCGTGCCGATTGAGACAGCCCAAGCCGAGACCAAACGCTTCATGCAGCTGGTGAATCAACTGCCGCAGCTCTGCCAGCCGATTGGCCAAGAGGGCATTTCGAGTGAGATGTTGTTTGCCGGCCATGGCGCAGGGCATGCCACTAACGCGCTAGATCCGCAGACATAAATTCAAGGAGAGCAGTCATGACACATATTGATCTGAATTCGGATTTGGGCGAGAGCTTCGGGCCTTGGACAATGGGCAATGACGAGGCGGTTTTGTCCATTGTCACAAGCGCCAATGTGGCCTGTGGCGGTCATGCCTCCGATCCCGAAACCATGTTCAAAACCCTGACACTGGCGCAGGAAAAAGGCGTCTGTGTCGGCGCCCATCCGGGCTATCCCGACAAAGAGGGATTTGGGCGGCGCATCATCCCCTATAGCCGCGGCGAGATCGAACGCTTCATTGCCGGACAAATCGGCACATTGATGGGCATCGCCGCGCTGGCAGGCACCAAGATCCATTATATGAAGCCGCATGGTGCCATCGCCAATGTCGCCTGTGATGACGAGGACGTGGCAACGGCATTGACATTGGCCACCAAGGCCATTGATCGGGATTTGCCGATCTTGGCGATTTCAGGCACCGTTTTGGAACAGGTCGCCCATCAGCACGGCATGAAAACCTATGCCGAAATTTTCGCGGATCGCGCTTACACAAGCAAAGGCCGCTTGGTCTCTCGCGCCCGTCCCGATGCAATGGTGACAGATCCCGATTTCGCCGCTAGCCGTTTGGTTGAATTTCTCAAAACCGGCTTGATGCCGACAGTTGACGGCGGATCAATCAAACTCAAGGCCGATTCCATCTGCGTGCATGGCGACAGCGCGCATGCGGTCGGCATGGCGCGGACGGTGCGACAGGCTTTGGAGGCGGAAGGGATTCATCTTCAGCGCTTTGTCGGCTAAGCGCGTCTTCAGTCCCAAGGATTATTTGTTTTTCCGGATATCAAGCAAAGCACTGGGCGCGGTCAGCACTTCGGGGTCGAGGATCGCGTCGAGTTCATGCTTTTCGAGTAATTTTTTCTCGATCACCAGATCATACACGCTGCCGCCTGTGCGCAAGGCTTCTTGCGCCAGCGCTGTGGCGTTTTCATAGCCGATATAGGGATTGAGCGCGGTCACAAGGCCGATTGAGCCGGTCACGCTTTTGCGCAGTTTTTCCTCATTGGCCGTAATGCCTTTCACACAGCGCTCGGCCAATATCAGACAGCCCTGCCGCAAATGGGTGACGCTTTTAAAAAGACTATGGGCAATGATCGGCTCAAAGGCGTTGAGCTGCAATTGTCCGGCCTCGGCTGCAAAGCTGACCGTCAGATCATTGCCAATCACCTCAAAGGCAATCTGGTTGACCACTTCGGGGATCACGGGGTTGACCTTGCCGGGCATGATCGAGGAGCCAGCCTGCATGGCGGGCAGATTGATTTCCCCCAAGCCCGCCCGCGGGCCGGATGACAGCAAGCGCAAATCATTGCAGGTTTTTGACAGTTTGACGGCCACGCGCTTGAGCACGCCGGACAATTGCACAAAGGCGCCGCAATCTTGGGTGGCTTCAATCAGGTTGGGGGCGGTGATCAGCGGCAATTGGGTCAGCGTGCAAAGATGCGTGCAGACACGGCGGGCGTAATCGGGATGGGTGGTGATCCCCGTGCCAATCGCCGTGGCCCCCAGATTGATTTCGCAAATCAGTTGTGAGGCTTCGCGCAACCGCTCTTCATCTTCCCCCAGCATCACCGCATAGGTCTGAAATTCCTGCCCCAATGTCATGGGCACGGCGTCTTGCAATTGTGTGCGGCCCATTTTCAAAATACGGGCAAAGGCATCGGCTCTTTCGCTGAATGCCAAACGCAGCACGGCCATCGCTGCGATGAGAGAGCGGATCCCGAAAATACCGGCGATTTTGAGAGCCGTGGGATAAACGTCATTCGTGCTTTGGCTGAGATTGACATGTTCATTGGGGTGCAAATGCGCGTAATCGCCGCGTCTGTGGCCCAGCAATTCCAAAGCCCGATTGGCGATCACCTCATTGGCATTCATATTGGTGGAAGTGCCCGCACCGCCTTGAATGACATCCACCACAAATTGGTCATGCCAACGCCCGTGCACAATCTCTTCGCAGGCTTGGACAATGGCCTGACAACGGGTGCTGTCGAGCAGCCCCAAATCGTGATTGGTGAGTGCCGCTGCCTGTTTGATGCTGGCCAGCGCTTTGATGAGGTCGGGATAAATTGAAATCGGCGTGCCGGTCACGGGAAAATTTTCAAGTGCCCGCAAAGTATGGATGCCATAATAAACATGATCGGGCACCTGCCGGTCACCGATGAGGTCATGCTCAAGACGGGTTTTCATCGATTGAGCGGATGCGACTTCGTGTTCAGACATGGCGGGCCTCTCCCTCGTGTCCAATCCCTTGTTTCCAATTTCTCGTGTCCAAGGGGCGTCGTCAGACGAACAGGGACCGTTCACCCCACGCATGACCGATGCCCGAAGACTAGTCTGGTTGCAGGCGTTTGGCCAGTCTCGCTTTGTCTGATCTTTGGGAGAGGGGCGGCGGCGGATCACCCGCCTTTGACCGCCCCGTCTGTGAGGCCCGCCACGATTTGGCGTTGGGCAAAAACGGTCAGCAACAGCACCGGTAGAGTGACGATCAAGGCGGCAGCGGCCAAAGGCCCCCAGCTCAGCTGATCAAAGGAGATCATGTTGTAAACCGCCACCGGCAATGTCCGTGTGCCGCGGCTGGCCAGCACAATGCCGAACACGAAATTGTTCCACGAGAAGATGATGGCCAGAATGAAGGCCACCGCAATGCCGGGCATGGCAATCGGCAAAGCCACATGCCGAAACACCTGCCAGCGGGTCGCGCCGTCAATCACAGCCGCTTCTTCAAGCTCCATCGGTGTGGTTTCGAAATAGCCGATCATGATCCAGATCACGATGGGAACGGTGACAACCAGATGGATGATGACTTGCGGCCACAAGGTGCCCAAAACCCCGAACCATTGAAACAGCAAAAACAGCGGGATTAGATAAGACAGGCCGGGCGTGATCCGCGCGATCAAAATCACGATGGTGGATTTATGCGCTTGCATCCGCGCAATGCCATAGCCAGCCGGCACGCCGACCAGCAAGGCCGCCAGCGTGGCCGATCCTGTCACGATCAGCGAATTGAAAAAATAGGTCGTGAAGCGGTTTGAATTCAAAACCGCAGTGTAGTTTTCCCATGCAAAGCGCTCAGGAATCAAAATCGGCGGAAAGCTGGCATTGTCGATTTCAAATTTGACGGAGAGCGAAATCATCCAGATGAAAAACAAAATGGCGGGCGAGACAATGATAAAAATGCCAAGGCCCAATCCGATATTGCCAAGAAGCGCGCGGACGTTCATGCGGCACCGCCTGTCTGGTTCCAATGCATTCTCTGGCGCATGTACAACATAATGGCCGCCAACAGCACAATGATGATGAAAAAGACCACGGCAATCGCCGAGCCATAGCCGATGTCGTAATAAACAAAGGCCACACTGTAGAGATAGAGATTGATGGTTTCAGACGCCGAACCCGGCCCGCCCTGCGTAATGGCAAAAATAATATCAAAGCTTTTGACCGCATCGATCATGCGGATCATGGCCGCCACAAAGATAAACGGCGTGATCAGCGGTAAGGTGATATAACGAAACATCTGCCACGCATTGGCACCGTCAATGCGCGCACTTTCATAGGGCTCGCTGGGAATGGCAGACAGTCCCCCCAAAACGATCAGCATGATCAGCGGGGTCCATTGCCACGTCTCAACCATCACGAGTGAGGGGATGACGGAATTGGGGTGAAACACCCATAATTCGGCGGGCAGGCCGACCAATGACAGCAGATAATTCAACACGCCCAGTTGCGGATGAAACATCATGGTCCAGACCAGAGCAATCGCCACAGGCGTAGCCATCATCGGCATGATGAAGAGGCCGCGCAGAAAACCGCGAAACGGAAATTTCTGATGAAAGAGTGTCGCTGCAAAGGTTCCGAAAATCAGCGGCAGGATCACCGACAGCAGCGTATAGACAATGGTGTGCCACACCGACTCGACAAAGCGCGGATCGGTCGGCAGACGGAAATAATTAGCGAACCCGACAAAGGTCGTGGGCGCCCCAATTTTCCATTCATGCATGCTCATCCAGATCGTGAACAGCCACGGGAAAATGATAATCCCCGCAATCACAACCAGTGCCGGAATGACAAAGGGCCAATAAGACGGCACACGCCACGCTTTGCGGTTGGAAAGCGTCGAATTCGGTTCTTGTGGCATAGATTGATCCAGTGGCTAAAAAACCTGCCCCGTCTTTTGTGGGGCAGGTATCGCGTTCAGTTTGAGAGCCGGACGCCCTCGCTCAAAAGCAGCGCTTATGACTTTTCGCTGCGTTCGAGAATCGGACGGAATTGCTCATGCGCTTTTTTCAGTTCGACCGCAGGATCGCCGCCCGACAGGGTGGCTGTGACGCCAGCGCCGACGAGATCGCGGAATTCTGCAACCGGAATGACAACCGGCAAGCCAAGCTTGCTGATTTTCGCCGAATCGATGACCGACTGGACCCATTCTTTCGGCAGTTTGACGCCGTTGCGGACCTCTTGATCGTTGAGGATCGAATTGCGGAACGGCACACCGCCACCCGCTTGCAACAAACGCGCGCCTTGCTTTTTGGACACGGCCCATTGGCACAGCAGATAAGCGGCTTCCTTGTTCTTGGAGGCGGCTGCCACGCCGATCCCATCGCCATAAGTGGCTGAATACTGGCCTTTGGGGCCGGCCGGAACAACGGTATAGCCAACCTTGCCGACGATGCGCGATGCACTCGGATCTTCAAGCGGCGGTGCCCAGCCCACACCATCCAGCCACATGGCCGAACGGCCTTGGGTGAAGGAGGCCATGGATTCCATCCAGTTGAAGCCCGACACGCCGGGAGGCGCATATTTGGTCAAGAGCTTCTGATAGAGCTTGGTTGCTTCAACGGCCTCGGGACCATCGGTCAGGATGTCGCCTTTGGCATCGAGGAATTCGCCGCCGTAATTGAGGAAGAAATTGGTCCACAAGGTCATATTGGCATTGCGCAGACCGCGTCCGACAAAGCCGAAAGTGCCAGCAGCCGGATCGGTCAGTTTTTCGGCAGCCGCGACCATTTCATCAAAGGTCTTGGGAACAGCAATGCCTTTTTTCTCGAACATTTCTTTGTTGTAATAGAGAATGAAATAATCCACCGACCAAGGCAGCGACAGCATACGGCCTTTGTCGTCTTTGGCATATTTCAGGCCCGCGGCCGAAAAATCGCTTTCGACGAGATCGGAGGCGGTCAGGTTCGGATCTTTCATAAAGCCCGACAAATCAGCCAGCCAGCCCGCTTTTTCGAATTGGCGCTTTTGCACGTGATAGCTGATATGCACCACGTCAAAGCTCGGCTTGCCGGAGGCAAGTTCGATCACCGCTTTCTGGCGTTGCTGCTGTTCGGGGATCTGTTCCGATTCGACCTCGATACCGGTCAGCTCGGTAAATTCCTTGATGTTTTTCTGGAAATTGTCGCCGCGCGGTCCTTTGGCCAGCAGAACTTCCAATTTGGTGCCCGCATATTTTTTCCATTGCGGGTCAGCAAATGCGGGCAAAGGGCTCAGGCCAAGGGCACCTACGGCCAGTGAGCCTTGCAATAGGGTCCGGCGTGAAAGCGGTTTTTCAAACATGCAGTTCCTCCACAAATTGTTCCTGCTTGATGCGCAGGATGCTTGATCTTTATGCGATGGGAGGAATGATAAGCAGGTTTCGAACCCCTGTCCATAGGAGTGTTGTGCAGGTTAACATGTCAGTTGCGCGGGCGCGCTTCTATTCCCAAACCGACAGTGCGCATTCTTTGAACAGAAGGCTTTTTTGCTCAAGCGTCATATAGGAAATCAAGCGGGCTTCATCGCGGCGCATTTCATCGAGCTTTTGCGCGGACAAGCCGTTTTTCTCCAGATACTCTTCCAATTCATCCATTTTGTCGTTGATCTGGCGGATGGCGACAAAAATTTCGGTGGTGGCTTTGCCTTGCGTCAGGCTGAACGTGTCCAGAGCCGACATCCGGCATTTGGCCCAGCCTTGGGCTTTGTAGCGCCTCAGCCAATCTTCCATGGTCGGCATTTTGATGACGGGAATTTGCTTTTGTTGGGCCTGCGCGAAGGAAAGGGGCGTCATCAGCACGGTGCAGACAAGAATCCCCCGCATCACGGTTTTGAGTGCCATAAAGGGCGGCCAGCGAAAGCCGGGCAAAAGGGGGGGCAAGAGGCTGCCAGCAAAGGGGGCAGGGCGTGGCACTGTGGGGGCGTCCTGTCACAGGGGAAAACAAAAAGCAGAGGAAGGATTTATAACAAAAAACCCGTCATCGTAAATGCCACAGGATTTTTCCCGTTTTGGATTGCTTTTTGATCGATCAGGTAGAGTTTGATTTGCGACCAAAGTCTAATGCCAGTGCCTGATAATTGCAGGCCAGTACGGCATTTGGGTCATAGTGTCTTCAAACATGATCAGCTATTCTCCTCCTTATGCTGAAAGTGAATGAGACCAAGACCCCTCAGACTGTGGCTGACCATGCGCAGATCGTCAGGCCGCATCCGCATTGCGCGCACCACATCAAGGGGGATGACTGCCGCGTCTGTCAGGTCAGGCCTTTGGGCATTTGTGCGGTTTTGGAGCCCGATGAATGGGCCACCATCGAGCAAATTTCCCAAACCGTGCCATTTGCAGAGCGCGACACCTTGGTTTCGGAAACGGATGATTGCACGCATTTTTATTCGATCACCGCAGGCGTAGCCCGTTTGATCCGGCATTTGCCGGACGGTCGCAGACAGGTGATGGGTTTTGCTTTGCCCGGTGATTTTCTGGGTCTGTCGCTTGGCAAAGCGTGGTCATTCTCTGTGGAGGCGATCACGCCCATGACAACCTGCCGCTTTGCGCGGCATGCCATCGTCCAACTGGTGGATCAAAAGCCGCATTTCCTGATGCGAATGCATGAAATGGCTTCCGCCGAGCTCAATCTGGCCCAAGATCATATGGTGTTGCTGGGCCGTTTGACGGCGGAAGAGAAAATCGGGACGTTCCTGCTGGAAATGCGCCGCCGCTGGGCGCGAATCGATGGGCATACCAGCCAGAACGTACCGCTGCCCATGGGGCGGCAGGATATTGCCGATTATCTTGGTCTCACAATCGAGACCGTGAGCCGCACCATCAATCAGATGCAGCGCGCGCGGCATCTGGTGATTGTGCCGGACGGGATCAGGCTCATGGATGCGGCCTATTTCGAGCACCTCTCGCCCAGCGTGTAAAATCTCATTGGATTATCGTCTAACTTGTTTGTGACGCTTGATCTGGATCAATGCAGGTTAGGCATGGTGGCGGTTAGGTAAGTTCTAACATCACGCGACAGGTGTCGATTGCAGGCCTTTTTGGCCTGACGGTGGCAAAGACGGAGCTTCACAATGGTGCACGGCATACAAAAGAAAATGACATGGGGCGAAGGCGGGCTCGCTTTGGCCATGACCGGATTGGCGGTCTTGTCATTATTGGTGGCAGCCAAGGCCTATACAACGGCCTATGCCTTTCATGCCTATCTGTTTGCCGCGGCCTCGGTTGCGGCGGTCTTTGCGATCCTCAACCGCTATTACGAGCGCCCCGCCGAATTGCCCGCGCAGGTGATCGACGGAAAACCCAATTACCAATTGGGCCCGATCAAATTCGCCACGATTGCCGCGGTGTTTTGGGGCATTGCCGGATTTCTGGTCGGCGTCATCATCGCCTCGCAACTGGCCTATCCCGTGCTCAATTTCGATTTGCCCTATACGGCCTTTGGCCGGTTGCGGCCTTTGCATACATCGGCAGTGATCTTTGCCTTCGGGGGCAATGTCTTGCTGGCCACCTCCTTTTATGTGGTTCAGCGCACCTGCCGCGCCCGGATTGCGGGTGATCTCGCACCTTGGTTCGTGGTGTTGGGCTATAATTTCTTCATCGTCATTGCCGGTACGGGCTATTTGCTCGGCATTACGCAGGGCAAGGAATATGCAGAGCCGGAATGGTATTCGGATTTGTGGCTGACCATTGTCTGGGTCGTCTATCTCTTGGTGTTTTTGTTTACGCTCGCCAAGCGCGAAGAGCCGCATATCTATGTCGCCAACTGGTTTTATCTGGCCTTTATTGCCACCGTGGCGGTCTTGCATCTTGTCAATAATTCGGCCGTGCCCGTGTCTTTGTTCTCGCCCAAATCCTATATCGTGTGGTCGGGTTTGCAGGATGCGATGGTGCAGTGGTGGTATGGCCATAATGCGGTCGGCTTCTTCCTCACCGCAGGCTTTCTGGCCATCATGTATTATTTCATGCCCAAACGCGCCGAGCGTCCGGTTTATTCCTACCGCCTGTCGATCATCCATTTCTGGGCCTTGATCTTCATGTATATCTGGGCGGGCCCGCATCATCTGCATTACACGGCTTTGCCCGACTGGGCGCAGACTTTGGGCATGACCTTCTCGATCATGTTATGGATGCCCTCATGGGGTGGCATGATCAATGGTTTGATGACGCTGTCTGGCGCGTGGGACAAGCTGCGCACCGATCCGGTCTTGCGCATGATGGTTGTGTCAATTGCCTTTTACGGCATGTCGACCTTTGAAGGCCCCATGATGTCGATCAAAGCGGTGAATTCGCTGTCCCATTACACCGACTGGACCATCGGCCATGTGCATTCGGGGGCTTTGGGCTGGGTGGCCTATATTTCCTTCGGTGCCATTTATTGCCTCGTTCCATGGCTGTGGAACAAGCGCGAGGTTTATTCGCTCAAGCTCGTGAATTGGCATTTCTGGATTTCGACCATCGGCATCGTGATCTATATTTCCTCGATGTGGGTGGCGGGTATTCTGCAAGGCCTGATGTGGCGCTCTTATACCAAGCTCGGCTTTCTGGAATATTCCTTCATCGAAACCACCGAAGCCTTGCACCCCATGTATGTGATCCGTGCCATTGGCGGCGCCATGTTCTTGGTGGGGGCTTTGATCATGGCTTACAATATTTACCGGACCATTGTTGATGGCGAACCGGTGAAAGAGGCTTCCGCAAAGCCCGCTTTGGCAACCGGACATTGAGGAGCAATCATCATGGCACATCACGATCCCGTTTCTGCCGGTAAGCAAACCGTCTGGACCCGCCATCAGGTTTTCGAAAAAAATTCCATCATTTTGCTGATCGGTATTTTGATTGCGATTTCCATCGGCGGTCTGGTTGAAATTGTTCCGCTGTTTTATTTGAAAAGCACCATCGAGCGTGTGGAAGGCGTGCGGCCTCTCTCGCCGCTGGAGCTGGCGGGACGCAATATTTACATCCGCGAGGGTTGCTATAACTGCCATTCGCAAATGATCCGTCCGTTGCGGGACGAGGTCGAGCGTTACGGCCATTATTCGCTCGCCGCCGAAAGCATGTATGACCATCCCTTCCAATGGGGATCCAAGCGCACGGGGCCGGATATTGCCCGTGTGGGCGGTAAATATTCGGATGACTGGCATCGCGATCACATGCGCAATCCGCGCTCGGTGGTGCCTGCCTCCATCATGCCCGGCTATCCCTTCCTTGAGCAAACACCTTTAAGCGTGCCCCATATTGCCGAAGATCTCGCCGTCTTGGCGCTGGAGGGCGTGCCCTATAGCAAAGAGATGATTGACAATGCGCTGTCTGATCTTGTCACGCAGGGCATGGCCGAGGATCAAAATACAGCCGCCTTCCTCAAGCGCTATCCCAAAGCACAGGTCCGTGATCTTGCGGCGGTGCAGGGACGTCTGACCGAACTTGATGCTGTGATCGCCTATCTGCAACAGCTGGGCACGCAGGTCGATTTCAAGATCTATGATGACAAAGCCAATATTCGCTAAGGGGGCAGGGATATGACACTGACATTTGAAAACCTGTCTGAATTCGCGGCAAGCTGGGGCAGTGCCTATTTTGCGCTGCTGTTTCTGGTTGCTGTGGGCTATGCCCTCTGGCCTTCCCGCCAGGAAGAGCTTGACCATGCCGCGCGCATTCCGCTGACGGAGGACTGACATGATGGACCAGAGCAAATCATCGCATCAAGACCATGCGGATCAGGCTGTCGGCACAACCGGCCATGAATGGGACGGCATTCAGGAATTCAACAATCCCTTGCCGCGCTGGTGGTTGTATACCTTTTATGCCTGTATCCTCTGGGCGGTCGGCTATTGGATTTTCTATCCGGCCATCCCGCTGCTGAGCGGTTTCACCAAGGGCGCTTTCGGCTGGGCATCGCGCACCCAAATCGAGATCGACATGGCGGAATTGAAAGCCTCGCGTCACGACATGGTCGTGAAAATCGAGCAGACACCTCTGGCTGATATCGAGAAAAATGCCGAAATCCTGTCTTTCGCCCGTGCCCAAGGCGGCGCTGCTTTTGCGGTGAATTGTTCGACCTGCCACGGTGCGGGGGCACAAGGCTTCAAAGGCTATCCCAACCTCAATGACGATGACTGGTTATGGGGTGGCAAGCTCGCCGATATCGAGCAAACCATTACCCATGGCGTGCGTTGGGATGCGGATCAGGATACGCGCACAAGCGCCATGCCTGCTTTCGGGCGCGATGGTCTGTTGCCACGCAAGGACATTCTCGTGCTGGCAGATTATGTGATGTCGCTCGGGGGTCTGCCTGTTGAAAAAGGCGCTGATCTGGCAGCGGGACAAAAATTGTTTGCCGCCAATTGCGCCGCCTGCCATGGCGATCAAGGCAAGGGCAATCAGGAGATGGGAGCCCCGAATTTGACCGATAAAGTCTGGCTTTACGGCAGCGATCGGGCGTCAATCATCGAACGGATTACGATCGGCGGCGGCGGGGTGATGCCGGCTTGGGGCAATCGTCTTGATAAGGCCACGATCAAATCCCTGACCGTTTATGTTCATTCTTTGGGTGGTGGCCAATAGGCGCAATCCAAGGCGATCAAGTAACAAAATCTTGCGGCCCTTGCGGGGCCGCAAGCCGTTTGAACTGATGTAATCAAAACGATATAAACGCTGATCTGAAAGGCGTAAAAGGCAAAAGAACGGCTGAGATCGTTCCGTGTCAGACAAAAGGGTTTGGAGACGTTTGCGGGTGGCATTTGGGTTTGGAGAGTAATCATGTCAGCCACTGTATCGACGTTTGATCCGCATCATGATGAGCCGGAACCGCCGCTTTACGAGGCGCGGCGGCAAATTTATCCGCAGACGGTGCATGGGCTGTTCCGCCGCATCAAATGGGCGCTGTTGCTGATCACGCTGGGGATTTATTATCTCCTGCCATTTGTGCGCTGGGATCGGGGACCGGGCGCGCCGTCGCAAGCCGTTCTGGTTGATCTTGAGCATCGGCGGGCCTATTTTTTCTTTATCGAAATCTGGCCGCAGGAAGTCTATTACCTGACGGGCCTTTTGATCGTCGCGGCCATGACTTTGTTTTTGATGAATGCGCTGGCCGGACGCATTTGGTGCGGTTATCTCTGCCCGCAAACCGTCTGGACGGATTTGTTCATGTGGGTCGAGCGGGTGGTCGAGGGGGATCGGCGCGAGCGCATGCAGCGCGATGCCGGTGCTTTTGATCTCGAAGCCTTTGCGCTGAAATTACTCAAACATTCTTTCTGGCTGTTGATCGCGTGGTGGACAGGCGGGGCGTGGGTTTTGTATTTTTCCGATGCGCCGACATTGGTTGTTGATCTGCTGACCTTTCAGGCCTCAGCCTCGACCTATACCGCGATTTTCATCCTGACCTTCACCACCTATATTTTTGCCGGATGGATGCGCGAACAGGTCTGTCTCTATATGTGCCCTTGGCCGCGCATTCAGGCCGCCTTAACCGATGAACATGCGCTCAATGTCACCTATCGCGCGGATCGGGGCGAGCAGCGCATGTCCTTGAAAAAGGCGGCGCAGGCGCGCGAGGCCGGGCAGACAGTGGGGGATTGCATCGATTGCAATCAATGTGTCTTTGCCTGCCCGACGGGTGTTGATATCCGGCACGGTTCGCAATTGGGCTGTATCCAATGCGGTCTGTGCATTGATGCCTGTGACGATGTCATGACCAAAGTCGGCCGTCCCACGGGATTGATCGCCTATGACACGGATGTGAATATCAAGCGCCGCCGCGAAGGCCTGCCGGATATTTTCCGGCCCATCCGCTGGCGCACCATGCTTTATGTGGCGCTGATCGCGATTGTCGGCGGGGTCATGCTGTGGCAATTACTGCATCGCGCCCCCTTCACGGTCAGCGTCATCCATGATCGCAATCCCGTTTATGTGAAGCTGTCAGATGGCCATATCCGCAACGCCTACACCGTGCGCATTGCCAATATGCTGACGGATGAACGGCATTTCCGCTTCCATGTCGCGGGTCTTGCGGAGTCAACGGTGACAATCATCGGCGAGGATGCCGCCGTCGAGGGTGTTTTGAACGTGAGTGTGGGGCCGGATCAGACACGGGAATTGCGTGTTCTCGTCACCGCGCAGGATGATCCACAACGCCGTGAACCTGTGCTACTCTATTTTGAAATCAAGGATCAGGAGATCGGGCGCACCGCTGTCGGCAAGGATTTTTTCCGTACCCCGTCGACAAACCATTAGGTGAGGCTGTGTTGCTCAGCTCTGCTCCGCAAGGGAAGGATAAGTCACATGCAAGCCGATCATAGCCAACCCTCGCCAACGGGTTTCCGGCTGACAGGCCGGATGGTTTTACTCATCCTGATTGCCTTTTTCGGTGTGGTGATCGTGGTCAATCTCTTTATGGCCTATGTTGCGGTCAACACCTTCAGCGGCCTGCAAAGCCAGCGTCCCTATGAGACGGGCCTTGATTTCAACCGGACAATCAAAAATGCGGGCGTCCAGCAAGAACAGCATTGGCAGGTCACTTCCCATTATGAGCGGATGAAAGACGGGCGCGTGTCCCTGAAACTGTCGCTGCGCGACAAAAACGGCCAGCCTGTTGACGGCACGACCAGCAAAGTGAGTTTGCTCTCCCCTGTGAATGCCTTGCGGGATGTGGTGTTTGATTTGAGCCCGCAAGGGGCGGGTGATTTTACCGGCACGGCCGTAGCGGATGCGGGACAATGGGATTTGGTGATCGAGGTCAAACAGGGCACTGCGGAAGTGTTCCGCTCGGTCAGTCGCGTCTCCTTGCGCTGACATCAGAGGTGCGAAGAAGCGACCCGTGCCGCCATGTCTGATAGCCACACCGCCTCCATGCCTGATCTGCGCCGTGAATGGGTCATTGAGGGCATCCGTTCGCCCCAAGCCCAAAAAGACATTGAACACGCTTTGGCCGCATTGCCTGAATTGCGCTATGCGCGCCTCAATCTGACCAATCGTCGACTGACCACGGAATGGGCCAAGCAGGGGCAAAGTGCGGCGGTTTTGCTGGCAGCCCTTGACGCGCTGGGCTATAGGGCGGTGCCTTTCACACAAAACGAGGCAGAGGCCGCACAGGCTGCACGCACGCAATGGCTTTTGCGCTGTCTGGGCGTGGCCGGTTTTGCCGCCATGAATGTGATGTTGCTGTCTGTTTCGGTGTGGTCGGGCAATGCCACCGAAATTGCGCCCGAGACGCGGGATCTCTTTCATTGGCTGTCGGCTTTGATAGCCTTGCCAGCTGCGGGCTTTGCGGGTCAGCCGTTTTTTTATGCCGCGATTGCCGCGCTGCGCGAGCGTGACATGACCATGGATGTGCCGATCTCGCTGGGTGTTTTGCTGGCGCTGGGCATGTCGGTTTATGAAACGGCAGTGCATGCGCATCACGCTTATTTTGACTCAGCCTTGATGCTGTTGTTTTTCCTGCTTTTGGGGCGTGTGCTCGATCATGTCATGCGGTTGCGGACGCGGGCTTTGGCTGCCAATCTGGCCGCATTGCGCGCGCCTTTTGCCCATCGCCTGAAACCCGACGGCAGTCTTGAGGAGGTGCCCGCCGATGCCTTGCAATCAGGGGATGTGATGCTGGTCGCAGCGGGGGAGCGGCTGGCTGCCGACGGCACGGTGATCGAGGGGCGTTCGGATATGGATGACAGCTTCCTCACCGGGGAGAGCATGCGGCGCATGGTGTCGTCCGGCGACAGTGTTTTTGCGGGCATGATGAACGGGGCCGGACAGGTGCGGATCAAAGTGGCGCAAACAGGCGCACACACCGTATTGGCCGAAATCGAAGACCTGATGGACAAAGCGCTGCATGTGCGTTCGCGCTATGTGCAGATCGCCGATCGCATCGCGCGGATCTATGCGCCGGTGGTGCATGTCACAGCAGCCCTGACGGCCTTGGGATGGATCCTTGCAGGCGCAAGCCTGCATGATGCCATCATTATTGCGATTGCTGTCTTGATTATCACCTGCCCCTGCGCGCTGGCTTTGGCGGCACCCGCCGTGCAGGTGGTGGTGTCGGGCGGCTTGTTTCGCCATGGCTTGTTGATGCGGGCGGGCGATGTCATCGAGCGTATGGCCGATGTTGATTATGTCGTGTTTGACAAGACCGGCACCTTGACCGTGCCCGATCCTGCGGGGCTTGATCTCGCAGACCTGCCGCCTGATAGGCTGATCATCGCCGCCCGTTTGGCCATGGCCAGCCGCCATCCGCTGGCCCGCGCCTTAGGGGCCGCGGTGCAGGCCCAAAACGGGGCTTTGTCGCCGCTGGCCAATGTCACCGAGGTCACGGGGCAGGGTGTTGAAGCCTTATATGAGGAGACTTTGGTCAGGTTGGGCAGTCCGGCTTTTTGTCAACTGGAGATGGGCCCCGACCCCTTGGGCCAAGCGATCTCGCATCTGGCGTTTCGGTTTGGCGAACAGGCATGGTGTATCCGCATGACCCAAACCCTGCGGATCGATGCCGTCAAAACCGTGGCGGATCTGAAAGCCATGGGGCTTGAGGTCATGATCTTGTCGGGGGATCATCAGGAGGCGGTCAGACCTGTGGCTGAACAGCTCGCGATCAAGACATGGCAGGGTTGTTTGTCACCGGCTGACAAATTGACGCAGTTGCAAAAGCTGCGTGCAGCGGGCCACACGGTTTTGATGGTCGGGGATGGTCTCAATGATGCCCCCTCTTTGGCGGCAGCCTCCGTTTCCATCTCTCCGGCCAGTGGTGCGGATGTCACACAGGCGGCTGCCGATCTTGTCTTTATGGGGGAGCGGCTGGGCGTGGTGCCGCTGGCCTTGCGTCTGTGCCGCAAAGGGCGCAGGGTGATGGTCGAGAATTTTTTATTGGCGCTGGTGTATAATCTCTTGGCCGTGCCTTTGGCGATGGCAGGGTTGGTCACTCCGCTGATTGCAGCGGCTGCCATGTCGGGTTCGTCTGTTCTGGTGGCGCTCAATGCCTTGCGGGCCCGTCACATCGCGACAGGGGTGGTGCCAGACACCAAAAGGGAGCAGGCCTGATGAGTGTTTTGCTGTATTTGGTTCCCACAGCGCTGGGCCTCGGGCTTTTGGGTCTGTTTGCTTTTATGTGGTCGTTAAAATCCGGCCAATATGAGGATCTCGAAGGAGCGGCCCATCGCATTCTCGATGATGATGATCTGCGCGGGACGTAGCGGCGATGGGCGAAAACGCATTCCGGTTTCGGGCCGGACAATTATTTTGCGCCTGTGACAGTGACGGCCTGCCGCTCGATGTCGGCGTGGTGCCTGATCAGGCCACAGCGTTGAGGCTGGCTTTGTCTTTTGCCTTGTCGGTCTTGGCACAAACGCTCACCATCTCGGCCTTGCCGCTGGCAAGTCTTGCACTGGCCCCCGCACCGGCTTTGCAGGTCTGGCCCTATTTGGGGCTTTTGCTGGGCGGGGCGCTCGCCACCTTTCCCGCGAGTTTTCTGCTGGATCTGTTCGGGCGGCGCGCAGCCTTTGCCTTGGGATCGAGTCTGGGTCTTGCGGGCGGCATTCTGGCTTTTTGGTCTGTGTTGAACGGTGCCTTTCTGCCCTTTTTGATTGGCATTGTCTGGCTTGGCATGGCGCAGGGCTTTGGCCTGTTTTATCGCCATGCCGGATCTGTGTCCGCCCATGGGGCCACGGGCTTGATTTTCGGCGCGGGTATTTTTGCGGCTTTGCTGGCCCCTCTGCTGATCAAGGCATTGCTGGACGTTGCAGGGGGAGATGCGCAGGCTTTGTGCTTGCTGGTCGCCGGATTTGTCTATTTGCTGGCGCTGGCTTTGTCGGTGATGTTGCCTGCCCGCCAGCTTGAATCAGAGACGGATTTTGCAGCCAAGCCCGCCTTGCGGGTGGTTGTCTGGGCAAGTCTCATGGCCGCCCTCGCATGGGCATTGATGAGCGGTGTCATGGCCCATGCCCCCTTGGTGATGGCGGGCTGCGGCGTGAGCTTTGACGGCTCGGTGTTGATCATGGCGCTGCATTTGATGTCGATGTATGCGCCGGGCTTTGTCATCGGACGTTTGATCGCTTTATGGGGCGGCGTGGCGGTCGGTCTCACCGGTCTTTTGCTGCTTTTGGGAGCCAGTATCTTGTTGCCGCAGCAAAGTGCGGCATGGCCCATGGCTTTCACCATGATGCTTGCGGGAACAGGCTGGGGCACCGCCACCATCGGCGCCACCGCATGGTTGCATCAATCGGGCCGCCCGACAGCCATGATGCTGGCCTGCCATGATCTCTTTTTGTTTCTGGGCGCCATGAGCGGCGTGGCGACTTTGTCCCTGCGGGGGTGATCGCTCTGGCGTGGCGGTTTGAGAGTCTCGCACAAAAGACATTTCCAAATTAATTGAGCGAGCGAAAACGTGGCCCTAAAAGGGCTTGTTTTCGCAGTACTTTTGTTGAATGCTAGGGACCAAATTATTTTTAATCATCGCTGCTTTGTCTTGAGGATATCCGGACTGGGTCGGTGTGAAAGGGGTGGGAAATATGGGTCGTTCATGGCGATTTTGGCTTCCGTTTGTGATCGGTCTGGGCGTTTATTATGTGCCGACCCCCTCTGGCCTTGCCGATCATCAATGGCATTATTTTGCGGTCTTTCTGGGGGTTATTGTCGGCCTGATTTTCGAGTCGATGCCGGTTGCGGCGGTCGGTTTGATCGGGTTGACGATCGCAGCCATTGCCGGTTTCGTTGAAAAAGATCCCAACAAGGCCTTGCGTTGGGCGCTGTCGGGTTTTTCTGAAAGTACCGTCTGGCTGATTGTCGGGGCTTTTATTTTTTCCATCGGTTATCGCAAAAGCGGCTTGGGTCGGCGGATCGCGCTTGTGCTGGTCAAGCTGCTCGGGCGCAGCACCATCGGGCTTGGCTATGCGGTGACCTTGGCCGATGCATTTATCGCACCGGCCACCCCGTCCAATACGGCGCGCAGTGGCGGCACCATTTTTCCCATCGTCAGCAATATCCCGCATATTTATGGGTCTGAGCCGGGGCCGACGGCCAAGAAAATCGGTACCTATGTCATGTGGTGTGCCTTTGCAGCCACCGCAGTCACAAGCTCTTTGTTCCTGACGGCCTTGGCCCCCAATGTGGCCGCATTGGCGATTGCCAAAAAGACCATCGGTCTGGAGGTGAATTGGTCGCAATGGCTGACCGGTTTCGCGCCTTTGGGTCTTTTATTGCTGATCATCGTGCCGCTTCTGGCCTATGTGATGTGCAGGCCGGAGATCAAAGAAAGTCCCGAAATTCCAGTCTGGGCGTCGTCTGAACTCGACCGGATGGGGCCGCTGTCGCGCAATGAGCTCATCATGTCCGGTCTCATTTTGCTGGCGATGTTTTTATGGGTTACGGGGTCCAACCCCAATATTTCGCTGCCCGTGCTGGGGGCCAATTACATCAATCCGACCATGGTGGTGTTTGTGGTCATTTCCTTGATGCTGCTGACGCATGTCATTGAATTTGACGATATCGTTGCCGAAAAAAGCGCATGGGAAGTGTTTTTCTATTTCACCTCTTTGCTGACGCTGGCCTCTGGGCTCAATGAAATCGGCTTTATCAAATGGTTTGCTACCGATGTCGCCAAGCATTTGGGCGGCTATTCCGGAACGGCATCCACGATCATGCTTCTCACCCTGTTTTTCTGGATCCATTATGGCTTTTCCAGCATCACCTCGCATACGGCCGCCGTGTTGCCGGTGGTGCTGGCTGTCGGCAAAGGCATTGAGGGCGTGGATATGGAGGTGCTGACGCGCCTGTGCCTTTACTCCCTTGGCTTGATGGGGGTAATTTCACCCTTCGCCACCGGTCCCGCGCCGATGTATTATGGCAGTGGCTATATCGGCCGCACCGATTTCTGGAAATTCGGTCTCGTCTTCGGTCTGGTCTTTTATGCGGGCTTGATCGGCATCGTTTATCCGTGGCTGCTGTTCAAGTTCTGAGGCGGGTTTTGGTCGGGCGGATGGCTCATCCGCCTTTGACGCCTTGAGTGTTGACATAAAGCGCGTACAGCGCGTGGCCGCAGGCCATGAACAAGCGGTTGCGATGCGGGCCGCCAAAGCACACATTGGCGCAGCGTTCGGGCAATTCGATCCGTCCGATGGTCTCGCCCGCGGGGTTGAAAATCATCACGCCGTCCAGCTCTGCGCTGCCCATGCCCCAACCGGCCCAGAGATTGCCGTCGATATCGCAGCGCATGCCATCGGGCGTGCCCTTGGGGCCGGCATCCACAAAGACGCGGTCTTTGCCCAATGTGTCACCACCCACAACGTCAAAAACCCGAATGAGCCGATGCGGCTGGGCGCGCGACTCGACAACATATAAAAGGCTTTCATCGGGGGAGAAGCACAAGCCATTGGGGCCATTGATGCCCTCGGCCACCACCGTCAGCGCGCCGGTCTGGCCGTCGATCCGATAGACATTGGCGGGAATTTCTTGCTCGGCAATCACGCCTTCATAATTGGATTGGATGCCAAAGGGCGGATCGGTGAACCAGATGCTGTCATCGGATTTCACCACGACATCATTGGGGGAATTGAGACGCTTGCCTTGATAGCGATCCGCCAGCACGGTGATCGAGCCGTCATATTCGGTGCGGGTGACTTGCCGTCCGACATGTTCGCAGGTCACCAGCCGTCCTTGCCGGTCGCGGGTATTGCCATTGGCCATGCGCGAACTGTTGCGAAAGACACTGGTTTCGCCGGAGCATTCATCCCAGCGCAAAATCCGGTCATTGGGTATATCGCTCCACAAGAGATAGCGCCCATCCGCAAACCAAACCGGCCCTTCCCCCCAGCGCGTGCCGGCATAAAGCTGTTCCACGCTGGCCGAGAACGCGCGATATTTCAAAAAGCTGGGGTCAAGCACATGGATCGCGGGATCGGGATAGCGTTCATTGGCAATAAAGGTGGACATCGGCGTTTCCCCAGAAGTTGTTTTTATAAATCCAGTGATTTTATGATGACTGATTTTTATGCGGACATTGTGCGCTGCGGTGCGTGCAGGATGCAAGGGGGGCCTCTGCATAATAGACAGGCATCTTGGCACGCGGCATTTGTTTTTCTTTGATTTTTTATCGCAGCGCAGCGTTTGGCAGCTATGCAGGGATCAAAGGGGGCTTGGTCTTTGCTTAAAATCTGCCATAAAGGACGCAACAAGAATTTTTGACATAAAAATATCAGGGAGACGGATTAGATGTCAGGGACACAGAAAATTGCTTTGGTGACGGGCGCTGGTTCGGGTGTCGGGCGTGCCAGTGCCTTGGCGCTGGCGCATGAGGGGTATCAGGTCGTGATCACCGGTCGCCGCAAGGATGCGCTTGAAGGCACCGTGGACCTTGCCAAGGGCATGACAGGTGCCTGCCATGCGATGCCGTGCGATGTCAGCGATGCCGAACAGGTGGCCCATTTATTCGCCGCCGTGAAAGAAAAATTCGGGCGGCTCGATGTGTTGTTCAACAATGCCGGTGTCGGCACACCGCGCACCACGATGCTGGAAGATCTCGATGTCAAAGACTGGCAGCGGGTGGTCAATACCAATCTCTCGGCGGCCTTTTATTGCACCCAGCAAGCCTTCCACATGATGAAAAACCAGACGCCCCGCGGCGGTCGCATCATCAATAATGGCTCGGTGTCCTCGCAATCGCCACGGCCCAATTCCGCCGCCTATACCGCCACCAAACATGCCATTACGGGCCTCACCAAATCCACCTCGCTGGATGGCCGTAAATATGACATTGCCTGCGGTCAGCTTGATATCGGCAATGCGGCGTCAGACCTCACTGCCTCCATGCAGACCGGCGTGCCGCAAGCCAATGGGACGCTCGCGCCCGAACCCGTGATGGATGTCACACATGTCGCCAAGGCAGTGGTCTATATGGCCAGCCTGCCACTTGAGGCCAATGTGCAGACCATCACGGTCATGGCAACCAAAATGCCGCTGGTGGGTCGCGGTTAAGACGCAAATCCCTGTCCCTGCTTTGATCCCCCGCAAGGGGTGATCTGTCAGGGATGGACTGGCCCTCTCTCAGATAACGATAATCCGAAGGTGATGTGATGCAAGTTGTAAAGCCCCGCGGGCGTTTGTTCTTCGCCAATCCAGGCCCGACCAATATTCCAGACAGCGTGTTGAAGGCGATGTCCCATCACACGGTGGATTTCAACGACCCCGATTTTTTGACCGTTTATCATCGCTGCTTTGAGGGCGTGAAAACCATTCTCGGCACCAAGGGCCATTTGTTCTTTTATGCGGGCTCGGGACACGCGGCTTGGGAAGCAAGCCTCGTCAATCTCTTTTCGGCGGGCGACCGGATTTTGATTGTGGAAACCGGCCATTTTTCCGAAAGCTGGGGGCGCATGGCCACAGCGCATGGGCTTGAAGTGCAAACCCTGCCTGCCGAATGGAACAAGGGGCCCGATGCCGCAGCCTTGGAAGCGGCCTTGAAAGCCGACAAAGACCACGCGATCAAAGCGGTTTGTGTGGTGCATAATGAAACCTCCACCGGCATGACGGTGTCTTTGAAAGACATGCGCAAAGCGATTGACGGCGCCAAGCATCCGGCTTTGTTCATGGTGGATACGATTTCCTCGCTCGGCTCGCTTGATTTCCGCATGGATGAATGGGGCATTGATTGCGCGGTGGGCGGTGGCCAAAAAGGCTTGATGCTGCCAACCGGTCTGTCCTTTACCGGCCTGTCCGACAAGGCCATGGCCGTGCATCAAACATCGACCTTGCCCAAACACTATTTCAACTGGACCACCATGTTGGCGCGGCCGCATAAAAGCTTTTTGGGCACAGTGCCGGTGCATTTTTTCTTCGGCTTGCAAGAATCCTTGCGGTTGATGCTGGAGGAAGAGGGGCTCGCGCATCTCTTTGCCCGTCACAGCCGTTTGGCGCGCGCCACACGCGCCGCTGTCAAACAATGGTCGGGCAATCAGGGACCGACTTTGTTCAGCGCGGATCCGTCACGTTATTCCGACAGTGTCACGGCGGTCAGGATGCCGGAGGGCTTCAGCAGTGATGGCCTGCGCAAAACAGCGCATGAGCGTTTCAACGTGTCACTCGGTGGCGGATTGAGCCGCTTGGCCGGACAGGTGTTTCGCATCGGCCATATGGGGGATCTCAACGAGCCCATGATTTTGGGCACATTGGGTGTTGTCGAAATGGCTCTGAAAATCAACGGCATCCCGCATGCATCGGGGGGCGTTGAAGCGGCTTTGCAGGTTCTGGCTGAAGAGACCTGATGCTTGTCAAAGCCTTGAGTGACGGCTTAGATTACGTTGTGTTATGTTTTAAAAAATACAGAGGGGGAGACTGATGAGCCTGAAACGCATATGCCAAACGGCTTTACTGGCTTTAACACTTGTGACACCGGCTTTGACCGGACAGGCTTCGGCCCAGCAAACATTGAAGGTTGGTTCGACACCAACCGGCATTCCCTTTACTTTTTTGGATACCAAAACCAATAGCATTCAGGGCATCATGGTGGATATCGTCACCGAGGCCGGCAAGCGCGCAGGCTTTCAGGTGCAGGTCGAACCCATGCAGTTCTCGACGCTGATTGCGGCTTTGACCAGCAATAAAATCGATCTCATTTCGGCGGCCATGTATATCACACCGGCCCGCAAGGAGCAGATCGATTTTTCCGATCCGATTTATACCTATGGTGAGGGTCTGATCGTCTCCAAAAAAGACACCAAAGACTATACAAGCTTTGACGATATGAAAGGCTACACGGTCGGCGCACAGGTCGGCACGGCCTATGTCGAGCCTTTGAAGAAAGTCTTCGGTGATGTCAAAATCTATGACACCATCCCCGATATTTTGCGCGATGTGAATGCCGGTCGTTTGCAAGCCGGTTTTGCTGACTATCCGATCGCGGCCTATAATGTGCAGCAGGGCAATTTCCCCGATGCACGCGTGGTCAAAAGCTATAAGGCCACCATGGCCGGTTCCATCGGCATCGGCGTGCGCAAAGGCGAGGCCGATCTCTTGAAAAAGATCAACACCGCTTTGGCCTCGATGGAAGCCGACGGCACCATCAAAACCATTTTGACCAAATGGGGCCTGTGATCTTCAACGCAATCAAAGGCGGGGATAGCCCCGCCTTTTTCAAAGACCGTGTTTTTGGTTTGACGGGGATCTGTATCCGCCCATGCATAAATTTTTAATCGATGCGCAGGAGTTTCTGCCCATTCTGATGCAGGGCGTCTGGCTCACCATCGTTCTGACCATTGGCTCCTTGTTTCTGTCTACTGTGTTGGGGCTGGTCTGGGCTTTGATGCGGGTGTCTGGCATTGGTGTGCTGGACAAAGGGGCCACCCTGTTTGTGAATTTCATTCGCGGCATTCCCATCATCGTCCAGCTTTTTTATATTTATTTCGTGTTGCCTGATATGGGCATCACGCTTTCGGCCATGCAGGCGGCAATCATTGGTCTTGGCATTGCCTATTCCGCCTATCATTCGGAAAATTTCCGCGCCGGTATCGAGGCCATTGATCATGGCCAGATCGAGGCCGCCCAATCCATCGGCATGGGTTGGTGGATGATCATGCGGCGGGTGATTTTGCCGCAAGCCATCCGCATCATTTTGCCGCCCTATGGCAATATCATGATCATGATGCTGAAAGATTCCTCGCAAGCCTCCACCATCACGGTGGCCGAGCTTGCCATGCAGGGCAAATTAATCGCCTCCTCGACCTTTAAAAACACCTCTGTCTTTACCATGGTGGCCATCATGTATCTGTGCATGAGCCTGCCTTTGATGGCTTTGGTCCGCTGGATGGAAAAGCGCTTTTCCGCAGGGAACAAGCCATGATTGTTTTGCGCGATGTCCATAAAAGTTTCGGTACCAATCATGTGCTGCGCGGCTTTTCGCTACATGTGAAAAAAGGCGAGATTGTCTGCATCATCGGCCCGTCGGGATCCGGCAAATCCACCGTGCTACGCTGCATCAACGGCCTTGAGACCTATGACGGCGGCGACATCCATGTCGAGGGCATGCGCGTTGATGCCAAATCCGATTTGATCCAGTCCATCCGCCGCCGCGTCTCGATGGTCTTTCAACGCTTTAATTTGTTCCCCCATCGCACCGTTTTGGAAAATGTGACGGAGGGGCCGATTTACGTCAATCAGATGCCGGTGGCAAAAGCGCAAATGCAAGGGCGGGCTTTGCTGGCGCAAGTCGGCTTGTCGGATAAAGAAGAGGCCTTTCCAAAACAATTATCGGGCGGCCAGCAGCAACGCGTGGCGATTGCGCGTGCTTTGGCCATGGCTCCGGAGGCGATCTTGTTTGATGAACCCACCTCGGCGCTTGATCCGGAACTGGTGGGCGAAGTCTTGGCCGTGATGCGCGATCTCGCCCGCCAAGGCATGACGATGATTGTGGTCACGCATGAAATCGCCTTCGCGCGCGAGGTGGCGGATCGTGTGATCTTTATGGATCAGGGCGTCATTGTGGAGGAGGGGGACGCACAAAGCGTGTTGTCTCGCCCGCAACACGCCCGCACACAGGATTTCTTGCGCCGTGTCACCCATCCGCTGTGAGGGGGCA
>CAIJVU010000058.1 GCA_903824185.1 uncultured Hyphomicrobiales bacterium
GCGTTATTTTTATGAAAACAAAAACGCAAATATTGAAAACGTGAATTTTAAACTGTCTTTCGATGCTAAACTTGTATCAACAACGCAACTCACATCTATAAATTCAGCTATCGATAACGAATTGAGGTTATTTTTTACGATACAAGATCAAATGGATCCTCAATACAAGTTGTTAAATATAGTTCGAATAGGTGATATTGGTCTAAAAATTCGAAAAATTATTGTAGAAAATCAGTTAAAGTGGTCTGATCCTGACAATCCACTAAACGACAATATGATCGAAAATTAATTACCTGCTTATATTGCTAGAATGAGGCGGAAGGCAATCAGGACCCCTTAACAACATCCTGCTTCGCATAAGTCCGTTGCCTTCCAAGTTTATCCAAGCATTTTTTGTGCCATATTTCAATAATAACTTGACATTATGCGAATCACTTTGAACTAAAAGATGTTTTTTCCAAAGCCCCATCCAGTTCGCCCGCCTTAGCAGCGGCTAACAGGGTCACTATTACGCCTTCTAGATTGTCTGGCGTCCCTACAGAGATGGCTGTCATCCCCTTATCAAGAACCAGCCGCTTAAGACCGCTTTTAAGGATCATATAGAGGCTTCCTGTGGCATCCTTACGCCACCAAGGCTTGATATGTTTCTGGACCTCTATGAGCTGTTTGACGCCTTCGGTGTCTTTGATCCAGCGACGGGCGGTTACTGTATAATATGGATCTTTAGCTAACTCCCTTTGCTCTTCCAATCTATCGATCAGATTCTGACGACGACGGAGCTTAGGGTTCAAATTAGAACTGGTCGGAGCCACTATCAGGCTTAAGGACTTCATATTGGACATAGGCTGTCTCCTTTGAATGGACGAAACAGCAACTCCATATAAGTCCATCTATTAGGAAAGTATACCTATAACTTTGATGGCTATCGCTTTCAATAGCGACGCCATTTTTAAAAGTTTATACCTGTTTATACTTTTTTAGATGGGAAATTTGGACAATAAAAAACCCTGTAAGTCGTTGAACTTACAGGGTAATTTGGTTGCGGGGGCACGCAACCACCGTGAATTTATTCTTTGCTGCACTATTTGAAAGGCTATAAAGTCTGAAGTAGGCAAAAACCTTATTGCCAGCGCGAAACACGCTCCCTCTGCCATTTAAACTTCTAAACAATTGATAATACGTCCAAGTATTCGCCTAGGTTCATATTCTACAATCTTGATCAATAAAAAACCTTATGACAATAGCCATATTGAGACATTATCTAGACCACCCATTGCAAAAGCTTAGCTGATGATTTTCATCAATCATTGGGATGCATTTTTCTGGACCCTGGTTGCAACGAGCAGCTAAAGGCTTGCCGTAATTCAGGTGGCAATTACCCGCAACATGACTTTGGGACAAGCAAATTGGGGGCTTTCTTTGCCTCGGCTTCACTGGCCGTGCTGATCGCTATGGTTCCTTTTTTCGTCTTACAAAGCCATTACGTCAAAATCGTTATTACCAATGCGGACCGCTAATCAGCCTGCCATTCAATGGGCCCGCATCGTCAAGCCCCCATCGACCGGCAGGCAAACACCCGTAATATAAGAAGCCTCATCGCTGGCCAGAAAGGCCGCAGCATGGGCAATGTCCCAGCCTGTACCCATGCGTCCCATGGGGGCGGCTTCATGACGCTCTTTGACCATGTCTTCTTGTGAGGCATAATTGGACGAAATTTGTTGATAGATAAGAGGCGTGTCCATCAAACCGGGCATGATGGCATTGGCCCTGATGCCATCCCGCGCATATTGCAGGGCAATGCCGACAGTGAACTGGTTCACGGCCCCTTTGGCCGCATAATAGACAGAATAGGGATAACCAGTATAGCGAATGGCCGCCACGGAGGAGATATTGGTAATAACCCCCTTTCCTTGCTTCAACATGTGCGGAATAACCTGTTTGCAGGCATAAAACATACCTGTAACATTGAGATCCATCTCCCGCTGCCACTCCTCGGCCGTCAGATCGGGCGGGCCGCCCATTTTGGCATGTCCGACATTGTTATGCAGAATATCAATCCGGCCATAGACCTGAAGCACCTCGGCCACACAGGCCTCTACGGCTGATAATGACGTCACATCACATTGCAGGGCCAAAGCATGATTTCCCTCGGCACTAATTAATCCGGTTGTTTCTTGGGCGGCTGCAAGATTGACATCCACGCACACAACTTGAGCACCCTTACGGGCGTAGGTAACTGCCGATGCTTTGCCATTACCCCAACCAGGACCCACAGACCCGGCACCAAAGACCAAGGCCATGCGATCTTGCAGACTTTTCATAATTCCACCCTCTTTTTTAAGTGACACGAATTGTTTTACCGGCGATGTTCCTTACGCATCCGTTTGATCTCGTCGTCGAGCCAGGCGATGAGATAGCGCACATCCCTGCGCGCGCGCAAATGCGGATTGATCCAGAGGTCAAGCCGGTGCGGGCCGGCAACAAAACCGAACGGGGCAACGATATGGCCGTTGCGGATTTCGTCTTCAACCAGAATCCGCGGCACCATGGCCAGCCCCAGACCACAGGCCGCCGCCTGTATCACCAGATAGAAATGCTCGAAACTCTCATGTGGATCGAGCCGCATGTCCTTATGCCCGCTGCTTGCGAGCCATTCTTTCCAGCCGTTAGGCCGCGTCTTGGCACCTAGTATGCGGCAGCGCGCAATATCGCTGACGGAATGCAAACCCATCTGAGCCACATATTCGGGATGGCAGACGGGCCCGACCTCCTCCTGGATCAGACGGTGGACAACCATGTCGTCATCGGGGCGGTACATGCTGTTGCGGATGGCGACACTGATTTCGTCGCGCCCGGGATGGATGTCGCCGTGGCTGATATTCAATCGCAGATCGATTTCCGGATGCAGGGATTTGAAGCGGGCCAAGCGCGGGATCAGCCAATACATCATGATCGTTGCCGAACAGGACAAAGTCAGAGGCATCGGTTTGACGCGCGCGACCGCCATATTGATCTGTGTGAAGGCATCCGTCAGGGTCATGGCGAGATGCACCCCTTCGGGCGTGGTTTCGATAGCGTGGGGCAGACGCCGCACCAACAACAATCCAAATTGCTCCTCGAGCGCACGGATATGCCGGCTTATCGCGCCGTGGGTCACCCCCAGTTCCTGAGCTGCTGCTGACATGCTTCCCATGCGCGCCGTCGCTTCAAAGGCCCTCAATGCGTTGAGTTGTAAGCGATGCGTCATGATTTGCCCCGTCTTTTCCCTGTGACTTTTTTTAACAGGCTCGTGCCATTATATGCAATTCCCCTTGCAATGGACGCTCCCTAAACTCGGACAGGTCTAAAATCGGCCCTGATTTAACAAAAATGCAAATAGCCGGTATGGGGGAAGCGCATGGAACATGAGTCCGCCGGAAATTCCGAGATTGGGGGCCCTCTGGGCCGGATAGACCGGTTTACAGGCCAGATTGTGGAATGCGTGGCCGCCATGTTGGTGGTGTCGGAAATCGTTGTGCTGCTGAGTGGTGTTGTCAGCCGCTATGTCCTGCACAAACCGATCGTGTGGTCAGACGAACTGGCTTCCTTGTTGTTCATCTGGCTGGCCATGCTCGGTTCGGCGGTTGCCTATCACAAGGCAGAGCATATGCGCATGACCGTGATTGTCAGCAAATCGACTCCAGCCGTGAAATCCTATCTGGAAGCCATTGCATTGCTGACAAGCCTTGTCTTTCTGGTACTTTTGCTGGTTCCGGCGATCGATTTTGCCTATGAGGAGCGCCTCATTACCACCCCCGCGTTGGAAATCTCCAATGCCTGGCGTGCCAGCGCACTACCCGTCGGGCTGGCTTTGATGGTGGTTTTCGGACTTGCCCGCCTTAGCGCCCACGACCTGATGCACACGTTATGGATGGCGCTGCTGACGATTGCCATTCTTTGTCTGGCCCTGTGGCTTGCCAAACCTGTCCTTACACTTTTCGGCAAATATAATTTGTTATTGTTTTTCGTCGTACTCGTCGGTGCGCTGGTTTTTGCCGGCGTGCCCATCGCCTTCGCGTTCGGGCTGGCGACATTCGGCTATATCGCCCTGACGACACGACTACCGACATTCGTCATTGTCGGGCGGATGGACGAAGGCATGAGCCATCTCATCCTGCTTGCCGTTCCGCTTTTTGTCTTTCTCGGCTTGTTGATCGAAATGACCGGCATGGCGAAAGCCATGGTCGGGTTTCTGGCCAGCATGCTTGGTCATGTGCGCGGCGGTCTGTCCTATGTGCTGGTCGGCGCCATGTATCTGGTTTCGGGTATTTCCGGTTCCAAAGCCGCGGATATGGCAGCCGTAGCCCCCGTCCTCTTTCCCGAAATGAAAAAGCGCGGCTCCGAGGAAGGCGATCTCGTGGCCTTGCTGTCGGTTACCGGCGCACAGACGGAAACGATCCCTCCGTCTATCGTTCTTATTACCATCGGATCGGTAACGGGCGTGTCGATTTCCGCGCTGTTCACCGGCGGCCTGCTTCCAGGCTTGGTGCTTGGTATCATGCTCTGCCTGCTGATCAGGTACCGCTACCGCAACGAAGACCTCAGCGCTGTCAAACGGCCGTCGGCAGCGATCATCGGAAAGAGTTTTCTTGTGGCCTTCCCGGCTTTGCTGTTGCCCTTCCTCATCCGTGCCGCAGTTGTCGAAGGTGTTGCAACAGCAACAGAAGTATCGACCATCGGTATTATCTACACCATTTTTGCAGGAATTTTCATCTACCGGGAATTTCCGCTTAAACGGCTTTATACCATCTTGGTCTCGACGGCTTCCCTATCTGGCGCCATTTTGCTGATTATCGGTGCGGCCACCAGCATGGCCTGGGCCCTGACGCAATCCGGATTTTCGGCAGTGCTGGCGGAAGCACTTAAAAGCGTACCGGGCGGAGCACCATTTTTCTTGCTGATGTCGGCCATCGCTTTCATAATTCTCGGGTCCGTTCTCGAAGGCATTCCAGCGATTGTGCTTTTTGGTCCCCTAATGTTTCCGATCGCCCGCCAGATCGGCGTGCACGAGGTCCATTATGCCATGGTTGTCATTCTGGCGATGGGAATCGGTCTGTTCTCGCCCCCCTTCGGCGTTGGCTATTATGCCGCCTGCGCCATCAGCCGTATTCATCCCGATGCTGGCATCAAACCGATCGGCGGCTATCTTGTAGCCCTGCTGATCGGACTGGGCTTCGTCATTGCCATACCCTGGATTTCGATCGGATTTCTGTAAGAAACCCGATCGGAGGAATGCGCGTCGAAATATTACAAGTCGAACGATACATGAAACAGAGAGGGAGGACCATCGATGACAGTTTTTAACCGCCGTCAATTGCTTGTGGCCGCTGCCGGGACGATTGCAATGCCCCATATCGGCAAGGCCGCCGAGCCGGAATTCCGTTTGAAATTCGGCAATATCGTTTCCGCCGACCATCCGTTGAACATCTATATGGGCAAAGCTCGCGACAAGATCGTCAAAGAATCAGATGGCCGCGTGACGATCGATCTGTTCCCGAAAAACCAGCTCGGCTCTGATGCTGACATGCTGAGTCAGTTACGCTCAGGCGCTTTGGAATTGTTTGCCCAGACGGGCGTTTTGATGTCGACACTTGTACCTGTCGCTTCCATCAACGGCGTGGGCTTCGCCTACCCCGATTACGGAAAAGTGTGGGAATCACTCGATGGCAAGCTCGGCAAACATATCCGCGATTCATTTGCCAAAGCCGGACTGGTCTGCATGGAAAAATCGTGGAATCACGGTTTCCGGCAAACCACATCGTCCACGCGCCCGATTCTCAAGCCCGACGATTTCCAGGGCTTCAAAATCCGTGTCCCGCCATCCCCGCTCTGGACCTCGATGTTCAAGGCCTTCGGCGCATCGCCCGTTTCCATTCCATGGGCTGAAACCTATACGGCCATGCAGACAAAAATTGCCGACGGGCTTGAACAACCCCTGATCGGCCTGCTCGTCGACAAGATGTACGAAGTGCAGAAATATTGCATGCAAACCAACCACATGTGGGATGGATTCTGGGTTCTGTCGAGCCAGCGCGTGTGGGATAATATTCCGTCGAACATGCGCGATATCATCGAACGCAACATCAATGCGGAAGCCCTCAACCAGCGCGCCGAAGTGGAATTTATGAATGACAATCTTAAGGGGCAGCTGCAAAAGCTCGGATTGGAATTCCATAATGTCAATAATGAAGCCTTCCGCCAGAAACTAGTGTCGGCAGGCTTTTACACCGAATGGCATAAGCGTTACGGCGAAGAGGCTTGGGCCTTGCTCGAAGCAACCACAGGAAAACTGGGATAAAAAAATATTAGGCTGTGTAACAACACAGCCTTTTTGTTAGGGAATGCATAAAATGCCAATTGAATTGCCTGCCACGCAATGGATCGAAGCGGATTATCTTCTCGAAAGCTATATGGATATCGGCCGTACGGCTGCAATCATGGCAGGCGAGCAATCCAGCGGAACCTTCATTTCCGTACCGGGTGAAACCGAAGACCTCAAAAAGCGTTACGCGGCAAGCGTTGTGAATATCCGCCCCTGCGCGGATTTGCAAGACCAGCCATCCCTGCCTTCGACCGGCTGGAGCAAAGACAAAGCAGGTCCGCTCAAGCGGGCTTATGTCACATTGCGCTGGCCCGCGGCCAATATCGGCGCGTCTTTGCCGAATCTGATGGCAACCATTGCAGGCAATCTCTACGAATTGCGGCATGTCACGGGTCTGAAGCTGCTTGATATCCGTTTGCCACATGCTTTTGCTGAACGCTATAACGGCCCGCGTTTTGGCATATCCGGAACACGCAGGCTTACACAGGTCGAAAACCGGCCGCTGATCGGCACGATCATCAAACCGAGTATCGGGCTTTCCGCGCAGGAAACGGCCGCAATGGTCAAATCTTTGTGCGAGGCGGGCATCGATTTCATCAAGGATGACGAATTGCAATCGGACGGGACGGGATGTCCGTTTGAGACGCGTGTCGAGCAGGTGATGCGAGTCATCAACGATCACGCGGCAAAAACAGGGCGCAAGGTCATGTTTGCCTTCAATCTGACCGGCGAACTCGACCAGATGCGCCACAGGCATGATTTTCTGCTCAAGCATGAAGCAACATGCATGATGGCAAGCATTCATTCTGTCGGCCTGACGGGTTTTATCGAACTGGCCCGTTTTGCCGAAATCCCGATCCACGCACACCGCAACGGATGGGGCTACCTGAGCCGCCATCCACTTTTGGGCTGGTCTTATGTCGCATGGCAAAAAATCTGGCGGTTGGCCGGGGCCGACCACATGCATGTGAACGGATTATCCAATAAGTTTTCTGAACCCGACGAAAGTGTGCTCGCATCCGCACGTACCTGCCTGACCCCGCTGTTTGTAGACAAGCCCTGCCTGTCCCTTCCTGTTTTCTCTTCCGGTCAAACCGCGCGCGTGGTCGAAGCCACACACAAAGCAATACAATCGTCCGATCTGCTGTTTACTGCAGGCGGAGGTGTTCTCGGACATCGCAACGGTCTGGCCGCGGGTGTACGTTCCCTGCGTTTGGCCTGGGATCTTGCCTTGACGGGACAATCGGTCATGCAGGCGGCGAAGTATGATAATGACCTTCATCTGGCGCTGGAGATGCAGTCATGAGCCAGCACGCCCTACCGGAAACAACACCGTTGATCGCCTATTACGGCGATGACCTCACAGGATCGACCGCCGTCATGGAGACGACCGCCTTTGCCGGTCTGGAAACGGTCTTGTTTCTCGAAGTACCGACAGCCGAACGCCTTGCGGATTTTTCGCAGGCGCGGGTGATCGGCATAGCAGGTGACGCGCGCGCGCGCTCTCCCGAATGGATGGAAGAAAATCTGCCACAATATTTAGAATTTCTAGCAAAAACGCAGGCACCCATTCTGCATTATAAAATCTGTTCCACCTTCGATTCAGCGCCGCATATTGGTTCCATCGGCAAGGCCGCAGATATAGCAACGCGTATATTCAAAGACCCGATCCCCATGCTGGTTGGTGATCTCGGCATGGGTCGCTATCAATGCTTTGGACACCTTTTTGCCGCTATACAGGGTACAACTTACCGGATCGACCGACACCCCGTAATGTCGCGCCATCCCGTAACACCCATGGATGAATCGGATCTGGCAAAGCATCTCGCAAAGCAAACTGCGCTGAAAGTTGGTCTGGTCGATTTTGTCAGCATGCATAAAGGCCTGTCGCAGTGGCTGTTTGAAAAGAATGTGGCGGACGGCGCCCGTATCCTCTCGCTCGATCTCGTGGATTATAATTCGCTTGTGGAAGCCGGCAGAATGCTCTGGGAACATGAAGGCCATGGACCACGTTTCTGCATCGGCTCGCAGGGTCTTGAAAGCGCTCTAGTGGCCTATTGGCAGGATCAGGAATGGCTCGACCTCGTGCCCCCTCCCCTTGATGCACAGCCATGCAATCAGTTGCTTGCCGTATCAGGTTCTGTCTCACAGACAACCGCCGCACAGATCGCCCATGCCAGATCGCACGGCTTTGCGACCTTTGCGCTCGATATTGCCCAAATCGCCGACTTACAGAACTGGAATGCGATGTGCGAAACTCTATATCATAAGGCCCTCGATGCCCTGTACAAGGGACAGGATGTGCTTATCCATTCCGCGGAAGGCCCCGATGATGAAGCGGTCGTAAAATTCAGGAAGGTACTCGACCAGCACAGATACACACCCGAAATGCTCAATATGAAAATAGGAACGACATTAGGCGATCTTTTGGAGCGGCTTCTTGACAACCATGATCTAACACGCGTTGTCATATCGGGCGGAGATACGTCGGGACGCGTTGCGCGCGCACTGGGTATAGATGCGATTACAGCTTTCGCACCTATGGTGCCGGGAGCGCCGCTGTGCCGGGTGCATGGGGCTGCATCGCTCCATCAGGGCCTCGAGCTTTTACTGAAGGGCGGCCAAGTTGGTAGTCCGGATATATTCACACGCACAAAAACAATTCAAGCATCCTAACAAATTTCACGGTGACAGATAATGCAGCTAAAGGACAAAATAGCACTTATTACAGGCGGTGCGCGTGGTATCGGTTATGCAACAGCCGAAGTCTTTCTGAAAGCGGGCGCCAAAGTGGTGATTGCCGACATAAATATGGAGGGTGCAGAATCTGCAGCACGCAAACTCGATCCAGATTTGACATCTGCCATGGCACTGGTGGTCAATGTCGCCGATACCCATTCCGTCAATACAATGATAGACACTCTGCTTGCACGCTTCGGTCGTCTCGATTTATTGTTAAATAATGCCGGCGTAGGCGGTAATATTCCCTTTCTTGAAACAAGCCTAGAAGACTGGAACCGTATCATCGACATCAATCTGACCGGCGCATTTCTTGTCGCACAGGCCGCAGCGCGCCAAATGGTTAAGAGCGGCGGCGGCAAGATCGTAAACATCGCCTCTTTGTCGGGCCAACGAGGCGGCAACGGCCGCGCAGCATATGGTTCGGCGAAAGCAGGTTTGGAACTGCTTACAAAAGTTATGGCGGTCGAACTAGCTCCACACCAGATTAATGTCAATGCCATCGCGCCTGGCGCCATCGAAACCGAAATGGCGAAATTTGCGCATGACGAGGCGACTCGTGCGGCCTATCACTATCTGATCCCGATGGACCGCTACGGCACACCGTATGAAATCGCCGATGCCGCTTTGTTCCTGTGCTCGGAACAATCACGATACCTGCAAGGCCATACAATCAATGTCGATGGTGGGTTCCTAGCAGCGGGGCTGATGTTTGGACCGAACAAAAAAGCGCCGGTAAAATAATTTTGATACCAAACCGTAGTTACAAAAATCAGGAAAGGATACAGATATGTTGAAACTCTCACGCCGCAAAGCACTAGCTCTAGGCACCAGTGCTGCGGTCAGCTCAGCCATACCTTTGCGTTACGCCCATGCTGCAGAATTCAACTTTAAACTAGGCACCAATGTTCCGGAAAGCCATCCGCTTAATGTCTATGCCCGAAAGGCGGCGGAAGAGATCAAGGAAAAAACCAATGGGCGTTTCGAATTGCAGCTTTTCGCCAACAACCAACTCGGCGGCGATTCCGACATGTTCTCGCAATTGCGATCGGGCGCGCTTGAATGTTTTACGCTGTCGGGCGTAAATGTTCTCTCCACCCTCATTCCCTCCGCTGCCATCTACGGACTGGGCTTTGCTTTCAAAGACTATGCCACGCTCTGGGCGGCGCTCGACGGCAAGCTCGGTGCACATTTGCGGGCACAGATCGACAAGGCCGGCCTGTATGTGATGGATCGCATCTGGGACAACGGTTTCCGCCAGATCACCTCCAGCACACGTGCCATTACCCAGCCTGCAGATTTGCAGGGTTTCAAGATCCGTGTACCCGTTAGCGCCCTGTGGACCTCACTTTTCAAATCTTTGGGTGCGGCGCCGACCGGCATCAATTTCGCCGAAGTCTATTCAGCTCTGCAAACCAAGATCGTTGATGGACAAGAAAATCCCCCCGCCATTATTTCCGCTGCAAAATTATACGAAGTACAAAAATACTGCTCATTGACTAATCACATGTGGGATGGCTGGTGGTTCCTCGTCAACCGCAAGGCATGGGACAGCGTGCCTGCCGACATCCGCGATATCGTCGCTGCCACCATCAACGCCAATGCCATTCACGAACGCGAAGAAGTAGCTCGCCAGAATACATCACTCAAAAGCGATCTAGCCGCCAAAGGACTAGTGTTCAACGATGTCGACCAGGCTCCCTTCCGCGAAACCCTCCGCAAGGCCGGATTTTATACAGAATGGCAGAACAAATTCGGGCCCGAATCCTGGGCTATTCTCGAGGAATATACTGGCAAACTTGCCTGAGAAACAAACCACTCCGGCTTTGCTGCATGCAAAGCCGGATGTATTTCTTCGATTTGTTATTCTGACCATCTGGAACCATTGCTATGTCCATCACAAGCCATTTCGCCGACCTTGAACAAGTCTGTCTGCATTATCTCCAAGCCGGTCAGGGTGAGACCGTCGTTCTGATACACGGTATACCGCAGACTAGCTATGAATGGCGCCATATCATGCCCGAGCTCGCCAAACATTATCAGGTTATCGCGCCCGATTTGCGCGGCCTCGGCATGAGTTCAAAACCCGGCTGGGGATATGACAAGAAAACCATGGCCAATGACATCTGGGAATTGCTGCACAAGCATCTCGGGCTAGATTTATTCTATGCTGTCGGTCATGATTGGGGCGGACCGGTCGCCTATTCGCTCGCCGCCCAGCATCGCGAAGCCGTCAAAAAACTGGCCATACTCGATGTTGTCATTCCCGGCGACGGTGCGGATTTCTCGCAAGGCGGCCGGCGCTGGCATCACGCCTTTTTTCGCACGCGCGATCTGCCGGAAGCCCTGTGCATGGGCAAAGAAGATTTGATCCTCGGCTGGCTGTTCGACCATTACGGCCACCGGCCCAATGCGATTTCTAAAGAAGACCAGGAAATCTATCTCCAATGCTACCGCGATTTTGGTACCTTTCGTGCCATGCTCGAAATCTATCGGGCACTGCCCACCGATGCGGAAGACAACCGGAAAAATCTCGACGAATTCGGAAAATTGCCTATGCCCGTTCTGGCGCTGGGGGGCAGTGAAAGTTTCGGTCGCGGGATGGAATGTATCCAATCCCTACGCCGCGTCGCCCATCATGTAGAGGGTGGCGAAATCGCGGAATGTGGCCATTGGATTGCCGAAGAACAACCCGAGATCCTGACAAAATATTTGCTGGATTTTTTGAAAAAATAACTTCCCACCGCACGGAACACCAAGATGCAGTCAGTCTGGCTTGAAGTCGCACTCAACGGTCCGTGGGGACAAAGGCGCCAACCGCTCATTCCGGTCCGTGTCCATGATATCATAGCGCAGGGCATTGCCTGCGCGCATGAAGGGGCTGCAATCATCCATGTCCATGCCTATGACGAGGAAAGCGGTATCCAGAATGATGACTGGCAGATCTATGCCCGCATCATCGAAGGCATCCGCAAAAGCTGCGATGTCATTGTCTATCCGACAATTCCTTTGGCCGGCTCATCCTATGCGGCCAAACATACCGAGCAACGCTTCAACCACATTCACGAACTGGCACAACGCGGCCTTATCGACATGACTGTGCTTGACCCGGGCTCGGTGAATTTTGTGCGTTATGACCAGATGGCGGATATCACGCAAGGTTTCATATACATGAATCCGACACAGGATATCCGCGCGGGCATGGTTCTGGCGACCACATACAGGCTGGCTCCCGGCTATGCGATTTACGAACCGGGCTTCACACGCCTCGGCGCTGCCTTGGTGCAGGAGGTAAAGCTTACCACAGGGCCCGTTTACCGTTTCATGTTTTCGGATGAATTCGCGTGGGGCTTTCCTCCGAAAGTGTCTTTTCTCGATGCACATCTCCTGCAACTTGCCGAATGCGCCGGAAAAGCCGATTGGATGATTGCGGGTCTGGGCGTCGATATCCGCCCTCTGATACCCGCAGCCCTTACCAGAGGCGGCCATGTCCGAGTTGGGCTCGAAGATGCGCCATGGGGAAGCGACGTTGATAATGCCGGCTGGACAAAGCAGGCCGTGGAAATTATCGGCAAACACGGCTGCCGGCCGGCAACTGCCGCAGAAGTCCGCACGCGTTTGGAATTGATTTAGGCGTATATCCAAAAGAATGAAAGGTTGATCATGGCCATACCGGGTTTCACAAAAGGCCAGTTCACTACCGGCGATATTTCTGTTGCTTATGAAACCGCCGGTCACGGCCCACCTGTTTTGCTATTGCATGGTTATCCGCAAAACCGAATGATGTGGATGAAAGTCGCACCGTTTCTGACGAAGGATTATACCGTGGTATGCGCCGATCTGCGCGGCTATGGTGGATCGAGCAAACCCGTCTGCCTGGCCAACAACAGCAATTATTCGTTTCGCAGCCTTGCTGATGACCAGTGGCAATTGATGAACCATCTCGGCTTTACTAAATTCCATGTCATCGGCCATGACCGCGGCGCACGGACCGCACACCGCATGGCACTGGACCATCCGGACGCGGTTTTGACACTGACTGTGATGGATATCGTGCCAACCTATGCTATGTTCCACGAAAGCGATTACCTCGTAGCCAAAGCCTATTGGCATTGGTATTTTTTACAACAACCCGCACCCTTTCCGGAACGGCTGATTGGCAAGGATCCGGATTATTTCTACGAAAACTGCCTACTCGGTTGGGGGTCAACATCGCTGGCGGATTTCGACCCTGTTATGCTAGCCGCCTACCGGCACGCATGGCACGATCCGGAAATGATCCACGGTTCGTGTTCAGATTATCGGGCAGCCGCAAGTATCGACCTCGAACATGACCACGCCGACCTACACAAGAAAGTTAAATGCGAGACACTGGTTCTTTACGGGCGTGAAGGCGTAATGGCGCGGCATTACAACATTCCCGCTCAGTGGGAAAAACGCTGTGAGCGCGTTCAGGGAAGAGAAATGCAGGGCGGACATTTTTTTGTTGATCAATATCCGGATGAAACTGCGCAATCGCTTCTGCAATTTTTGAAAACTGCGTCAAGCTGCACAGAAAGTCTATAACAATATCATATCTGCTCTGCAACATGCCGTCTATACACCGTCGACTTTTGAACACTTGGAATCATCGTATCAGGAGTGGGCTTTCTTCCAGTCTATTTGACTTCAAAAATAGATTACGAAAATCATGAATGTCGATTTTATGGGTTGGAAAGACATGATCGATAAGGCAAGCTTTCCCAAATCGTTCAGGATACACCGACACGAGATCAGCCGGTGTAATGCTGAATCTTCCAGATGCCGAGTGCCGTCGCAATAAGCCGTGAACCGGACACGATCCGACCACTGACAAATGTGAGGCTGCGGGTCTTTCGTGTCACGTCGCATTCCGATTCCATGAAATCGCCCACATGCCCGGCATCAACGAAATGAATATCGAGTTGAATGGTCGATTGCCGCGCATTGTCATTAACCCTACGGCTTTCAAGCGCGAGTGCGAAATCAGCGAATGTTGCCACAACGCCGCCATGCACAGTTCCATTTATATTAACATGCAGCTCGCATAAGAGAAGTCCATAGCGCATCCGCCCACCGACACGCTGCTCCCATAAAGGCCCTACATAAGATGTAAAACCGGGCTCAGCATTTTTTAGCCAACCATGAGCACTCGGATCGAATGGATTACTCATCAATCATCCTATTCGGCTTTCGCTGCCCGCCCGGATTGAGAGCGACGATTCGTAGCCACCATAGCGAGAATAAGCGCTGTCATTTCGCCTGCGAGTTCATTCATCGTCATGCGGCCGCGCGGACGGAACCAGACATAGGCCCAGCTTACCAGACCGCCAATGGCAAGCGCAGCGATCGGCGGATCAGAGAGATGGAATTCACCCGACTTCACGCCCGCTTCCAGTAACGCCACAAGCTTGCGGTCGAATTCGCGCCGCATGGTACTTATTCGCATATAATCCGATTCTGCCAGATTTTTTTCCTCACGTGCGAAGATAGCAAGCGGCTTCTGATTTTCGAGAACCGAGACAACAAAATTGCGCGCGAGTTCTTCCAGCTTCTGCGTCGACGTGCCCTTTATTGCGAGCGCCTTATTTATAGCATCAAGCGAATAGCTAATGCCACGGCCGCAGATCTCCGCCAGCAATTCGGCCTTCGAGCCAAAATGCGAATAGATGAAAGGTTTCGTAACGCCCAACCGTTCGGCAACGGCTTCAAGCGTTGTATTCTCATAACCACGCTCATAGAACAGCTCGACAGCTGCACCGATGATGCGCTCCCTTTTGAGAGCTGCAATTTCATCCTTGATGCCCATATGGGCCGAGTCGTCTTCCACATTCCGCTCCGATACCAATTAGTATTTTAGTCTACTGTGCCTGACCGCACCTGTCCAGCCATCGCACCCGTTTTGGAACGGTCAGCACATAATCTTTCCATCTATACACAGAAAGCTTGCGTCCAGAGACTCTTTCCGGCCGCAAGTTGTGTCTGTCATCCAGCGATCTCGAACCAGAAATCAAGCACGTCGCCGATGCGCTTCTCAGCAAATTTTGTTGTCACACGCGTACCGACGGCGAGTTTCTTGGCCGCTTCAGCCGAGTTGGAAAGATCGACACCGCGGAAAAATCCACCAAGCGCCGTATCAGCGCCATCAAGCATCACATAGCCAAACGCATAGGGAGGCGGCGGCAAGCCCTGGAAATCTTCATAGACCATTGTGAACGCTTCAATTACGCCGCCCGGACCAACTTCGACCCAATCGGTCGTCGGCTTCAGCGTCTGGTCGGAGAACGCGCGCGGCGGCACCAACACGCGCCCGCTCGTGGCGCAGCGACGGCCGAAAATCTTCTTGTTATCGCGAATCTCGGTATAGAAATAACTGGCAGTTTCACCGAGCGCATGACGATATGTGATGTTCCAGGCTTCGTTGCGGGTCATCAATTCCATTGTTCTGATCCTTTCTGATTAGGCTTCGACGACCATCGTTCCGAAAAACTGATGATCCCCGCCATTTCCACTTGCGATACCGACGCGAGCGCCTTTGACCTGATGGCCACCTGCAGTCCCGCGCACCTGCAATGCGGCTTCCGCGAGACGGATCATCGCCGTCACGGCAATCGCATTCGTGCAGAGCGTCCCACCCGACGCATTGACGGGAATTTCCCCGCCAATATTGAACCGGCCGGCTCGCAATTCTGGAACCGACTGACCAAGCCCGCTGAGGCCAGCCGCTTCGATAGAGTGGAATTCCGTGTTCGAGAACGGCGCATAGAGCTCGGCCACATGAACCTGCTTCTGTGGATCGGTGATGCCTGCCATTTTGTAGGCACGCTTGAACGATTCTCCGAGCGCATGGGCATCGGCATGATCTGCCATGAAACCTCTGCCCATGCGATCACCCAGATAATAACTTTCTGAGCAATGGCCAACACCGGTGATCCAGACCGCATCAAGTTTACGGTCCTTGATGTATTTTTCCGAAGCGAGAACAATCGCACCGCCACCGCTCGATTGCGGACAGCAATCGAATAATTTGATCGGCCAGGAGATATAACGCGACGTCATCACCTCTTCGATTGTCGTCTGCTTGCTGAGATGCGCATTCGGATTAAGAGAAGCGTGTCGACGGTTTTTCACCACCACACCGGCCATGTCTTCTTCGCTCATACCATATTTGTGCGCGTACCGAATGCCCGACATTGCCAGCATCGTAATCGTGCCCAGCGGGAGCGAACGCTCATAGGTTGGATCCCAGATCTTGTTGAGAACCGTCTGGCTGTCGCCACACTCGCCGACCTTATCGGCACCCGCCGTCATTATCACATCGCAAGCTCCAGCAGCTATGTGATAATAGGCCGCAGCAACACTTGAGATGCCAGTAGCGCCGCCCGTATTGATACGCAGAAAGCGCTTGTTGCGAGCACCGACCGCGTCCACTCCAAGGCGCTCGGCATTGCCGATGCCGACCATGGCATCGGGCGACAACGAATAGACAATCGCTTCGATGTCATCAAGTTCGAGCTGGGCATCCGCCAGCGCGAGATTGACAGCTTCACGGACGAGATCAGGATAGCTTGCATCATCGCGCCGGGCACGAAACGCCGACTGCCCGATACCGATGATACCTACGCGTGGATTGGTCATGGAATTAGTCCTCAATTCTGAGTGCCGAAGATAAAAACGCCGTGATATTGCATGGCGAAGCCGCTCGCGGCATGCGCCAGAGCAAACTCAGCTTGTGATGATGCTGCACCGCGCACATGATTGGCCGCTTCTACAATACTACGCAGACCCGTGCAGAACACGGGATTGGCCGCGCGTGCACCTCCTGATGGATTGAAATTGAGCTTGCCACCTGGGGCGAAAGCACCGGCGGCAATATCCTTCTCCCAATCCGCACGCTTAGAAATACCTAGAACGTCAAGCACAATCAGCGATTGATACGGTGTCGGATCGGCGATCTCTAATGCATTAAACGCATGACGCGGATCAGTAATGCCGGCTTCACCATATGCCTGATCGCGCGCCGCTTCTAGCGCCGGTGCCGTCGATAGATCGCGGTCGCCAAGGAAACCGGTTTCTGTTGCCCAGCCCATTCCTTTGAGCCAAGCTATATTTTTCATACCGTGTTCGGCAATGAAATCTGCATCTGCCACGATGAGAGCCACTGCACCGGTCACCGGTGGCGAAGACATACCATCACTGATGAGTGAACGTTTGGCCTGATGCGAGCCGACCGAACCGCGCGATGCGTTGAAGTCAGCTGCAATCTGCTCGGCCCCCGCAACCTTGCTATCCAACACTGACGCCTGCAGAGAGAATGATGCCATGTCATCAAGCGGCAAACGGCGATGAAAATAAGGATCAGCCGCCAACCGCTGGGCTTCGGCAATTGAATGGACTTCCGTCGGACTCCAGCTGACAATGAGCTGGGTCCGATATTGCCCCGTGGCAACGCGCAAGACGCCCATCACAAAAGCATGATCGCTGGCCGAAGGCGTCGATAGAATGTCACGATCGACTCCGCCGACAGAGCCGGACGCCGCCATGACAGCAATCGCACGACCATCATATTGATCATTAGCGGCCACGATGATTCCGTCGATGTCATCAATGGTCAGATGCGCATCACGCAAGGCTGACTGTACGAGCTCGTAAAGTAACTCCTCAAGCGATTGTCCGTTAGGTTCGGCTGGAACGCTTATGGCGCTCCCAATAACGCCGATGCGTCTGTTCAGGGGCATGGTAACCTCATTTGCGAGAGACAAAGATTTTTTTCGGAGGATGTGAAGCGACGGCGGCTGAGTGGTAGTCAGCCGGTGCCGCGCGTAGATGCGGCCTGGCGCCATCGATCAGAACAGGAAATAACGCCTGCAATTCGCCATCAGCACTCCGTTGAACGAGACCGCGCTCAGTCAGATGCTTTTGCGACAACGCTCCATCGAGATCGTAAATCGGCGAGAGACAGCATTCGCCCTCACCAAAGAGCGCAAGGATCTCAGTAAGTGACTGCGTGACGAAATAGGATTGAAGATCGGCAATCAGATTCGCCTGCGGCAGGGGTTCGTTATGTCGCACAATCCAATTAGGGCGTTCGGCGAGCACACAAAAATTAGCCCAAAATTTCGCTTCAACCGCGCCAAGCATAATATAGCGCCCATCGCGCGTGGCGTAAACATTGTAATAGGCTGCTCCACCATTAAGGTAGGTTTCACTGCGCGCGGGATTGATTCGATCAGTCCCCCAGGACGCGATCTGTAGCATCTGGATCGGCATCGCCACATCTGCGAGGCCAAGATCGATATGGCATCCTGTACCTTCCTGCTGGCGGCGGTAAAGCGCGCCCAGAATGGCCGATAACGCATACAGCGAACCGGTGACGTCGGAAAGAGGTGGATCATAGAAGACAGGCCGGTCGGTCCCATTGCGATGCATGATCCCGCTGGTGGCGAGATAATTGCCGTCATGCGCAGGGCGCTGCGCTTGTGACCCCGTCGCGCCATACCCACTGATTGAACAATAAATCAAACTTGGATTAATAGTTGAGATGGCGCTATAATCGAGACCTAGCCGCGCCATCACGCCGGGACGAAAACCTTCAATCAAAACATCATAATCGGACAGAAGCGCCAAGAGCGCATCACGTTCAGCCGGGTCTTTCAAATTCATGCGGCGAATGGCTTTGCCGCTATTGAGCGCACGATGAAAAACCGCTTCGCCATCACTATCGCGCGGGCCGAGCAGCCGCATGGGGTCACCCTGCGGCGGCTCGATTTTTAAAACCTCGGCACCCATATCAGCAAGGTAAAGGCTTGCCATGGGACCGGGAATATATTGCGACAGGTCGAGCACCTTCACACCGGTCAAAAATGTATTGAGCTTGGACATAAAGAGGCTCGTGATCTTGTTGTTTAGGGCTTTGCCCATTTCGCGGGAAGAGCCGCGACTTCTGCTGGATAAACGAGAAGCGGCACGCCATCGCGCCATTGCACCACGACGATATCGGCATCAATACGGCGGCCCTTTTCGTCGAACCGCACGCGTCCACCCGGAAAGAGCTTTGCAGCGCCGTCTTTCAAATCGATCTTGTGAAGCGTTTCGCTGACCTTCTCCTTGGTGCAGGCGCCAGCCTGTTCCATGGCTTCCTTAAAGATCATAACATGGCCGTAATTTGAGATGCTGTCTTGCGGCATCCACGGCTCGCCAGTCAGCTTGGTAAAGCGATTGGCCAGATCCAAGGTGTTTTTGGTCGGCCAGTTTGCCGTCACAAACATCAAACCCTCAAGTTGTTCCTTGCCCGCGATCTTTAGAAGATCTGGCGAGCCGGGAGGGCCGCCACTTTCGATCATTTGCATACGACCGCGCGTCAGCCCAATCTCTGTTGCCTTCTCCAACGAGAGCTTGATGTCGGACACGACCGTGGGCAGCAAGAAAATGAAATCGGGACGGGCAGCACGCACGCGCTGCATAACCGGACCGGCATCAGCCAAAGGCGGTGTGAAGGTTTCGTCGACGACGAGTTTTAGACCATACTTGTCCATCGCGCCGGGTACGCGCATGTCTTTGGTGAACGCCACAGGCGAAGCCGTATTGTCCATCACAATACCGAATGTCTTGGGCTTGGCACCGGCAGCCTCTGCCATTTTCAGAACAGTCGGCACGGTCGCTTCTGCCTGTTTGTCGCCCGTCATCGATGTCTGAAAGACATGCTTGAACCCCCGATCGGTAACGACCGGCGAAAAGGAGAGTGTCATCCACGGAACGCCCGCACGCTCTGTCACTTCGGTCACCGCGAGCGTGAACGAGCTTACATTGGCACCAATACCGCCAACGACATCTGAATCCTGCGACACGAGGCGCTGAGCCGCGTTCTTCATCTTCTCCGGTGAATCGCCGCCATCGACAACAACGAGCTTCACCTTCGCGCCGCCGCACGCCTTGATGCCTCCGGCTGCGTTGATATCGTCCACGGCCATCTCGGCACCGCGCTTCGACATCTCACCCGAACGCGCCCAAGGCCCGCTCAATGGCTGGATTAATCCGATCTTGACTTCACTTTGTGCCATCGCTGGCGCGCTCAGGGCCGTAAGACCCAGAAACGCTGTCGCCGACAGCAGGGCTGCTTTTATTTTCATCGACTTCCTCCCTTATAGCCCAAGATAAGCGCGCCGAACACGATCGTCCGACGACAACTCTTCTAGGGAACCCTGCAAAACCACACGGCCCGTTTCGAGCACATAGGCGTGGTCACAATTCTCAAGCGCTTCAGCAACACGTTGTTCGACAAGCAGGATCGTTAGCCCCTGCTCCTTATGAATTTTGGCCACGGCATCAAAAATCACGTCCGTCATCGACGGCGACAGACCCATTGAGGGCTCGTCGAGCATGAGGAGCTTCGGTGCCGATGCGAGCCCACGGCCGATCGCCAACATCTGTTGCTCTCCACCAGACAAAGTACCCGCATATTGATCTCGCCTATCTTTAAGGCGCGGAAACATCGTGAACAAAAGATCAAGCGTATCGTTCCAGCGGCGACGGCCTTCTTCGGTCGATGCGCCCATCTCTAGATTTTCGAAGACGGTCATGCCGGAAAACACTTTCCGGCCTTCCGGCACATGCGCGATGCCAAGATGCGGCCGCTCATACGCGGCTAGGGTCGCAAGATCGACACCATCAAACAGCATTGTGCCTCGCCACGGGATCACCGTTCCGGAAATAGACTTGAACAATGTCGTCTTTCCTGCGCCGTTCGGCCCAACGACGGCGACGAATTCACCGGCTTTGACGTCGATGGAGATCCCATCGAGCGCCTGCAACCCGCCATAAGTAACATTGAGCTGATCAATTCTGAGCATTGGCCACCGCCCATTTCCGGCCGAGATAGGCTTCGATGACGCGCGCATCGCGCGTAACGACCTGCGGCAAACCACTTGTCAGGAGGGCGCCATGATCGAGCACGATGAAGCTGTCAACCATGTTCACCATAGCGTGCATCGTGTGTTCGATCATGACAACGGTGACACCGAGTGTCGGCAAACGTCGAACGATCTCGATCATCTCTTGGGTTTCACCAGCACCGAGACCAGCAAGCGGCTCATCAAGAAGGATGAGCTTCGGACGGCCAGCCAGCGCACGCGCCAATTCCATCAATCGCAATTCCCGGCTCGTAAGACGACCTGCCGGAACATCCGCAACCGAGGCCAGCCCGACATTGTCGAGACTTTCGCGCGCGGCTTCCCACGCTTCTTCGTCTGTCGTATAGGCGACGAAAGCACCCACCGCGACATTTTCGAGGATCGACATGCGGGGAAACGCACGTACGACTTGAAACGTCCGACCCATTCCGCGTCTACAAACGCGGTTTGGCGCAAGACCCGTCATATCTTGACCATCAAATGTAACGTTGCCGGCATCTGGCCTTACGATGCCATTCAGAAGATTAAACAGCGTAGTCTTGCCAGCACCATTTGGGCCGATAATGCCAATAATACCACCTTCAGGAATATCGAACGACACATCTCGCACAGCCCGCAGACCGCCATAGGATTTTGAAATGTTCTTAACTGACAGGATCGGTTTGTCGGTTGCAGAGGTCGCAATGCGCTGGATCTTAGCAGATTGTGTGTGCACGATCTCATTAGTGATTTGATTGGCCATCGGCGCCAGTTTGCGGCGCTGGAGGTGGTCGACGACGCGCCAGTAAAGACCCTCCGGCGCAATCAAGATAACCGCCATGATGGCGGTGCCATAAACGAGACCCTGAATGCCTGGCAGAATATGACCGAGTTCGGCGTTCAGCGTTTCGCTTAATGGGACAAGAATGGCAGAGCCAATCAAAGGACCCCACACAGTCCCCGCTCCACCGAACAATGTCAGGATCATCGCTTGTGCTGAAATCACCATGCCAAAAACGCTTGCTGGCGTGATCACGAGCACGACAATGCTATAAAGTGCACCAGCTGTGGACGCGAGAGCCGCGCTCAAGATAATCGCCTTCAACTTCCAACGGAACGTATCGATACCCGCCGCTTCGGCGGCCAGCTCGTTCTGCTTGATAGCGAGAAGCGAAAGCCCGAAACGCGACCGCTCGATGCGCAGTGATACGAAAGCTGCGATAGCAAGAAGGCTGAGCGACATCATAAGATATGCGCGATAATCCGAAAATTGCGCATAAGCAGCAGGATTATCGCGCTTCATCGGCATCGACAATTCCTGAAAACCGAGCCATTCGAATATTGCGATCATCGCCAACGGATAGGCCAGCATGGCCAGTGCGAAATAAGTACCTCGCAAACGGAATGTGGGATAGCCGATCGCAGCACCAGCAAGCGCACCCAGAATGGTGGCAAGCGGGATTCCAAGCCAAGGAGTGAGATCAAAGAATTTGAAACTGACACCGACGATGAAGGCGCCGAGTCCGAAGAAGGCAGCATGGCCGAAAGACACGAGCCCGCTATAGCCAGAAAACACGTTCCAACTGATCGCCAACACGGCCCAAATCGGCACCGTGGTCAGCAAGAGCTTGTAATATGGGTTGCTCACAAAAAGCCCTAGCGCAAGCCAGATGACAAGGCCTGTGAGCAAAATGAGAAGGTTGCGGCGGAAAATCGCAGAGCGGGTCATGTCTCAAGCCCTCTCTACCGTGCGGCCGAAGAAACCTTCGGGCTTGATAAGAAGAACGAAGAGGAACACGACAAAGATCGCCGTATTCTGTAGCTGAATAGGAACAAACAAAGTCGATAATTGCTGCACAAGGCCAATCGTCATGCCGCCCCAAAACGCGCCGACAATGCTACCCATACCGCCAAGAACAACACCCGCATACATGATAATGACAAAATCGACTCCAACATGCGGTTGTACGGGATAGTAGATGACAAGGAGCCCGCCAGCGATTCCGGCGATGGCGGTACCAAGCGCGAAAGCGATGTTGTGCGCTTTCGAGACATTGATGCCCATATAGATTGCAGCCTCGGAATTCGATGCCGCCGCACGCAGAGATTTGCCGATTCGCGTCTTCTGGATGAACCAGAACAAGACGACGGAAATCACAACGCAGATCACGGCATTCACCGTCCGAGCCTTGTTGAAGAAGATGGCACTGAAATCGTCAATCAGCAGCGGCACTTCCCATGCCGAAGACGACAGTGGTGAAATCATCGCCGCCGGGCTAGAGCCTAGAAGAATATGCGCGCCATTCTGCAGGATCAACGCAAGGCCGAGTGACAGAATGAGCTGGGCCTGATGCGCATCGCCCTCTGTCAGCGATGCAGCCTTCAAACCGGCCGTGCGCGAGATGAGTACCCAGCTCAACAGATAGCCGAAAATGAACATCACCGGAACAACGAGAAGAGCGGCGATAAAGGGCGTTGCTACGCCAAACACCGCAGGCGGCAGGACAAAGGAGGCGACGAAGATCGCCACATACATGCCGACCATCATCAAATCGCCTTGTGCGAAATTAATTACCCGCATGATACCGAAGATAAGCGCCAGGCCGACGCAAAGCAGGCCATAGATACAGCCGACCGACAAGCCAGCGACGAGTGTTTGTAGGGCCTGTTCGACAAAAATCATGATCAAGGCCTCAAAACGATTCGGCCGGAGATCGAGCCGGCTTCGAGGAGACGATGAGCAGCTGAAGCCTCCGAAAGCGGCATGACTGTGTCAATGACCGGCAGCACCGCACCTTGCGCGATCAGAGCTAACGTGTCCGCAAGTCCCTGCCGCGTTGTACTTGTGGCGCTTAGCATCGATATGTTACGCAAGAACAATTGGGCCGGATTAAACGGAACGAACTCTCCAGTAAGCTGACCGACAAGAACCCAGCGTGCTGCCTTGGCGAGGCTTTTACGCGTTGAGACGAAGAGTGGCGTGCCAACGGTATCGATCGCACAATCAACGCCGCGACCATCTGTCAATTGTCTTAAATCGGTCGAAAAATCCGTACCGCGCGATGTGACGACAACATCATGCGCGCCTGCTTGCCGGATGCGTTCGACTTTCGCTTGAGATGTCGTCTGCGCAATCACACGCGCGCCGCAGAGACGGGAGAGCTGAATCGCATGAATACCAAGACCTCCGCCAGCACCGGTGACAAGAACAGTTTCAGCGGGCTTTACATTTCCAATATCTCGCACTGCTTGCAAAACCGTGCCGATCGCACAGGCGGCTATGCTAGCCTGATCGGCGCTGACCTGATTGGGAATTTTGACAAGATTGTTCGTACCGACACAGACGAATTCGGCGTAACCGCCATTAAGACCGCGATCACCCATAAATTGGGCGTCATCGCAAAGAGGCTCGCGTGCGCTCCGACACCAGCCGCAATGACCGCAAATATGCGAACGCTGAGTGGTCGCAACACGGTCACCGACTGCAAAACCTTGGGGATCACCGGAAAGAGCAACGATACGGCCTGCAACCTCATGACCGGGAATGAGCGGTCTTTCAATCCCGGCTTTGAACGTGCCATTGCGCACGACAACATCGTGGAAGCAGACCCCGCACGCCTCGACAGCGATCACCGCCTCGCCAGCGCGCGGCGTTGGATCAGCAACGGTCTCAAGTCTGAGAACATTGGCCTCGCCGGTGTTGCGGATTACAATCGCTTTCATGACACGCTCACAAAATAGCAACTGGAGCAACGGGGCTTGCCGTCGCGCCCTCGATCGGCAATGGCGATGTCACGAACAGGAATTCGTTACGGCCTGTCCCCGCAAGCTCCTTCAACATCAGCCCTTCAAGCAGCGGAATACCATAATCCCGGATCAGACGCTGATGCACCGGGAAAACCGTACCCGACGCAAAGGGAAGAACCTCGATCGCGTAATTATCGGCACCAAGCAGGGCGATATCAGCCTGTGCAAGCACCAAACCAGCCTCCAAGTCGATGCCCGGTTCTGTGTTGAAATCAGCCGTTCCGTTCGAAAGATGATGCTCAGACCATCCAGTACGAACCAGCACAGCATCACCGCGTCTAATCGTAATATTATTCTGCGAAAGCAACGCTTGAAGCATGACGGCGGTAATCACCTCGCCATCGGCCAGCGGGCCACCATTCAAAGCAACGAAATCAAGCAGAACGCCGCGTGTCACAATCGGACCCATAGTGGTTGCGTCACAACGGATGGCACCCGTGCTTCGGATCGAATCCTTTACGAAACCATTATAGAGACGCTCGCCATACCAGACATGACAGAGACAATCGATGTGTGTACCAAGGTGGAGCGGCAGCATAAGCGTATCGTCGGCATATTGAAATCCGCCGGGCGCGCGCACACCTGCGGTATAATAATCCGCATCACGATCCATGACATGCTGTGGCTTGGCGCGCTTTGGTGGCGTCGGCATGACATTGGAGATAGGCTGCGCAAGCGAGACAATACGCCCTTCACACACGAGCGAGGTGGCATAACGGGTTTCTTCCACACCGATCAGATTGAGCGCACCGCGCTCATCATCCTCGCCCCAACGCTTCCACGCTTCCTCAACCATGTCGGGCTCCCTGAGTGGTCACCAGATCGGTTGCATGCTCTTTCAGCTCGCGCCGTTGCAGCTTCCCGGTAGGGGTCAGCGGCAAGGTAGAACGAATTTCAATCCGGTCCGGCACCTTATATTTCGAGGCAACGGAGCGGCAATGCGCTAAAAGTTCTGCTTCAGTCGGTTCAGTGCCACGGCGCGCAACGATGAATGCGATAGCCAATTCGCCTCGCTCTCGATCGACAACACCAACCACGCCTGCACTTTCGACTTTAGGATGCATGAGCAAGATATTTTCAACTTCTGCCGGAGAGATATTGATCCCCGCCCGCTTGATCATTTCAGTGTTGCGACCGATGAAAACAAAATGACCTTCGGGATCGAAACAGCCTATATCGCCCGTGCGATAATAACCGTCTTGTGTGAAGGCTTTGTCATTCTGATCGATGCTGGCATTGGTATAGCCTGGCGTGATGAAGCCTTTGACCTCGGCAAGACCCGGCTGTCCAAACTCGACCTCAGCGCCGCTCACTTCATCGACGAAGCGGATCATGTTGCCCGGTAAAGGCGGGCCTTGGCATTCCATGCGCTTTTCGAGCGGCCAATGATGCCACGTGACGCAGCAATTACCGTAGGTCTCGGTCGCGCCATAGACATTGCAGATTTCGGAAACCCCAAGTTTCGTCGCCGCTTCATGCACATCCTGCGGCGAACCGATAGTGAGCCCGGTGCGCAAAGTCTTCACACGGTCGCGCGAAAACGCTGGATCGCGGATCAACGATGCCGTCATACCCGGCAACGTGTAGAGCGCCGTGCAGGCATGAGTTTCGATGAGGTCAAGAGACTCGGCTGAGCCGAACTTGTCCTGAAGAACGATGCAGGCGCCATGCGTCATAACAGCGGAAAGGGCATTGGCAGAACCATAGGACCAAAATAGAGGCGGCGCGAGCAGGACACGGTCGTTTGGACCGTAACCTTGCCGCTCGCCAATGTTGAAACCATTTTCGATGCATCCATGCTGCTTCAACCGTACCGCCTTCGGCAGTGCGCTTGAGCCCGATGTGTAGAGAATCAGCGCATCATCACCAGCAGATGCCATCTCACCCGGTGGCAAAACCGCAAGCGGCGGACGATCGGCAAGGAAGCGGTCATAATCCGTAAAACCGTAGAAGTCGCCCGGCTCTATAATAATGACGTTTTTCAAGCGTGGGAAGGCACATGAAACTCTGCCTTCGAGCAGGTCTGGAATGAGCGCCGCAAGGTCGGCCGCGTAGTTGCGGTCCGAGAAACGGGCTAAAGCGAAGAGGTGCGTGACGGCTGAATCGCGAAGAAGAAAATCGAGTTCCTGCTTTGTCGACCACGTGCTGAACGGCACGGCCACAGCACCAGCCCCACCGGCCCCGATCGCGATTTCAATCCATTCTGGACGGTTTGGAATGAGGATCCCAATACGGTCACCATAGCGGACCCCCTCAGCGCGCAACGCTGCCGCGACCTGAGCCGCCTTCTCCATCAGGCTAAGATAACTGACTGTCTTGCCGGCATGAATAACGGCGGGGGCTTCGCCATAGCGCGCAGCCTGCTCTTTGCACAGGTCAAAATAGGTGCGGGCCATTGGCGCCTTCAAGGTCAGTCTCCTCGCATTTGCCGACAGCCAAAATGGGCTGACTTACTCGTTGTTGAAGATACTATTCAGTAGCGCTAACATCTGTCAAGTTGTAATCAATTTTTTTTGGTAGAAGATGTCTCATGGAAATCACAGGCTGGATCGGGGAAGACCTAAACCGCGCTGAATGTGTCCTAGCGCATGCCAGCGGGACCTTCTTGTGTTCGGACGCGACAGGCAATGGCGGCGTCTCGATCATTGGACGGTCGGGTGAGGTGCGCCGGATTCTCTCGAACGGTCCGGCACTGCATCCCAATGGTATCGCCATGATGCAGGATGGTTCATTCCTCATCGCTCATCTCGGCGCAGAATTTGGCGGCGTTTACCGCCTGCATTGCGACGGGTCAGTCACGCCCTTTCTTGAAACGCTCGATGGCGAGCGACTGCCGCCGACCAATTTTGTGCGTATCGATCATCAAGGCCGCGTATGGATCACCATCAGCACGCGCTTACGCCCGCGTGATCGCGCTTACCGGCCCGACATTCTCGATGGCTTCGTGATTTGTGTCGATTCGAATGGTGCTCGTATCGCCGCTGATCAACTCGGCTATACCAATGAATGCGTGCTCGATGAAGAGCGCGGCTTTTTCTATATAAACGAAACCTTCAACCGTCGTATCACACGATTCCATCTTCGTTCGGACGGAACCCTCGTCAACAGGCAGATCTTCGCTGAATTCGGACGCGGTTATTATCCCGATGGACTAACGCTCGATGCGGAGGGTAGTCTGTGGATGACGAGCGTCATCAATAATGCGCTCGTTCATATCGATCGCTCAGGCCGCGCCAAAACGCTCATGCAAAACACCAAGACGAGCCTATGCGACGATGCAGAAAACGCGTATCGTGCAAATGAACTTAAGGTCGAACACATCGCCCGCGCGACGCCCTTGCGCTGGAACAATCTATCGAGCCTTGCCTTTTGCGGTAACGATCTACAAGACGCCGTGGTGGGATCGCTCGGTGGCAAACGTTTGATGAAATTACGGATGCCGGTAAAAGGTATCGTACAGCCGCATTGGACTGCACCGCTAACGGCTTGATGTGCAAGGTCGGTTGACGAATGAACTTTGTATCAACTCATCCAGAGTCCGCCGGTGATATTGATCGATTGACCTGTCATATACGACGCGTCATCCGAACATAGAAAGGTGACAACACCGGCAACATCCTGCGGCTCACCAGCCCGCTTGAGCGGGATAGTCGTTTGTACACGCGTGGCGACATCTGGCAAACCCTGCGCGTGATTGAGTTCTTCGGCCAAATCGCGCATCCGCGTATTCACGATCACACCTGGACAAACCGCATTTACGCGAATGCCGTGTCCAGCCATTTCACCAGCCAGCGATTGGGTTAAACCAATCAGCGCGAATTTACTGGCGCTGTAAGCCGAATGATTGGGAACACCCTTCTTGCCCGTCCAAGATGCCATGTTGACGACACAACCGGATTTCTGTTCAACCATCACCGGAAGGATAGATTGAGAAAACAAGAATGCGCCATCAAGATTAATGCTGAAGACTTCACGCCATATCGCATAAGGTGTTTCTAGAAACGGCGCTGTACGAAGTATACCAGCATTGTTAACGAGAATATCAATACCATCTAACGCCTGCACGAGATCAGCGGCACCGGTGACCACATCATCAGGCCGAGAAGCATCGCCAAGCGCGATCACAGCACGGCGCCCTTTATCTCGTATCATCGCTGCCGTGACATCTACAGATCCTGGATCGCGATCGAACAAGCCGACATCGCACCCCTCCTCAGCCAGACGCAAAGCGATCGCGCGTCCAATTCCAAGCCCCGCTCCAGTAATGATAGCCTTACGGCCCGAAAGATTTTGACTCATGGGGTAACCTCGTCGTGAAGTGTATAACCTGGTGCGGGATAGACAATGCGTGATACACCGCAGCGCTCATAATCACGGCTGATAATTTGACGATAACGCACCGGATCAAGTTCATTGGCATAGCGCGGCGTATCCGGGAACAGCGCAGCATACCATGCGAAATCCTCCGCAATGGCCTTGTCCATCTCCTCAGGCCTTGGCAATGTCACGCCACCCGATGCAATGGCTGCGATATATTCGGCCTGATCATCCATCATGCGGATATTGCTGCCACCCGTGACGTCGAAGAAGCCGATGAAAAACAGACCCGGCAGATCGGGATGAACGACGCGATTATAGAGCCGGAACTTGTGGCCCTGCATGGGCGATTGCGTCGCATCCAGAAACGGAAGATGGGTCACATAACCGGTTGCACCAATGATCGCATCATAATCCTCTGATAATCCATCGTCATATGTCACCGTCTTGCCTTTAATCGAATGAATTCCAGGCCTGACTTTAATGCGCTTCCACGCAATGTGGGAGATGAGCGTCGGATGGCTGATAGGATGTGTGCGTGTTGTCGGAGTCTTGAAACCCCATTGCTCCATCCGACCGTGGAACACGCGCGTCAACCATGTCCGAATCTTGATTTTAATCCACCAGGGAAGCCATGGCTTTTCGAGCGCGCCTAACACGCGCGAATTAGGAATGCCGAACATCAGGCGCGGCATTATCAAAACCGGTGAACGAGCACTCAGATCGGTCTGCTCCGTTTGCGTGCAGATATCGGCGGCAATATCGACACCACTATTGCCAGGACCAATCACCAAGACACGCTTTCCAGCGAAAGGCTCAGGTGTGCGATAGGCGTGGGCGTGAATGTAATCACCAGAAAACAACTCGATTTCAGACGCATGGCGAGGCACGCTCTGATGTCCTGTCGCCACGACCACGCCGTCAAAAAAGAAAGTCTCACCCGTCTCGGTTTCTAGCTGCCATTGATCGCCTTTGGGCGTGATCGACTTTACCTTACTCATGAACTTGATCGTGTCGATGACGTTGAAATGCGCGGCATAATTTTGGAAATAGCGATGCATCTCCCTGTGATCGGGATAAAGCGACGTTCCTGGCGGAAATTGAAAATCAATGAAAGAGCTGACTCGCGCTTCAGAATTGATATGCAGCGAGCGATAGATCGGACTGAGTCCGCTGTCATTCTCATAAACCCACAAGCCGCCGACCGTTGAGCCGGCTTCGAAAATGGTCACATCGAGACCGCGTGCGAGAAGATTTTTGGCCACACAAAGGCCGCCTGCCCCTGCGCCAATGACAGCAAAATGTTTCATCTTCATAACGCTCTCTTTCTCTGCGTAGTCTGACTAAGTTGAAAACCGCGATACTGGGCTTTAGCAACGTCATCGCAGATCTCGCGATATTTCTTGAGCCCCCCCGTATACAGCATGAAGACGCGCGGCTTGCCTGGCACATTGGCGCCGAGGTACCAGGAATTGGCTTTCACAAATAAAGTCTTGTCAGCCGACTCATTGACATGTGCGACCCACTGATCTTCCGCTTCCGGTTCAACATCGATACGATCAATTTCTTTATCGCGGAGATACACGAGACATTCTGCAATCCAATCGACATGATGCTCGATACCGACGATCATGTTCACAAGCGCCGACGGACTTCCCGGACCAGTGATCACGAACATGTTCGGGAACCCTGCTGTCATCAGCCCAAGATAATTTTTCGGGCCCTTATTCCACTTGTCCCGCAGGGCAACACCATTGCGGCCATGTATGTTGATGCGCGTCAGGGCGCCCGTGAGCGCATCATAGCCCGTCGCAAAAACAATCAGATCGACAGGATAGACTTGCCGCGAGGTTTTGATGCCATCCGGCTGGATCTCGACAATGGGTTCCTCGCGGATATCGATGAGCGCGACATTCGAACGGTTATATGTCTCGAAGTAATTTGAGCCGACACATATGCGTTTTGATCCGAGAGGATGGTCCGTGGGACAGAGTTTTTCCGCCGTCGTAGGATCTTTTACGATGGAGCGAATCTTGGCCCGCACGAAATCAGCCGCCGTCTTATTGGCTGCTGCGTCCGTATAGATATTATTGAAGGAGTGGACGAAATTGACGCCACCCATCGCCCAGCGGCGTTCATATTCGGCGATCCGCTCAGCTTCGGTAACGTCGAGCGCGCCCTGGCTTGCAAATTCGTAAAGCGTACCGACCTCACGCGCCCGCGCCCGCCAATGCTCGTATTGGGCTTTCCACGTTTTTTGTTTTTCCTGGGCCAGCGGACCATTGCGCGCCGGGATGACGAAATTCGGAGTTCGCTGAAAGACGGTCAATTGCTTGGCTTGCTCAGCAATCACGGGAATGGCCTGAATGCCAGACGAACCGGTGCCGATGACTGCAACCTTCTTGTTGGCATAGGCAATCGGCCGATCGGGCCACATTCCGGTATGCACCGTCTCACCTTTGAAGGTGGTTAGGCCGGAAAGATCAGGCAGGCGCGAGACAGAAAGCGAGCCGCTGGCCATAATGCAGAAGGCCGCGTCCCATTCATCACCACGATCGGTTGTCACCGTCCAGCGGGCGCGATCTTCATCCCAAATCGCGCTTTCGACGCGTGTTTCGAAACTGATATACCGGCAAAGATCGAACCGGTCGGCCACATGTTTGATATATGCCAGAATTTCCGGCTGCGCTGCAAACCGTTCGCTCCACTCCCACTCTTGCTCGAGCTCTTTCGAAAAGGAAAAAGAATATTGCAGACTTTCAACGTCGCACCGTGCGCCGGGATAGCGGTTCCAATACCAGACACCGCCGACATCATCCGCAGCTTCAAATCCATGAACGCTGAAGCCGCGTTGACGCATCGCATGGATTGCATAGAGACCTGCAAAACCAGCTCCTAAGACAATGGCATCATATTTATGTGTCACACGCATCGGCGCTCCTTGAGCTCATGAGCCAGTCGAACAAAACAAGAGGGTAGCCACCTAAAGGGTCGCCGGTCACAGCGTTTGCCGCATCCACAAAGCCAAAGCGTCCATCGCTTCTGTCGAGCGATCAACCAGGCCGACCCAGTTCAGAAAGCCATGATTCATGTCGTGGTAGCGTTTGAACGTGACCGGAACGCCCGCACGGATCAATGCGGCGGCATAATCCTCGCCCTCGTCGCGCAAGAGATCGTATTCGCCTGTGATGAGATAGGTCTGCGGCAGGTTATCAAAGCGCGCGGCGCGCATGGGTGATGCGTGCGGATGCGCGCCATGGGCCGGATCGCCAAGATAGAAATCCCAGAACCACATCATGCCATCGCGCGTCAACCCAAAACCCACCCCGCGCTCCTGATAAGACGGCCGCTCGACGGAATAATGATCTGTCACCGGATAGAGCAGGATTTGCGCCTTGATGGGAGGACCATCCTCATCGCGCGCGCGTTGTGCCACGACAGCCGCCATACAACCTCCGGCACTGTCCCCACAGAGGGCGAGGCGCGTCGGATCGCCCCCGATCTCATGCGCATGCGCCGCCGCCCATACAGTCGCGACATAGCAATCATCGGGTCCGGCCGGAAATTTGTTTTCTGGTGCAAGCCGGTAATCGACCGATACAACGACGCTGTGCCCGCGATTGCAGATCTGGCGGCACATCGCATCATGTGTATCGATACTACAGATCACGAAACCGCTGCCATGGAAGAAAACAGTCAGCGGCAACCCCTTCGCATCATCCGGCCGGTAGATGCGGATACGAATATCACCACCAGGGCCTGTGATCATGCGGTCTTCCACAGAGTGGACATCGTCCTTTGGTACGCCAATGTCATAACGTTTGAAGTCAGCGGCACGAATGACATCGACTGGAACGGTCTGCATCGGTGGCAGTCCGGCAGCTTTGGCGAGCATCGCTGCGAGATCAGGATGAAGGGGCATTGCAGTCTCCTCTCAATCAGGCGCCGAGATAGGCGGCAATTACCGCATCGTTCTTCTGGATTTCCGCAGGAACGCCCTCGGCAATCTTCCGGCCGAAATCGACCACGACAATGTGATCGGAAATGTCCATGATCACCGGCATGTCATGCTCGACGAGCAGAAAGGTCAGACCGAGTGTCGATTGGACACGACGGATCAATTGGACCAGCGTCTCCTTCTCACCGCGACTCATGCCCGCCATCGGTTCGTCGAGCAGAATGAGGTCGGCGCCCTGCATCAATGCGCGGCCAAATTCGACCTGCTTCTGAACACCGTAGGGCAATTCGGATGGCTTCTTGCCCGCGATATCGGACAGCATCAGAAAATCAAGAATGTCTTGAGCATGGCGCTGGGCCGCTTTTTCATCGCGCTGCGCTCTAGGAGCAAAGATCGAGCCTTCGAGCAAACCGGAAGTGCCATGCCGATAGGCACCGATCTTTAGATTTTCAAGAACGCTGAGGCCACCAAAGAGCGCGATGTTTTGAAACGTGCGCGCGATCCCGGTGCGCGCGATGGCGTGCGGCCTGAGGCCCGTAATGTCCCGTCCATTGAACAAAACACGACCGCTTGTGGCTTGATACATGCCAGTGATACAGTTGAAGAGCGTGGTCTTGCCCGCTCCGTTTGGTCCGATCACGGACGTTACTGCGCCCCGCTTGGCCTCGAAGCTGACACCATGCAGCGCAACGATCCCGCCAAAACGCATTTCCACCCGATCAACGGACAGCAAGGCCTCAACCATGGCTCGCCTCCGCCTGGACACCCAGATAGGATTCGTGAATGCGCGCACTTGTGGCAACGTCTGCAGATAGGCCTGACAAAACCACCTCGCCTCGTTCAAGCACATAGGCGCGCTCGCTGACATCCAATGCGAGACGCGCATTCTGCTCAACGATCAGCATCGAGGTGCCGAATTCCGAACGGATCGTTTTGAATTGCGCGTAGATGTCGCGCACAATCAGCGGTGCGAGCCCTAGCGACAATTCGTCAACGAGAATGAGGCGCGGAGATGAAGCCAATGCGCGACCAAGCGCCAGCATTTGTTGCTCCCCCCCCGACATCAGACCGGCTAGTTGTGTCCGGCGTTCTGCAAGCCGTGGGAAGAGGTGATAGACAGCGGCCATCGTCCTACGCCCCTTCTCACGCGGCAAAACGGCGGCACCGACATCGAGATTTTCCTCGACCGTTAGATTCTTGAAAACCAGTCGCCCTTCTGGAACTTGACCCAGTCCAAGCCGGACGATTGTTTCGGGAGCAAGACGGGTCGTATCATCGGCTCCAATTTTAATTTGGCCCGCGAGAATGGCACCGCCATGCAATTTGAGAAGACCGGAGATGGCGCGTATCAGCGTCGTCTTCCCGGCGCCATTCGCACCGAGAATGGCGACGATCTCTCCTTTGCCGACCGACAGATCGATCCCGGACAGAACGAGCGCCTTACCTCCATAGCTGACCGATAGGCCTGCGACGCTCAGAAGCGATTCATGATTGCAAGGGGACATCATGTACGCCCCCGCCACGGCAGACCGCCTATCATCCGCTGCCATAGTGGTCGCAAAAAGCCGGCGATTCCATGCGGCGCAAAAATCAGGATCAACGCAACGATTGAACCAAAGATGAGGTTGACGATCTGCGGCCGATGGGCGAGCAGGAAAGACGCAAAGTCACCCGGACCCGATTTCACCTCGGTGGCTGCGCCCATCAAAATAGACGGGAGGAGCAGCCAGACAATGGCTCCGATCACTCCGCCGCCAATCGTGCCCATACCGCCCACGATGATTATCGCGATGAACTGGATGGCAAAATTGAGGCTGTACATCTCGGCGGCGACATTCGACAGATAATAGGCCTGCAAGGCACCAGCCAGCGACGCGAAGGCTGACGAGAAAGCAAACACCTTCAATTTCAAAATGCGCACATCAATCCCGGCTGCAGCCGCAGCCAGTTCATTGTCGCGCATGGCAAGCACGGCCCGCCCCTCTCGATGAAACAGCGTGTTGCGCATCAACAGGCAGGACAGCACTGTGATCGGCAACAGAAAGAAATACCATTTAATACCGGAATCGATTTCGAATGATCCGATCTTGGCATCACCGACCGCCACGCCCGTAACATCGTGGAAAGCGTATTGATATTCGGCGAAGACGAAGACGACAATGAAATGGATCGCCAATGTCGATAACACGAAGTAAAGCCCTCGCACGCGCAGCGAAGGCAACCCTGCGACAACGCCGGCCATCGCACCCGCCAGCATTGCGGCGACAAGCGTGGCTAGAAATGGCAATTTCAGATGCATGCCGGTTGCAGCCGCCACCATGGATCCGAGTGCGAAGAAGGCCGCATGTCCGACCGAAACGAGCCCGGCGCAGCCTGTCAGATAATTGAGTGATACAGCACCGATGATCGAAATCAAGGTGAGATTGACCTGGCTCAACCCGATATTGAGCAATTGCATATTGCTCAGCCGAACGCCAAAGATGGATCGAAATTGCAGCACATAAGGCAGGTAGAGAAGGATCGCAAGCAAAACGGCGACACCAATCACGCGCAGGGTCGTAGGCAATGCATTGTGTCGTAGCCGGACCAGATAGGCGGTAACTCCGTTGCTCATACGCGACCGAGCTCCTTCTGCCCGAACAAACCCCAAGGACGAATAAACAGAATCAGCAAAAGTGGGACATAGATGAAAATGTCGCGTGCTTTCGGAGAGATGTAACCGGAGGCCAATTGCTCGATCAGACCGACGAGAAGTCCACCCAAAATCGCACCCGGAACGCTTTGCAGTCCGCCGATCACAACAGCCGGCAGAGCGAGCAAGCCAATATTTTCGAGTTCGACCGAAACAAGCTGAAGCTGGCAGAGAAAGACCCCGCCGATGGCGGCCAGCATCGTACCGATGGCCCATGCTGCTGCGTTGATCCGATCAACACGGATGCCGGATAGAACCGCCGCTTCATACCCATCGGCAGTGGCACGCATCAGAAGCCCTGCGCGGGAGCGGCGAAAGAAGACAATGAACAACAGCATGCAAAGCCAGGAGACGACAGCAGCAGTAACATGCAATTGCGAGATCCGAACATCACCCAACACGAAAACGCCAGATGGCAAGGGAAGCCGGAGCGTCAAAGGGGCTCCCCCGTAGATCAGCTCGATCACGGCACGCAGAATGATCGATAGCGCAATCGTAATCATGATCATCGGGAGTAATGCTTGCCCGCCCAGTGGTTTGATTAGGAGAAAGTAGATCGCAATGCCAAGGATCCCTGCGCCGACAAGGATGAATGCAATGGTAAGGGGAAACGGTAATCCAAGGTGAATTGATGCCGTGACGGCGAAATAGGCGCCACAGACCATCAACATGCCTTGAGCAAAGTTGAAAACCTGTGTCGCCTTGTAGATCACCGTGAAGCCGAGAGCGACCAGACCATAAATGCTGCCAAGCGCGAGACCGCTGAAAATAAATTGCGACAGCATGATGAGCTCCCGTCGGTTTTCATCACTTCAGATATTTGTCGAAATCTTTGTAGTCGCCATAGCTCTTGAAGGCTTTGGCGCTGTAGTCGTAATTGAGTGGCTTCAGGCCATGCAATCCCTCGTGATCGGCCGCCGTATATTTCAGCTCAGATGATAGGCCACTTGTATTGGCGGTGAAGCCGGCATTCAGCATGTCAGCGAGTTTCTCACGTGTCGGCTCGGCACCTACTTTTGCAATGGCTTGCGCTACAGTGGTTCCAACAACCCAACCGGCGACGAAATTAATGTCGTCCTTCAGCGGACCGAACCCAGCCTTGTCAGCGGCAGCGGCCATCTCAGCCGCTGCTTTCGGATCCGAGCTGGCGGGTGAGAAGCAGCTGACGAAGTAATAGTTTTTGCCGGCATCCGGACCAAGATTTTCATAGACGCCGGGCGTTCCGAGATAGGTGATCGCAAATGCTGGCACATCGATGCCATATTGTTTCATCGCTTTTATGACAAGAATCGCCGTTGTCGGCACGCCATGGATGGCGACGTAATCCGGTTTCATTGCAAGAATTTCTAGAACTTGCGGCGTCGCATCAGCGGCCACCACCTTGATCGGGATCGACTTTACCGTCCCGCCGCGCGCCGTTACCGCCGCCTCGACATAACTGGAATATTCCTTGCCCGAAGCCACATCAAGATGAACGAGCGCGACCTTAGGGCTCTGGAGCTTGAGATGGTCGGTAAAGAAGCCTATGCCGACCTGCGCCATTTCCTTGAACCCGCAAAAGCCACCATAGAAATAGGGAGTTGGCGGATCAATGGCGACCTTCGCCGTGGTGTAGGTGCCAATAACGGGCAATTTATTGCGCTTGATGAGCGGTACGAGCGCTGTCTGCGCGCTCGAATTTCCCATGCCTGAAGTGCCAAGTGTCGGTGTCTGGCTGACGAATTTATCATAGGCGACGCGTTCGACTGTGGCGTCATAACGCGTGTCTTCTGTCAATACGTTGATCTTGCGACCATTGACGCCGCCCTTTTCGTTGATGGCCTTAATAGCCGTCTGGAAACCGTGCCCCCACGGTGCCTGCGCCGCCGACGCCGGGCCGCTCATATCTGCCGTCATACCCCAGTCGATTCGATCCGTGTAGACGCCATCCTGTGGCGATTCGAAAGCCATAGCATCCGCAACACAAGCACCCAACCCAAGTAGGGTGCCGATGAATACAGCCCTGAGGCGTGTCTTGCCTGTCGTGATCATGGTTGTTCCTCCCTGCGGATCGCCCGCTTAAGTGGGGCTGCTTTGGCTCCCAGACATTATCTACTTGGCATCGGATTAGATACCCATCAGTATTACTTGTCAATAGCATATTTTTCCGAATAATATGTATATATACTGACCGGTTTTTTATATGACTAATGAGTTCTATGGCTTTGAACCTGGTCTTGGAGAGAACATAATGAACGCGCAGACCCACCATGATCAGACCTCAATTTATGACGTTGTGATCGTTGGCGCCGGCTTCGCCGGCCTTTATCTTATCCATCTCTTACGGAGCCGTGGTCTCACGGTGCGCTGCTTCGAGGCGGGCGATGGCGTTGGTGGCACGTGGTATTGGAATCGTTATCCGGGCGCCCGTTGCGATGTGGAGAGCCAGGAATATTCATTCTCGTTCAACAAGGAGCTGGAACGCGAATGGAGATGGACGGAGCGGTATTCGGACCAGACACAAATTCTCGGCTATCTCAATTTCGTCGCGGACCGTCTCGAACTGCGTCGAGACATCGCTTTGTCGGCGCGCGTGCAATCGGCTATCTTTGACGATATTAGAAAGCGTTGGACCGTTCAGGCGTCCAATGGCGAGACGGCAATCGCACGCTTTTGCATCATGGCGACGGGCTGTCTTTCGGCTGCCCAACTGCCAAATATCAAAGGCCGGGATAGTTTCAAGGGCGAACTTTATCACACGGGGCAATGGCCACATCACGACGTTGATTTCGAAGGTAAGCACGTTGGTGTCATCGGGACAGGCTCATCTGGCATTCAGGTGATTCCACAAATCGCTCAACGTGCCAAACATCTGACAGTATTTCAACGCACACCGAATTTTTCCATTCCTGCATGGAATAAACCGCTCTCACCAGAAAAGATTGCCGATTGGAATATGAACCGCGATGATTACCGCGCAATAGCCAAGAAGAGCCGCTCAGGGATTTTGTATGAATATGCGACGCGCTCCGTTTTCGATGTGAACGAGGACGAGCGCTTGAAAGAATATGAAGCCCGTTGGTTGCGCGGCGGCGCAAATTTCGTGCACGCATTCAATGATCTCTTTCTCGATGAGAAGGCGAACGAAACAGCCGCAGCCTTTGTTAAAGAGAAGATCCGTTCACGCGTTAAAGATCCTCAAATCGCCAAAATACTAACGCCAAACGATCATCCAATCGGCACCAAACGGATTTGTGTCGACACAGATTATTATGAAACCTACAACCGCAAAAACGTGACCTTGGTCGATCTTCGCAAGGAACCGATGACAGGCATCTCACCTGAGGGTATTGCATTAGGCGATCGGATCATTCCGCTCGATATGATTGTATTTGCTACCGGATTTGACGCCGTCACAGGTGCGCTCTTACGCATCGATATTCGCGGACAGAATGGATTGACATTAAAAGAAACGTGGCAGGAGGGTCCAAAGTCGTATTTGGGTCTCGCGGTCGCCGGATTTCCAAACCTCTTCATCGTAACCGGTCCGGGCAGTCCGTCGATCACGACAAATGTGGTGATGGCAATCGAACAGCACGTAGAATGGATCGGCCGTTGCGTGACGGATCTCAAGTCAAAGCCTGATGTCATGATTGAGGCTCGCTCCGACGCGCAGGAAAATTGGGTGCAACATGTGCGCGATGTTGCCGCTGGTACATTGTTCCCAAAGGCAAAATCCTGGTACATGGGCGCAAACATACCGGGAAAGCCACAAGTGTTTTTGCCCTATATTGGCGGGCTTGGAAATTATACACGCCTGTGCGACGAGATTGCCACAGACAATTATCGAGGATTCCTGATTTACTAAGTTGGAAACCTGCTTCAGTCAGCTGCCACAAGAAACAACAAGATCCTCAGGATAAATGGTCTGAGCCCTGTACTTTCTCCATATTTTGGTAAAGTCCGTCGCAAACAAGCAGACGGATGACATTAAGCGTTCACGATTTACGGAAAAGCAGATTATCGTAATTTTGAAGAAGTACGAGGCGGGTGCAAAGACATCCGATGTTTGCCGCAAGGATGTTATTTTTGACGAAACCTTCTATAATTAAAAGGCCAAGTTTGGCGGCATGGATGTGTCGGATGCCCGCAAGCTCAAGTCACTTGAGGAAGAGAATGCCAAGCTGAAAAAGTTGCTTGCAAAAGCCATGCTGGACATGGCCATCTTGAAAGATGTCGCATCAAAAAACTGGTGACGCCCGATACGAAGCGAGAAGCGGTGGCCCGTGTCGTGCAAGAGCATGGCGTGGGACAGCGTCGGGCGTACGAGGTCTTCTCCGTCGATCGATCGAGCGTTCGGTATCGATCTATCCAATCTTAGTTGCATCCATCCGCGAGGCGATGAAAAATGTGGCCTCCGAAAGTCGTCATTTCGGTTATCGGCGGGTCCTTAGATGGTGCCAGCAGACACATAACCAGCACTGACATCTTGAAAACAATCAAGCTCTTACCAAAGCTTAGCGTAAAATTTATTCTTTCAATTTCGCCCTAAAGGGCTCCTCTCCCTTCATTGCCAATCATTATTTTACTGCTTATGTTTCCACCATGAGCTTATTTTCACCCCATATGTCTTCGGATCTTGAAGAGCTGCTTGCTTTCACTTTAAAGCGCGCAGGGGTTAAAACTGCTTCTAGTGACGCCAAACAATTGCTGAAAGATGCCGAGGAATCTGTGTCTCTTTACCAGCACGATACGACCTCTGCATTCCAGCAAGGCCCTTCGCGCATTGCACTCCTTCGCCTCTGGAAAGCTGCAGAAAAAGGTTCAGACAAGGCTATTTTACAATCGTTGTTAGCGCATTTACCGGCCGGCGCTCTTTATTATCTGGAACAAAGAGCTGCTAGAATCGCTCCGTCTTTGCGCATTGAACTTAGCGGCAGTAACGAATTACTGGATTGGGCGGATACCGCATCAATCGAAAACTTAAGAACCCTGATTGTTTTTTGTGCTGCGGAAGGCCGGCGGGTAGCAGAAGGCCGCAATAGACCCAAAGGCAAGCAATCAAGAAACCGGATCGAACCCATTATCTTGGGAACGGCAGACCGCACGACTTCCCCAGGAAATCTGGAGCATGAAATTCCAGCCGTTCCTTCTAAAGCCGGACGCCGCCGGATCGATGAAAAGATCACACTGATTGCAATGCTGGCCACTGACTGGCTTCGCCAAACTGGGTCAGTGCCTATTGGCGGACGGGGTGATGAAAGTCCATTCACCGATTTTGTCACATCGGTTTTTGAATGGGCAAATATCAGTCAACCAGAACATGCCTTGCGTATTTATTGGGAAGAAATGAAAGAGCGCAAAACCCGCTCTCAGACAGATACCGACACACCGCCAACTGTCTGAGTTTCCCCGGTTAGAATGACTCTGTTGTCACCGGTTGAACATTACCAAAAAACACACCTGAAAACTGTCACGGTATTTTCGCCAACGGCATTTTGCCTCGGCTCGTAATGTTCTGGACATGAAACGTGTCCGAATCACACCTGTCCCTGGAACGCACGCCTCTTCGGCTTCAAAAGCCGCAGCGAACCTCAGTGCGCCCACAAAAGGCACGCGCGATACGGACGATAATCTTCACAATCCAGCTTTGTTACGTGGCCGTAAACGGTCCCGCCACGCTTCACAAAAATCTGATGAAGGTCAAGGCACTGTCCATAAAATTAGCCATACAGCCCACCCTGCTCTTGTCGCACTGGCCCACCTTCTTGGTCGGCAAGCAGCAGCTCACGTCCAAAAATACCGTTTCGAAGGTTTAGGACGTCTGCAGCTTATCATGCATCATATTAAAAGTATTGAACAAATATAGATTCAATATTTTAGAAATCTTTGATCAAATAATAAATATAAAATTCTCTTTTTTTGATAACAATACTGTCTGTAACGAAGTATACTTGCAATTTCATTACAGACATGCATACTCTGAACATCAAATACTGGTTAAAAGGAGGCCGGAATGGTGGAGGATATAGTTAAACAGGGCACGGTGATTACCATCGAACGCTCTCTCTCCGAAGCCTGGGTGTCCCTCATTACTCACATCCCAAACCGTTATGATCGGTCTTTCATGAACCAATTGGGGGTTCGCTGTTCCACATTAGGGATCGAGCCATGGCAGGTCTCTGACGATATTATGGCTGGTTTTGAGCACTGGGCAGTTGAAGATGGCCGCACACCATCCCGTGCAAAACAATTGCGGCGTGATGTCACCAAGGTCTGGAACAGGCTGTCGGAGACCCAACCCGATTGGCCGCAAATAAAATTAGCCTTGGTGAACAGCCGGCCTCCGGCATCCGTTTCGATCGCAGACCTTCCCAAGACTTTTAATGCTGACCTTGAGCGCTTTTTAACCCGCGGTGGCCGAAAGAACCTTTTTGACACAACAGGCCTCAAAGCCCTAAGCCCGGTCTCGCAATATGACCGGCA
>CAIJVU010000059.1 GCA_903824185.1 uncultured Hyphomicrobiales bacterium
CGATACCAACCACCAGCACCTGAAGTTTTACAGTGGCCGGCTTCGCAACACCAACTAGCTACGCCGGCCACTCAAAGACTAGCGCCAAACGCAATATTAAACTAACATAACAACTGGATCGCTTGATGGGGTCAGGCCAAGTGGATACAGAAGAACACAATAGATCAGTGGCGCTATCTTGGTACTTGGTGCTCAAGACAAGATAGGTTTATTTCATGTGAGGAAAAAGGCTTTGATCTAGACGCCTACAAAATATTGGTAAGGCCAATTTTGTTTAATCCAGACGATAAATTTCCAGATGGTACGATTTGATTAGAGTTTGTTATGTATTGCTTCAAAACATAAAATACATTTGCATTATGATTTTTTAATGCCCCAAGCATTCCACTTGATCATGGTCGGGAAGGGATCTTCTGGCTGGGCAAATATCGGAGGCATCAGCATTGGAGCGGTCCGTTCAATGAGTTTTCCAGTAACTGCACCTGCATTCCATGACGATGTCGCAAGATTATGTGTTTCCGGAATACCCTTTGGCTCGTCAAGTATTACAAAATAGAGGTATCGTGGCCTGTCGGCAGGTGTGATAGCCATAAAGGTAGTGAGCATCTTATCTTTTTGATAAAAGCCACGAATAGCTTTCTCTGCAGTTCCAGTCTTGCCCCCTATGAAATAGCCGGGCACAAGGGCTGCCTTGGCAGTTCCTTGTTCGGCATTAAGCCGCATGACGTAACGCAGCGCTTCACTGGTTTCTGGTTTGATAACAACGGGCGCATTTTTATTTGCTTCATCAGGGGTACGCTTCAAGAACGTAGGTTCAATAAGCCTACCACCATTTACGAGTGCGCCAACGGCTTTGACACAAGCAAGAGCTGAAACTGATATGCCATGCCCATATGAAATCGTCACTGTAGAGATGTCTGACCAATATTTGGGATAAAGCGGGGCCTGTGTCTCCGGAAGTTCAGTTTGGACGCGATCCAAGATGCCCATTTTCCGCAAAAAATCCTGCTGGGCTTTGGAGCCAACCGTCAATGCCATTTTGGCTGAGCCAAGATTGGAGGAATGAAGGAAGATTTCTGGAATGGTCAGCCGCTTACCTGTGCCATGATATTCATGGATTGTATGCTTTCCGATAGTCATCTCGCCTTCTTTGGTATCAAAGGCTGTATTGATGTTCATCTTACCAGATTCAAGAGCCAGAGCGGTATTAAGGGCCTTAAAAGTGGACCCCATTTCATACACGCCTACCATGGCTCGATTTATGTTTTCTGGTTTTTGAGCATCAGTAGATAAATTGGCATCAAAATCTGGATAGGAGGCAAGAGCAATTATTTCGCCTGTTGTGACATCATAAACAATGCCTGAACCAGCAAGGGCCTTGTATTTGTTAATCCCTTTAACAAGTTCATCTCTTAGGGCATGCTGGATACGGATATCAATAGAGAGCTCAAAAGGCTTCAATTCATCTTGAGTAACTGGTAAGCCTATTTTTTCTAAATCACTGATACCTGTTTGGTCGATGTATTTTTCAAATCCTGATATACCTCGGTTATCAACATCTGTGCTCCCAAGGACATGCGCTGCCAAGGTTCCATTGGGGTAAAAACGGCGGTTTTCTTTTTCAAGGACTACCCCGGGTAGGCCAAGACGAAAGACACGCTCCCGTTCTTCTTCAGAGATATTTCTTGCAACCCAAAAAAAATTACGCCCACTCTCAAATTCAACAAGCAGTTTCATTTGGTTTGTATATTGCGGCAAAGCTTGAGCTAGTAATCTTGCTGCTCTATCTTTTTCAATCAGCTTGTCGGTTTCAACGTATACGGAATACTTTTTGATGTCTGTTGCCAAAACTTCACCATTCCGATCCGTGATTAATGGACGAGCTTTGGTGGGTTTCAATAGCTGGACCTTCGTCTTCTCTTTTGATTTGAAGAAGCCAGATCCATAGAGAACCAATTTTCCTGCAACAATACCGTAAGCCAGTATAAAAATAACGATAATCCAGTTGAAATGACGCTGGATTCTGAATGGACTAAATCCATAGTTAGCCCTTGGTTTGGGTAAGTCGAAATACTCGTCGGTCACATTGGCTCTGTGGTTGCAATGGATTGAGGACCGAGAACTTACCTCAAATAAGATGATCTAAACATTCGATTCCAGAAACGAGATGAATCAATTCTTTACGTGGAGAACAAATGGGAACATCAAAGCGAGGCACAACTGGAATTTATTCATAAACAAAGTTGAACAGTATAGGTTTAACTGTAGTTGTTTATTTCTATTTGGACATGCTTAAGTTCCAGCGTATATTTGGACTGTTACGGTTTAAATTGGACTAAACTCGCTAAACGCTCATAAAAGTCTTGTAGATTTAAAGCGGCTACGGAGCGAGGCCGCTTGGAGGACCATCAGAGATAAGATTAGTCTAACTCAGACGTGCTAGAGCCTCTGTTTGAGAATGTTTGAATGCCTCAAATAATTTTACGATCAACAAACACAAACGTGATTATCAAAGAAAAATTGAATGGAGATAAAAAGTTGATACCAGAAAAGAAGAATTACTTGATTGCATTATTTTGCATTTTCTCTATGTCTGCTGATGCACAAAGCTTAGTTAGTTGTGTATCAGAAAACAGTCCTACCATTACCATTTCACTCAACAGCGCAACATTTAATGGTATCCAACTTTCATGTATTAGATCATCATTTATTTATGATATGACACCTTGCTCACCGAATGGAGGCTACTCACTTTCTAGACCTACAGGGTCTGCTGATATAGTTCAGATCGTGTGGCGTTGGCAAGAATTTGCGCATCATTTAGGGGGAGTAGTTTCGTTTTCTGCTAATGAAAGCCAAATATACTTTTCAGGTGGGTTTAATGATGGACATAAATTCACTGACTCTTGGTCAATAAATATTGATAGGATATCAGGGATTGGCTTTTTAGAACGAGATAAACAAAAATTTAAATACGAATGTGACGCTAGATCAAGAAAGTTTTGAACTTTTTGCTTCATTCTATTTTAGATAGGTAAGCTTGAATAATCTAAAAATTAACGACATTCAAACTCCTAAATCAAAAGGTTTGAAACGTGCTGGTAGAGGAACTTAATATGTTCAAGAAAGTTTTTTCGCTCACAACGTTTTTTTTGGTAGGGTTCCTTCTTTTACCGGGGCTGTCTGTTGCGCAGGTCTTCTATTGTCCATTTCAAAATCACACTGCTATGGTGAATACGACGCGGGGGATCGAATCTATTTTTAGTCGCGGCGAATTCTCTTTTTTTCAAATAGGCTCTGGATTTTGGACAGCCTCATTTATCGGGAAGGAACTCTTTTTTGCGATAAATCGCATGGAATCTAGTTTGATGAAGGCGAGACTTGACGTGGCAGGAAGAAATGGATCCACCATTTATCGAGGCACGACTACCTGTTCAGCAATTGACGAAAACTTAAGCAAGCGGATGGTTTGTGCCCCTAAGGGCACTACTGCCCGTATCCTCAAAAGCGCCGCTCCAAACGACATCCACCCCGATTGGAAGGGGGATAGTTATGTTGGTACAGGCTGGCGGATTGAACTTACCAACGCCTTATTGAAGGATGGAAACGTCTATCTGGTCGGAGATGTCCTGAGTCCCAGAGGCGGCGTGGTGAATCGTGGAATCTTTGTTCTCGCTGGCGACTGGGATTGCTCCTGTAATTGGCATTGCTGAGGGCATGTCATACTAATTCTCTGCCCTCGTCGGCTTCATCGCATTTCTCGGCTGCTTGAATTAAACGCGAGTAACAATCGCTACGGCTAGGCCAAAGTCCTGAACGATGATCATTTTGCTCCGCAAGTCGTTTCCAGGCAAGATGTGACACCTGGTGAGACAGAAGGTCTCTATCTCTCCCCTCTCATTTTTTGTCTTTTACAGCTCCATTTTAACATCAAAACAAGGCCAAGAAACTCAGATGCTGGAAGCGAGTGTAATCCAGGTTGGTATGGAAAAAATCTGTTAAATTCTGATCTAAATGCCTCTAATGAAACATCTTCACATAGCGCCCAATTAGGGCCACCGTAATTTTCAAGCAATCCGTCCCTATATGCAATCAAGGCAGTGTTTAAAATTGAATAACAACTAGGATTATTAGTCACCACGCATGCTTCGTGGGCTGCTTGTGCACTAATAGAGCGAATTAAAATAAAATCAGTATGTGTTGGGGTTTGTTCTTTTGCAATCAGAGGATTTATCCCGCAGACTAACATAACCAAAATTATAGCTACCAATCGCATTATAAGCATTCCCGATTTTATGAAAAAAAACTAAATTAGTTCACCTAGTAAAGCCAAGAATGAGTGTCTCTCGTTGCACCATACTGCCATTTACCGACATTGATTTCGGTTTTTGATAAAGGTTTCCAATCTTGTACGAGCAACCGGGCCGTCCTGCGTTCTTGTGTGGTGATACGGGTTTTGATGATATCTATAGCCCTAACGGTGTTATCACGGGTCTTTCCATCGGACATGTCCCACAAAGCCAGATTGCACCATTTGAATGCCTGTACATTGTCTCTTTTGAAAACATTCCCGTCGGCATGCATCTGGCACAATGAGCCATAGGCAAAGGTTTCCCCCTGCTCAGCGGCTTTAGTAATCCAAAACACTGCATCTGGAACGCTTCTTTTGACTCCGTCGCTCTTGTAATAGGCCCAGCCTAAGTTGTTTTGGGATCCAGCAAACCCTAACTCTGCAGCTTGTTTTAAATATTCTATGGATTTGGTTTTATTCCGTGTCCAGTAGTAGAGAGCTATATTATGAGCTGATCTTTTATCCCGATGCTCAAGACCAAATTTCAGCCATTCTAGAGCCTCTTTTTCATTTGGTTCTATTTTGCCATTCCCAAACATGAATTTATGTATGACACCCGATAATGCATCCGAGCTACCATTAAACGCAGCAATTTCTTGGATTTGAGAAGGTGCCTCACGAGGTTTGAATTCAATTGGAGCTTGTGTCTCGTCATTTTCCTCAAGGATAGGGCCCTGATAGAAGCCAAATTGGACGATATACTGGTATTTACCGATGGCTGCTGGATCGTAAGTTAAATTCAGCATTTGATCGAATGGTACTGAGTCAGCAATTCTTGCAAGAAGAGGATTGATGCCCATTTCGTCATAATATTCACGTTTGAGTTTAAACCACTCATCTTCAGCTTGAGCTCTAGGTGAAGCTTCGTGTTTAATAGAAGGGCTATGTAGCCCTATATTGACGAGGAAACGTTGGGTGGCTCCTGCTGCTACCATCACACAAGCAGATAAGCATTTAGTATATTCTTGCTGAAGAACAGGGTTTCCTGACTTAACGGTGGCTTTGTTTTTTCTAAGAATTCTGCCTATTTCAATTGCAGAATTCATGTTTCCTCCACCAGTATCCAAATAAATTGTGGGAAATTGGCTATCACGGGGCAAGTCATGATCTAAGCGGTAGAATGCCCTTTCATCACTAGGCGAGATATATCCATAAAGTACCAGATAGCTGAGCTTTCCAGTCTTCAGGCATTCATCATATTTTTCATAGGTACAATCTGGAGGGGGTAGTACGTATGCAGTGGCTGATAGCGATGATAAAAATAGAAGTGCCGTGGCAAAAGCTAACAGGGGCCACATTGACTCATACATCGCTGATTTTTTGTTGTTACTGAACATAGAGCAAGTCTAATATTTTGGTTAAAATTTAGGCAGTACCCAGATATGAAAATAGGTACTATTTAAAACTTAAACTTTCAATGAAAACTCTTGAGGGGTCATTTTCAGGTAAGAAAATTCGCGCTCTTTTAATTTGAGCGGCTGCATATAAAATTCGCGCATCCATCATATCATTGTAGTCTTTTATTGCATCACGTTTGGATTTAAAGATGCTTGACCCTCTAATATGTCTGTAATTATCTGAACATATATAAAAAGTCGCTCTAGTATCAACATCAGCTAAATGTTCAGAGGGAATATCTAAACTAAATTGTTCAGGTAATTTATTCGCAGCTTCAAGCAGTGCGTCAAATAATTTTTCCTGTAAAGCAGCAATTTTGCTGGCCCCGTCTTTTGATAATGACATTCCAGCTAGCATGGCGGGTAAATTAGGATCAATTTTTTTTATATCTAACTCACACTGTTCTTTTAGTTTTTGTAATGATTTAGCTTGCGAAGGTGTCAGCATGTTTTTCTCCATCTCTATCGCGATTAGGCCTAATCTTTATGTCTTTTCATTTTGTGCACCAAGATAAGACCTAGAATTAAACCAACAAAACCCCAGATTGGTTCTTTAAAAATAACAAGCAAAATGATTGAACAGAATGCCGCACCGATAACATAGGGTATAACTGCGATAAAAATACCGACAACTAATGGTGCGATCGCCAATCCGATCCAGATCAAGACACCCACCATTATCCAATGCATTTGTAGGCCTCTAGGTTTGAGATAAACTTGAGTATTGTTTTTGGCATTTCGGCGAGGGTGATCAGGATATTATTCTAACACTTTACGGAAAGCCGACGCAACGTCCCAATAAAAGGATGACGTTATGCGTCATAGGTAGGAAAATGATCATCTGATTATCTTGAGGATGTAGCAACCGAATTTGCCTTACAGGGCCTTGAATTGGATTGGGCTTGCGTTTGCATTGATGCCAACCTTCGGCACACACCAAATGGCCTTGTGCCCATGACTTTTAAAGGTACCCGTTGGCAATCTGTGAATGACCCTGCTCGACAACGTTTTATTTTGAATGCTCACCGGGTGTTGCTGACCAGAGCTCGGCAGGGCGTCATCATTTTTGTTCCGAGGGGAGATGAAAATGACCCGACGCGGGAGCCAAAGTGGTACGATGGAATGTTCGAATATTTGCAGAGTTGCGGCATTAGAGCCGTGTAAATGCATTATGAAATGTGATTTTTTGCGGGGATTTGCTGACAGCTGGTAGCTATGTGGTAGCTTGAGCAATTCTGCGGAATGTAGAAAATCAGCTAACCCATTGATTTTGTTGGCGCACCCGAGAGGATTCGAACCTCTGACCTTTGCCTTCGGAGGGCAACACTCTATCCAGCTGAGCTACGGGTGCCTGAGCCAACACGCCGACAAGATCGGGCGCAAACAGTCTGTAGCCTATTCAACGCGCAGGGGCAATATAGGGGTGCCATCCCATGGGCCAGAGACAAGAAATCTGGAAAAAAGCCCATTTGGGCGCGTTCCATAAGTCTTAAGCCGTTTGCAGCGGGCGTCCGACGGTTTTTTTTTCGCAAAGGCCTGTTTTTGCTTTTATTTCAACGGGCAATCCTTGGCATAGGCGTCACCGACCGAGGTCAGAATCCGTGACACAATCTGGGTTTGAAAACGTCCGTCAGGCCGCTTGATGGCCTTCACCTGATAAAAATCCTGAATGGGATAGCCATTGCGGTTAAAACGGAAGGCACCGCGCAATGACACAAAATCGGCCTGACGCAGCGCTTGCGCCAGCTGATCGCGGTCTTGTGTCTGGCCTTGGGTTTTCCTGACAGCGCTGTCAATCAGCATCGCGGTATCATAGCCTTGCATGGCATAGGCGCTGGGCACCATGCCAAATTGTTTTTCGAAATCTGCGACAAATGTCTTGTTTTGCGGATTATCCAAGGAGGGCGACCACGAGGTCGAGCCGATCAAGCCCAAAGCCGCCTCTTGCTGGGCGGGCAAAGTGGCCTCGTCAAATGTGAAGGTGGACAGCAAGGGAATTTTGCCGGAAAGGCCCGATTGCGCATAGCTTTTCACCAAAGCGACCCCCATGCCGCCGGGCATGAAGGTAAAGACGGCATCGGGCTTGGCGGCAGCGATCCGGACCAGCTCGGCAGAGAGATCAAGCTGCGCCATCGGAACATAAATTTCTTCGACAATGTCACCGCGAAACTGCCGCAAAAAGCCCGAAACCGCATCCTTTCCGGCCTGATAATTGGGCATGATAAAGGCTATTTTGCGAAATCCTTGCTCTTGCGCATAAAGCCCCATCACCTCATGCGCCTGATCATTTTGATAGGACACCACAAAAAAATAGGGCGAGCACTGCGCGCCCGCATAAAGCGACGGTCCGGCATTGGGGGAAATCAAAATCCGGCCTGATTCCAGCACGGGCTTTTGAATGGCCTGCAAAATATTGGAAAAAATCGGCCCGACGACAAGATCGACCTGCCCGCGCGCCAACAGGCTTTGTATTTTTTGCGCCGCCAGATCGGGTTTCAACTCGTCATCAAGCAGCGTGAGCTCGACTTGGCGGCCCGCCATTTCCCCGCCAAGTCCTTGCAAAGCCAGTTGAAATCCATCCCGCACCTGCATCCCCAACACAGCCGACGGGCCGGACAAGGTGACCATCAGGGCAATCCGGAAGGGGGCGGGCGCACCGGTTTTAACAGCTTGCGCAAAACCCGTTGCCGACAGGCAACAGCTGCACACAAGCAGTAAAATCAGCCGGACATGTCGTAAAACAAGGCAAAAACGCATTTTAATTGGTCCGCTTGGGTGGCCTGCAGCGGCCTGACCTCACGCTGCCTAGCCCGCTTTTGTCAAGCGGCAGATAATGGCGGTGGGTTTTTTTGCGGGACGAAACCGCGCCGCTCGGGGGCGACAAATGCCTTTTTTGGCGCTATCACGAAAGCCATGCACGCCCTGTCCCATAGCTTGTTGACCCACGCCATCTTTGACGCCCATGCTGGGCGGCTCGGGGGCTATGGCCGCACGCTGGTGATGGGCATTGTCAATGTCACGCCCGATTCCTTCTCGGACGGGGGTGATTTTTACAACAGCCAGAGCGCCATCTCGCATGCCAGACGTCTCGCGGAAGAAGGCGCTGACATTCTCGATATCGGTGGCGAGTCGACCCGCCCGAACGCCCAACCAATCACCGCCCAAGAGGAATGGCCACGGGTGGAACCGGTCTTGAAAGAGCTGGTGCCTTTGGTGGAGTGCCCGATCTCGATCGACACCTATAAAGCGCAAACCGCCAATCATGCTTTGGCAATGGGGGCACGGATCGTCAATGATGTGTGGGGGCTGCAGGAAGATCCCGACATGGCGGATGTCGTGGCCGCGCACAAGGCCTCGGTGATTGTGATGCATAACCAGCGGGTGATTGATCCGGCCCTCGCTATCATCCCGACTGTCTTGCGGTTTCTTGAACGCTCGCTGTCGATCGCCAATAAAGCGGGGATCCCCATGGAGCGGATTGCAGTTGATCCGGGGATCGGCTTTGGCAAAACACTGGAACAAAATCTGGATCTGATTGCAAATCTCGATGCGCTCAAAACGCTCGGATTGCCGATTTTGCTGGGCGCTTCGCGCAAATCCATGATCGATAAAATCATTCCCACACCGGCGCAGCGCCGCATTCCCGGCACGGTTGCTGTTCATAGTGTCGGAATCCTACGCGGGGCGGATATTATTCGGGCGCATGATGTGGCAGAAGCCGTACAGGCGGCCCGAATCACAGACCGCTTGCGGGAAAGATCTGTGCGATGAGCTTTTTTACCATTTCTGTGCGCCAATTGGCCGTTTATGCCCATCACGGGGTTTTTGCCGAAGAAAAACAGCTGGGGCAACGCTTTTTACTGGATATTCAGGTGCGCGTTCATGCGCCCGAAGCCCTCATCAATGACGATATTGTGCGTTCTGTGAGCTATGCGCATGTGATCGAAGAGGCCCAAAACGCCTTCACCGAACATTCATATAATATGATCGAAACCGCGGCGGACCGGCTGGCCACGCATTTGCTGCAGCGTTTTGAGAAAGCCACATCGGTGATGATCAGCGTCCATAAGCCGTCTGCGCCGATAGCCGCCCAATTTGAAAGCATTTCGGCCACTGTTGAAAAATCCCGCCAGGATCTGGCCGTTTGACCGGCATTTTGATGAGCCGCGCCTATCTCTCTCTGGGCAGCAATATCGGCGGCGGACCGGCACAAATTGCCGATGCCGTCACCCGTCTCGCAGACCATGCCGGTATTACCCTTGTAGCCCGAGCCCCTTTATACCGCACAACGCCCGTCGGCCCGATCGCGCAAGATGATTTCACCAATTCAGCCCTTGTCATTGAAACCAGCCTGACCCCCGAAGCGCTGATCGCCACCTGCCATGCCATCGAAAGAAAGATGGGCCGCAACAGGGACCGCGAACAACGCTGGGGGCCACGTTTGATCGACATCGATCTGATTGCCTATGGACAGGAAACGCGCAGCGGCCCTGACTTGATCCTGCCGCATCCACGCTTTGCCGAACGGGCCTTTGTGCTGGTGCCCTTGGCTGCCATCGCCGCCGATGACATGATCGGCGGGCATAAAATCCGTGACTATCTGGCGCGCCTTGATCAAAAAGGTGTCGATCTGCTGACCAATCCATGATGCCGCCCACGCTGATTGTCGGGTTTCACACGCCCATGGCTTGACAGAACCCGTGGCATTCGCCTTGTAGGGGCGCACGACATCAATTTGTAAGGCAAGTCACGCCGAGGCCTGATCATGAGTCATTCTGTTTCCCCGCGCGTCATCCTTGTGATGGGCGTCACCAGTTCCGGAAAAAGCACCGTCGGTGAAAAACTGGCCGAAACGCTCCACTGGACTTTTCGGGATGCAGACAGTTTTCACCCCGCTGAAAATGTCGCCAAAATGTCGAGCGGACAGCCCCTCAATGATGACGACCGCAAGCCTTGGCTTGCAGCCATCGCGGCCTTTATCGATGACAGTATCAGCAATCACCAGCCTGCGATTGTCACCTGTTCCGCGCTTAAACGGGTTTATCGCGATGTGATTATCGGCGGGCGGGATCATGTGCGGCTTGTGCATCTGGTTGGCGACAAAACACTGATCGGGGAACGTATGGCCGCGCGGCGCAATCATTTCATGCCCACCACCCTGCTTGATAGCCAGTTTGCCACGCTGGAACCACCGCAAGCCGATGAAAACCCGCTCGACATCTCCATTGCCGCCGAGCCCGATGCCATTGTGCACAGCATCATCACGCAACTCGCGCTCAAGCCGCATGCATGAGCGACACCATCAAAACGCTTGAAACAGATATATTGGTGATCGGTGCGGGCCCTGCGGGCCTGAAGGCGGCCGAAACATTGGCCGCAGCCGGACAGTCTGTGCTGGTCGCGGATGCCATGCCCAATCCGGCCCGCAAATTTTTAATGGCTGGTCGCGGCGGCCTCAACCTCACCCATAGCGAAGCATTGTTTGATTTTATCGCCCGCTATGGCGAGGCGCGCGGATGGCTGGCCCCGACGATCCGGCAATTTGATCCGCAAGACCTGATCGAATGGTGCCACGCTTTGGGCGAGGAGACCTTTGTCGGCAGCAGCGGCCGTGTCTTTCCAAAAAGCTTTAAGGCATCGCCTTTGCTCAGAGCCTGGTTGAAACGGCTGAATGAAAAAGGCGTCGCTTTTGCACTGCGGCACCGGTTCACTGATTTTGACGCTGATGGGCAGGCGCAGTTTACGACCGCAGAGGGTCCGGTTTCTGTCAAAGCCAAGGCCATTGTGCTGGCATTGGGCGGGGCAAGCTGGCCGAAACTTGGCAGCCGCGGCGATTGGGTTGCGACGCTGCAAGCCCATGGCATCGCCATCCGTCCGTTTCTGCCGTCCAATATGGGTGTCTTGGTCAATTGGTCCGACCATATCGTGCCGCGCTTTGCAGGCGAGCCGATCAAGCGGGTGACCCTGACCCATGGCAAACAAGTGGCCCGCGGCGAGGCTGTTTTAACGCAGACAGGACTGGAAGGCGGGGCCATCTATGCCTTGTCCGCCTCGATCCGCACCGCCTTGCAGACAAGCCCGACCACGGTGCTGACCTTGGATCTGCGCCCCGACATGCCGGAAAAAATCCTGATTGAGCGCTTGCAACAGCCGCGCGGAAAAGCATCACAATCCACCTTCTTGCATCGGGCCGCCGGTCTTGCCCCGATAGGGATTGCCTTGTTGCGCGAAGCCTGCGGCGGCCCGCTGCCCCAAGATGCCTTGGCGCTCGCCCGCATGATCAAAGCTTTGCCTGTGACCCTGACAGGATGTGCTGGCCTTGAGCGCGCCATCTCCTCGGCAGGCGGCATCATGCGGGATGCGGTCGACGAACATTTCATGCTCAAGGCCATGGCGGGTGTTTTTGTCTGCGGTGAAATGCTCGACTGGGAAGCGCCGACCGGCGGCTATCTGCTGCAAGCCTGTTTTGCGCAAGGCTATGCGGCTGCCCTCGGTGTGACGCATTGGCTCAACACCCCTTCCGCGTCTTGAAGAGCGCCCTTGTTCAAAAGACGGCTTTGCGCAATCAACGCTTTATATCACTGTGATTCCATGTCATGCATTGCGCCCCAATGGACTTTGCGCCTATGTTTTGAAATGCCATGCTGACGCTTCACTGCCAAGAAAGAACATTCTGACCCCATGCAGTCTTCGCACCCCGTAAAAGCCGGCGATCATGTCTTTCTCGTTGACGGATCTTCATTTGTCTTCCGCGCTTATTTTCAATCGATCCGTCAGGATCCGAAATATAATTTCCGCTCTGATCGTCTGCCCACGGGTGCTGTGCGTATTTTTTGCACCAAGATTTTACAATTCGTGCGCGAAGGCGCCATCGGGATCAAGCCAACCCATCTGGCCATCATTTTTGATAAATCCGAAAACTCCTTCCGCAAGGCGCTCTATCCGCTTTACAAGGCCAACCGGTCGGATCCGCCCGAGGATCTGGTGCCGCAATTTCCTCTCATGCGGGAGGTGGTGCGGGCCTTTGGCCTAACACCGGTCGAGCAAGACACTTATGAAGCCGATGATCTGATTGCGACCTACGCGACCCAAGCCCGCGCGGCTGGGGCCGATGTCTTGATCATTTCCGCTGACAAAGACCTGATGCAGCTGATTGAGCCGGGCATTGCCATGTATGATCCCGCCTCCGGCGAACGCGATGAACGCCGCATCGGCGAGGCGGAAGTGCGCGACTACTTCGGCGTATCGCCGCAACAAGTGGTTGATGTGCAGGCCTTGGCGGGCGATTCAACCGACAATGTGCCCGGTGCCAAAGGCATTGGCTTGAAAACAGCCGCGCAACTCATCACGCATTATGGCTCTCTGGACCAATTGCTCGATAAGGCTCATGAAATTCCGCAACCCAAACGCCGCGAAGCGCTCACCGAACCGCAAGCGGTGGAATTAATTCGCATCTCGGAAAAACTGGTGCGGCTGGTGCGCGATGTGCCCCTGATCACCCCGCTCGATCAGTTGGGTCTGGTGGATGCTAATCCGCAAAAGCTGGTGGGCTTTCTCAAAGCCATGGAATTTACCACCATCACCCGCCGCGTGGCTGACCTTTACGGGGTCGATGCCGCTGAGATTGCGCCCGATCCGCATCTCGCTGGTTCCGGCAAGCCAGAGACCGCAAGCCCGACCGCGGCGCCCTCGCCGTCCGCGGCCGACAAGGCCTCCGATCCCGACGCGCTTGATCCGCAAGCAGCCTTGCACGCCATTCGCGCCAAACTGGCCGCTCTGCCTTTCAACCATGACGCCTATGTCACGCTGCATGCCAGCGACGACCTCAAAGACTGGATTGCCCGCGCCCGTGCCTCGGGCTTTGTGGCCTTTGATACCGAGACCAGCGGGCTGGATGCCATGGCCGCCGACCTGATCGGCGTCTCTTTGGCCTTAGCCCCCAACGAGGCCTGCTATGTGCCGCTCGGCCATGTCGGCGAGGGTTCGGGCGATTTGTTCGGCGGCGGCAATCTTGTTGCGGGCCAGATCCCCCGCGCCGAGGCTTTGGCCCTGTTGAAGCCCTTGCTGGAAGATGCCAGCGTGCTGAAAATCGGCCAGAACATCAAATATGACCAATTGGTCATGCGCCAGCACGGGGTCGATCTGCAAGGCATCGACGATACGATGCTGATGTCCTACGCCCTTGATGCGGGCCTGCACGGGCATGGCATGGACGAGATGGCGCAGTTGTTTTTCGGCCACAAGCCCATTGCCTTTGCCGATGTTGCGGGCTCCGGCAAAAACTTTATCGGCTTTGCCCGCGTCAGCATCGACCGCGCCACCGCCTATGCGGCGGAAGATGCCGACATTACCTTGCGCCTGTGGATGCTGCTGCGGGCCCGCCTGACCGCCGAACAGATGACCCATGTCTATGAGCGACTGGAACGGCCCTTGGCCGGTGTGCTGGCCCGTATGGAAGAGCGCGGCATTGCCATCGACCGCGCCATCTTGTCCCGCCTGTCTGGCGAATTCGCGCAAAGCATGGCCCGCCTCGAACAAGAAGTGCACGCGCTGGCCGGCGAGGCCTTCAATCTCGGCTCACCCAAACAGCTCGGCGACATTTTATTCGGCAAAATGGGATTGCCGGGCGCCAAGAAGACCGCGACCGGCGCCTGGTCAACCGGTGCACAGGTGTTGGAGGAGCTGGCCGATCAGGGGCATGAGCTGCCGCGCCGCCTGCTCGACTGGCGGCAATTGGCCAAGCTGAAATCCACCTATACCGATGCGCTGCCGACTTTCGTCAATGCACGCACGGGGCGGGTGCACACCTCCTTCTCCATGGCAGCGACCACAACAGGCCGTCTGTCCTCCTCCGATCCCAATATCCAGAACATCCCCGTCCGCTCCGAGGAAGGGCGGCGGATCCGCAAAGCCTTTGTCGCCACCGCGGGTCACAAGCTGATTTCAGCGGATTATTCGCAGATCGAATTGCGCTTGCTGGCCCATATCGCCGACATTCCGCAATTGCGGCGGGCCTTTGAAAACGGCATCGACATCCATGCCATGACCGCCTCGGAAATGTTCGGCGTCCCTGTTGCCGGGATGGATCCGATGATCCGCCGCCGCGCCAAGGCCATCAATTTCGGTATTATCTACGGCATCTCCGCCTTTGGTCTGGCCAACCAGCTCGGCATCGGGCGGGACGAGGCCAGCAGCTATATCAAGCAATATTTCGAACGGTTTCCGGGCATCCGCGATTATATGGATGCGATCAAGCGCGAGGTCCGCGAACAAGGCTTTGTCACTACCATCTTTGGCCGCAAGGCCCATTACCCGCAAATCAAATCCTCCAACCCGTCCGAACGGGCCTTCATGGAGCGGGCGGCCATCAATGCGCCGATCCAAGGGTCCGCCGCCGATGTCATTCGTCGCGCTATGATACGAATGGAGGATGCGCTGTGCACGGCAGGCCTGCAGGCGCGCATGTTGCTGCAGGTGCATGACGAGCTGATCTTCGAAGTGCCGGATGCCGAGGTCGAGGCCACCATCCCCGTGGTCAAAGCGGTGATGGAACAAGCAGCCCTTCCCGCCCTGACCTTGCGTGTGCCACTGGCCGTTGATGCCCGTGCCGCAAGCAATTGGGACGAAGCCCATTGACCCTGCGCATGGCCTTCACGCCCTCACCAATCACCCTCTGCACCACCCTTGAAGGGGGGCTCTCTGCAGGGCCTGTTGCAAGTGATTCGCGTGTTTTTTTTCGTGACCTGTTTCAACGCCACATCGACATGCTTCATCACCGATTCAAAAAAGCACTGAAAAACCTTGCATTCCTCTCCTATCGGAGGGCTTGCAAGACAGTGCTATTGAGCATTATGAAAATATGCAGCATCATAGTGATTAGTCAGTCGAGGTTATTGATCCGCCCAATCACCCTGACACACCCACTCTTCAGGACGCGCCCAACAAAGACCCCAAGACCAACATCCTCACAGGCACCGCGCGGCACATTCAGGCATGATGATGGTTTTTTCCACAAGTATCAGGACAGATTGATGAGCCTCGAACCAAGCAGAGATATCCATGCTGTTTGACCTCTGCGCCCAATGCCAGCGCTGCTGCGTGATTGACCCCGGGCACCCCCCGCTTGAGGTCTCCCTGACCCGCCAGGAAGAGACCCGTTTGGGCAGCGTGTGCATTGAAAGCCGCTGCGAACACTTAGGTGATCAGGGCTGTAAAATGGGGGAAACAAAGCCTTTTTCCTGTTCGCTCTATCCTCTCTCCTACAATCCGCACGAGCGTCGATTCTATTTCGACACCGAATGTCCTTTGCTGCCGACCTACTCCGCACAGCTCGATGATCACAGCAGTGAAGCCTCCCAGCATCTCGCCTCCATCACGCAGGAAGTCTTGCGTCTAGAGGCCGAGGAGCCAGGCTTTCTGCATGAAAATCATAAAATCGACATTGACTATTTCGATTTAATCGAGCTACCACACAAAAACCTGCCCTAGAGTCCTGCTAATGAGTATGCTGCAACGTCATCTCTATAATGTTGAGACACTCGATAAACCGAGTTCGGTGAAGCGTGTCGGGTATCAGAGTTGGACAGATGAAAATCTGCTCGTCGAAAGCGAACACAACGACATCGTGTATTACACGACCCGTTGGGATGCTTTGTGCCCCTATATCGATGTCAGCGAGGAAATGCTGAAAAAGGTTCCCAAGCCTTTCATCGTTTATGCCTTGCCGCCCGATGGCCCCTTTGGCGCGCCGATCAACGATCACTACGGGATGGCCGATACGCTTTCCAAGGAGTTCTGGGAAGACGAGCGCAGAGCCCGCAAATTCAAAGAATATGACAAGCTCTTCCGCAACTTCGTCTATGAAGAAAAAGTCATCCCCGGCTCAGAGCTGACGCTGGATGACATGCTGGAAATGGCCGGCGAGCATTTCGAGAACTGCTACATCCAGGAAGAAGAAATTCTCGGTTTCCTGGACTATGTCAGCCGTCTGGAAGTGTTGATCATCACCGTTCATTCGCCCGAAGGCGAGCTGGTGCTGACCGATGTATCCATCCTGCTGCCCAAATATGACCAGCTTTACGGCAGCTTCTGCCAGTGGAACCGGGCCTTCAAAAACAAGTCGCCGGGGCTTTACGCCTGCCTTTTGGCAAGCCGCTGGGCTGCCCAGAACGGGTTCCGTTACTACAATCTCGGGCCTGTCGGAGACTATGGCTACAAGTCGCTGTTTGTCACTGACCATGAGCCGATCTATTCCATGGTCCTGACCGATCTCGATCACCCCTTGGCGATTGATCCGACCTCGCCCTTGCATACCGACTTCAATGTTGAGGACTGGAACCGCGTCTATCGCGTCTGTGAGCCGTTGCCGCTCAAGATCAAACGCGCTGTCGGCTGAGCTTTTAGCCCCTCGCGTCATGGCGCGTACAGCATTCAGCAAGGGGAGAGACGCTCCCCTCCGCGTCATTGCGAGCGGGTTTATATGTTAATCAACCAAACACCCACTCCGCGTCATTGCGAGCGCGCGCGAAGCGGGCGGGAAGCAATCCAGAGATACGCAAAGCAGGGATGTTCAGGGACGTGTCAAGCATGGATTGCCGCGCCGTCTGCGACGGCTCGCAATGACGGGGGTGTGGTTTTAAAAGCGACCGGCCAACAGACCTTGCGCTCGGGCCTTGCTTGGTTTTTAAAAGCGACCGGTCAACAGGCCTTGCGCTTACCCGCGATCGGCCAACAGGCCTTGCTTGGTTTTTAAAAGCCACCGGCCAAAAGGCCTGACGCGCGGGGGGCTCTTACTCGTCGAAAATATGCTCTTCGCCGAACGAGTCGTCATAATCCATAAACAGCTCTTCGCCTTTATGGATGACGCGCAGGGTCTCGAAAGCCCCACTTCGTTTCATACGCAGATTGGGCGTCTTGGAATGATTGACATAGACCGCAAAATTCATCGTGTTCATCCCCATGGACGAAATATAGACCTCGTTTTTGCGGTAGTAGCAAAACATTTTGATCTGCTCACGAACGGATTTGGGCAGCGCCTTCAACTCCGATTTATCAAATTTGATTTCTTCGGCCTCGACCAAACTGCCCAAAGGATCGATGCCTTCGGGAATGGAGCGGATCGCAAAGACACCAATGCCATGCACGGTGGAAACACCCAGGCGGCAATAGACGTCATGCGCCAAATGTTGTAGGATTTTTTTCTTGATACGGGACATTACGAACTTTATTCCATCACTGATCGAAAGCAGACAATTGCCTCACGCGCCTTGATAGTCAACCCGAGGCAGGCCTGCAACTCCCCTTCACACCAGACCCCTGCCTAAATCCTCGGCAGGTCCGGTCCGACTATTATAATATCTATGCTTTTTGATGTTTCTATCAATTTATATCTGATATTTTTATATAAAATATGACCCTGCTTAAAATAAAAAAATATTTATACCCGCTCTCACCCAACAATTCAGGCTTCAAAAAGCCCTCTATACTTGCCCATAGCCCGTCGAGATCAGGGCGTTGGGGCACCACTATGCCGACACGCCAAAGCCAGTACTTGACCCGCGAACGCCCGAACCGCGGCCCCAGCCCCCAACAAAAATCGGGGGGCCTTGAGCCCCCCGTCACCACGCGTCCAAACGGGCTCTGCCCACAGCCGGTTACAGTTTGCAGCCAGACTCCGCGACACTGAAAAAGGCTTTTTCACCCGGGACGGTTGCCAATAATTTATAATAATCCCAAGGCTTTTTGCTTTCATTGGTGCCTTTGACCTCGAACAGATACATGTCATGCACCATCCGGCCATTGGCGAGAACCTTGCCGCCTTTGCCGAAGAAATCGTCCACCGGCAGCTCTTTCATCTTGGCAGCCACCGCATTGGCGTCCTTGCTGCCTGCAGCCTTGACGGCTTTGAGATAGCTTAAGACCGCCGAATAGGTGCCTGCCTGGATCATATTGGGCATCCGGCCTGTCCGTGCCATGAAGCGGGTTCCGAAAGCCCGCGAGCCCTCGTCCAGATCCCAGTAATAGCCCTCTGTCACGACAAGACCCTGCGCCGCATCAAGACCCAACCCATGCACTTCGGCCAAGGTTGTCAGCAAGCCTGCAAGCTTTTGCCCGCCTTTCATGATCCCGAAATCTGCCGCCTGTTTGATGCTGTTGGTGGTATCAAGCCCGGCATTGGCAAGACCGACCACCTTGGCTTTGGAGGCCTGCGCCTGCAACAAGAAGGAGGAGAAATCCGAGGAGTTGAGCGGATGTTTCACAGCACCCAGCACCTCGCCGCCATTTTCCTTGATGACCTTGGTCGTGTCATTTTCCAGCTGATAGCCGAAGGCATAATCCGCCGTGAGGAAATACCAGCTATTGCCGCCCGATTTGGTCAATGCGCCGCCTGTGCCGACCGCCAAGGCGCGCGTATCATAGGCCCAATGGAAGCCATGGGCGTGACACATGTCACCGGTCAAGCGCGATGTGGCCGCCCCGACGACGATGTCGATTTTGTTTTTTTCCTTCGACAATTCATGCACAGCCAACGCCACCGATGACGTGGTCAATTCGGTAATCATGTCGACGCCGCCGACATCATACCATTGACGGGCCAAGGCCACGCCGACATCCGGCTTGTTCTGATGATCGGCGGTGACAAGCTCGATCTTCTGGCCCAGCACGGATCCGCCAAAATCCTCGATGGCCATTTTGGCCGCTTCCACTGAATATTTACCGCCGTAATCGGCATAAACGCCGGACTGATCATTCAATACGCCGATTTTAACCCCTTGTGCCGCAGCCGCCGATACCATCATAAGGCCAGCAAGACCGGATAAGAACGATAAACGCTTCACGATCATCAACAGTTCTCCCTGTGACTATTCAAAGAACCCCAAATTTACAAAAGAAAGAGAGGGGAGCGGATAAAGGACCGAACTCCACCAGCCCCTAGTGTAAGCACGACCCGCGCCAGTTTCAACCAGAGCGCATCCCTGCCATCTTGTAAAGCGGGATCTCAGAGCAGCGCTCGGCAGTTGATCCCGTCCCGCCAGCACTTTAAGCAAGAGGCTATAAGAGTTGGGAAACGGGACGTTTAAGCATGAGCAACAACAATCAAGCAGAGCCGAAGACACACGGGATCAATGCGCGGATCGAGGGTTTTCGTGACATGTCCCCGCATGAGCGCCTCGAAACAGTCGTCAAGGCCGCCGCATTAAGCGACGAGCAGAAAGCCGCCTTGCAAGGGGCAGGTGCTTTGCCGATGACGCTCGCCAATGGCATGATCGAAAATGTCATCGGCACCTTTGATATGCCGCTCGGCGTTGCCACCAATTTCATGATCAATGGGCGTGACTATCTGATCCCGATGGCTGTGGAAGAACCCTCCGTTGTCGCGGGTGCGTCTTACATGGCGCGCATTGCACGGGGCTGCGGCGGCTTTGTGACATCCAGCAGCCTGCCCATCATGCGCGCCCAGATTCAGGTGCTCAACCTGACGGATATTTTTGGGGCCCGTGCGCGGCTCTTGGCCCATAAAGACGAGATCATCTCCGCGGCCAATGCCCGCGATACCGTGCTGATCGGATTGGGCGGCGGCTGCAAGGATCTTGAGATCCATCTGTTTGAAAGCACACCTGTCGGCCCCATGCTGGTGCTGCATTTGCTGGTGGATGTGCGCGATGCCATGGGTGCCAATACCGTCAATACCATGGCGGAAACCGTTGCCCCTCTGGTCGAACGTATGTCAGGCGGCGAGGTGCGGTTGCGCATTTTGTCCAATCTGGCGGATTTGCGTTTGGCGCGGGCTACGGTACGCCTGACACCCCAAGCGCTTAAAACCGAAGCCTTTTCGGGCGAGCGCATGGCCCAAGGCATTGTCGAAGCCTGCGCGCTGGCCATTGTCGATCCCTATCGGGCCGCCACCCACAATAAAGGCATCATGAACGGGATTGATCCGATTGTGATCGCCACAGGCAATGACTGGCGAGCAATTGAGGCCGGTGCCCATGCCTATGCCAGCCGATCAGGCCGCTACACGTCCTTGTCGCGTTGGGAGCTTGATCAACAGGGCCAGCTTGTCGGCACATTGGAAATGCCAATGGCGCTTGGCTTGGTGGGCGGGGCGACCAAAACCCATCCCGCCGCCCGTGCGGCGCTGGCTTTGCTCGATGTCAAAAGTGCCAATGAATTGGCCGAAGTCACCGTGGCCGTTGGGCTGGCACAAAATATGGCGGCTTTGCGCGCTTTGGCGACCGAAGGCATCCAACGCGGCCATATGGCCCTACATGCCCAGAATATTGCCATTCTGGCCGGTGCCACGGGTGAGGAGATCAAAAAGATCGCCCGTGAAATGGCCAGAACCCATCAGGTCACGGTTGATCATGCCAAGGCTTTGTTGGCTGACTTGAAAAAGGCATCATCAGCATCATGACAAGCCAAAGCCGCCCGCGCGAAAAACCCGCCATTCGGATTGTCGAGGTCGGTCCGCGGGACGGTTTGCAAAATGAAAAGACGCCGATTCCAACCGTTGAAAAAATCGCATTGATCACGGCATTAGCCGATTGCGGTTTACAAGCCATCGAGGCCACAGCCTTTGTGTCACCGCGCTGGGTGCCGCAAATGGCCGATCACGACACCGTCATGCGCGATGCGCCCCGTCGCTCGGGCTTGATATTGTCAGCGCTTGTACCCAATGAAGCCGGCGCCAAAGCAGCCCTTGCCGCAGGCGCACAGGAGCTTGCTGTCTTTGCCAGCGCATCGGAAAGTTTTGCGCAAAAAAACACCAATTGCTCCATTGCCGAAAGTCTGGCGCGCTTTGAACCGGTGATGGCTTTGGCACGCGCCCATGCGATACCGGTCCGCGGTTATATTTCCTGTTCGGTTCACTGCCCTTATGAGGGCGCGATCCATCCCGATGCGGTTGCGCGTGTAGCCGTCGCATTACAAGCTTTAGGATGCCGTGAAATGGCCATTTCCGACACTATCGGTACAGCCCATCCCGAAGAGATCTTGCGCGTATTGCAAACAGTGTTGCGCGATCTTGAGCCATCGCAATTGGCTGGTCATTATCACGACACCCATGGAAGGGCGCTCGCCAATGTGAAGGCGTCCATAGACATGGGCCTTCGTGTTTTTGATGCGGCGGCAGGCGGTCTGGGCGGCTGTCCCTATGCACCAGGTGCCGCGGGTAATTTACGCACCGGCCACCTTGTGTCTTTCTTAGTGGAACAAGGATACGAGACCCCTATTGACAGCCAACGTCTGGCTGACGTTGAGCGTCATATTCTGGAATGGAAAAGCGGCCACAGCGCGCAGTTGATTGCATAAAAAAGCCTTCTCCCGATCTTGGGAGAAGGCTTGGATATGGCATAAAAAAGAAAACCGCTGCGGATCACACTTTCATGATGTTCTCCGCAGCAGACCCTTTAGTTGACCAAGGGGCAATTGCCGTCTTTCAAAGGACGGAAAGCCTCATCGGCCGGAATGGTTGCCATGATTTTGTAATAATCATAGGCATATTTTGATTCAGCGGGGGTTTTGATTTCCACCAGATAGACAGGGTGGGTTTTACGACCATCCGCACGCACGACACCTTTGCCGAACAATTTGTCATCGGTCGGTGTGTCTTTCATTTTCTTAACAACGGCCACACCATCCGCCTTGGCTTTGAGGGCTTCCACTGCTTTCAGATAATGAATGACAGAAGAATAGACGCCTGCATGGATCTTGCCGGGATATTTGCCGCCATTTTGTGCCGCAAAGCGTTTGGCAAAGGCACGGGTGTCGTCATTCATGTCCCAATACCATGACTCGGTATAGGTCAGGCCTTGGGCTGTTTGCAGACCGAGAGAATGGACATCGCTGATATCCACCAACAGGCCCGCTAGTTTTTGTCCGCCACGGGTAATGCCGAATTCAGCGGCCTGTTTCACCGAATTGGTGAAATCGCCGCCTGCATTGGCCAGACCGATCACTTTGGATTTTGAGGATTGCGCTTGCAACAAGAAGGAAGAGAAATCCTGTGTATTCAGCGGAATGCGCACATTGCCCAGAATTTTGCCGCCTTCTTTGGTAACAACGGCCATGGTGTCACGTTCCAGCGAATGGCCGAAAGCGTAATCGGTGGTCATGAAAAACCAGCTGTCGCCGCCCTGTTTGACAATCGCCTTACCCGTGCCATTGGCCAGCATCCATGTGTCATAGGACCAATGAATGGTGTTGGGGGAGCATTTCGGGCCGGTCAGATCCGAAGTGCCCGCGCCCGAATTCAGCATGACTTTATTTTTGTCGCGGGAAATTTCACCCACAGCGAGCGCCACGGCGGAATTGGGAATATCGACGATGACATCCACGCTGTCTTGATCATACCACTGACGGACAATGGAGGCGCCGACATCGGCCTTGTTCTGGTGGTCACCGCCCACCACTTCAACCTTCATTCCTTTGGCGGCTGCGTTGAAATCTTCGACGGCCAAACGGGCTGCCACCACCGAGCCGGGGCCGGATGTATCGGCATAAAGGCTCGACATGTCGGACAAAACACCAATTTTGACGGATGTCGCGGGGGTTTGAGCCATGGCGGTCGACGCCATTAAACCCAAGGTGATCAACGCGGCATGCCGCAAACGAACGACGCTCATTCTAGTCCTCCCTGATAATAGTCCCCTTTTGGGGATTATGCCTTCTATGGTGGGATAAATATCAAATGATTGCAACCTCTTAAATGCAAGCATCCACCCCTGCCCGATTTGAAAACCGCTCCCCGCCCCCTCAAACAGGACGGATAAACGCGTCAGCGCTGATCGCCGATAAAAAAGCCCTGCTTTTTAAGAAAAAAGACAGAAAAAGAGGTAAAATCTTGATCCGGTTGCATCTCTCTCTTTATCTCTGTTTTTTTCAAGATCACAATGGGTTAGCGATTGATTTTTATGGTTTTTTTATACCTGAACACTTTTAAAATTATTAGCTAAGCCCGATCAAAAATAATACGCAAACTCCTTGTCGACACGTTGTTTGGCGTAACGGGGGAGAGTGATGTCAGGTTCACACGGGAATTCGGGTAAAAAAGCACCATCGGCTTTGGTGGTCGGTGCTTTGGGCGTGGTGTTTGGAGATATCGGAACATCACCACTCTATGCGTTCAAGCAATCGATTGAAGCGGCAGGGGGCGTCAGTCAGGAGAATATTCTGGCGATCTTGTCCTTGATGATCTGGTCTTTGCTGCTGGTGGTCACACTGAAATATGTGTTGGTGATCATGCGGGCCGATAACCGCGGCGAAGGCGGCACCTTGGCTCTGACAGCACTCGCTCTGGATTGTGTGCATGGAAAAGCCATGCGCTGGTTCATCTTGTGCGCGGGCCTGATTGGGGCCTCGCTGTTTTACGGCGATAGCGTGATCACGCCGGCTATTTCCGTGCTCAGCGCGATGGAAGGGCTGGAAGTCGCAACGCCGATTTTCAAACCCTATGTTGTCCCCGTCACCATGCTGTTGATTTTTGGCCTCTTTGCCATTGAACGGCATGGAACCGATGCCATTGGCCGCTTATTCGGCCCTGTCATGGTCTTGTGGTTCGTGGTCATCGGCCTTTTGGGTCTATTGGCCCTTGTCAAAAATCTCAGCGTCTTGATGGCCTTTGATCCACGCTTGGGCGTACGCTTCATTCTGGATCATCCCGGCGTATCAACAGCGGTGCTGGGGGCTGTCGTGCTGACCGTGACCGGCGGCGAAGCGCTGTATGCCGATATGGGGCATTTCGGCAAAACCCCGATCAACCGTGCCTGGATCATTGTTGTGCTGCCGTCTTTGCTGCTCAACTATCTGGGGCAAGGCGCGTTGTTGTTGCAATCACCAGAGGCGATTGAAAATCCGTTCTACAAACTCGCGCCCGAATGGTCCTTGCTGCCCATGGTTGTTCTGTCGGCGGCTGCCACCATCATCGCCTCACAGGCCGTGATTTCCGGTGCCTTTTCGATCACCAATCAAGCAGTGCAGCTGGGCTATATTCCCCGCATCCGCGTGCGTCATACTTCGGCGGATGAAATCGGCCAAGTCTATGTCAGCCAGATCAACATCTTCCTGCTTGTCGCGGTGGAAGCGCTGGTCATTACCTTCCAAACATCCGACAGCCTCGGTGCGGCCTATGGTATCGCGGTGACCGGTACCATGGCAACCGTGACCTTGCTGGCCGCGATTGTCATGATCCGCAGCCACAAATGGAACCCGCTTTGGGCTATCCCGATGTTTGCGACCTTCTTCGTGATTGACGTCACCTATTTCGGCGCCAATCTGGTGAAGTTCATGGAAGGGGGCTGGTTCCCGGTTTTGGTCGCGGCCATCACTTTCAGCGTGATGATGATCTGGATCAATGGCCGCACCAATTTGCTGGCCGCACGCTGGAAGCGGGCTGTTCCTCTGGATGAGTTTTTGGATAATCTCAACACCGTCCGCCACACACGCGTGGAAGGCACAGCCATTTTCATGGTGCCCAATACCAAGACCGCACCGGCATCATTGATCAACAATATCCGGCATAGCCGCATCATCCATGAGCGGGTGATTTTGATGAATGTCATCAACGAGCACCAGCCCTATGTGACAGACGAGAACCGGCTGACCGTGCGCCACCTCAAAGAAAATTTCCATATTGTTACCTTGCATTATGGCTTCTTTGAAGAGCCACGCATTTTGCGTGTGCTGGCACAATTGCGGATTCAGGAGTTCCATTTCAAACTGGCGGATGTGTCCTTCTTTATCGGGCGCGAAAAAATCGTCTCCGCATCCGAAAACCCCATCAAAAAAGTGCTGGATGAATTATTCATCACCATGCACCGCAATATGTTGGGGGCGACGGAATATTTCCAGATCCCGATTGATCACGTGGTGGAAGTGGGCGGCATCACCAAACTGCATGATGACGACCACTAAGCCCCGCTCAGCTTAAATCTTCTCACTCTGCAAAGGCGCCCCAGCTCAGGCTCGGGCGCCTTTTCTTTTGCTCCGCCTCCAAAGCCAAACAGGGATAGAATGGGGGAGCGGTCTGTTCAGACCGCTTGACAATCTGCCAGAGGTTTACTTGTATACAAGTATGCAAACCAACTTGAAGCCTCTTGATCGTCGTCAAAACACCGCTTCACAGGCCTATGCCCAGTTGCGGGCATGGATCATTTCGGGTGAATTGCGGCCCGGTCAGGTTATTTCCGAGCCCAAGATGGCCATGACGTTCGGCGTGAGTCGTACGCCGATCCGCGAAGTCTTCAAACGTTTGCAAGATGAAAAACTTCTCGATATTTTTCCCCAGCAAGGCACGGTCGTTTCGCCGATCGACATAGCGCTTGTGCGCTCCAACCAGTTCATCCGCGAAACGCTTGAACTACGCACCATCGCATTAACCGCCACGCATGCCGGCCCTCAAGACATTGCTGGTCTGCATGCGCAGATACAGGCACAAAAACAGCTGGTAGAGGCTGGCGACCACCGCCGGTTTTTTGCCGCAGACGACCATTTTCATGAAACACTAATCAGCATAGCGGGACAGCCAACGGTTTGGAAAACCATCGAGGATGCCAAGGCGCAGATAGACCGCGTACGGCATTTGTCTCTCGAGGATCCCGATTGGTTGCGTAGGATCTTTACAGAGCATCTCGCCATCACCGATGCGATTGCCCATCATGATACGACTGAGGCGGTGGCGGCGATGCAAGCCCATTTACATACCGTCTTTGCTGCCATCGATAAGATCGCGCAGGCGCATCCGCATTTTCTCAAAAAAGACCAGCGAACCGAGGCGCCGGCTTTTTAACCAAAACCTCGGAATGGAGGAGATCATGTCAGTATTTGTAAAAAAGATGATATCTCGTTTGTTCATGCCCTTGACGGTGATGGCAGCCTTGGCTGCAGGGTCTAGCCTGTCACTGGCTCAAGAGCCACCCGCAGCAGGCAAGAGTCCGCGCATCGATGCCATAAAATCGGCTGGCGTCTTGCGTGTGGCCGTTCTGTCTAACGCGCCATGGCTCGTTGAAAATACCAGCGGCACAGGCGAAGCATGGGACGGTCCAGCGTGGATTCTGGCCAAGGAATATGCCCGTTTGCTCGGCGTAAAATTACAAACCGTGCCGGTCTCGCATGAAACCAAAGTGCCTGTCCTCGCATCCAATCAGGCCGATTTGTCGATCACCGCTCTGGCAGAAACACCCGAACGGCTTAAAGTTGTTGATTTTGTCATTTATTCGCAAACCTCGGTTTGCATGTTTGGGCGTGCCGACAATCCTAAATTCAGCGGGGCGAAAAAAGTTGATGATCTCAACAATCCCGACATCACCATTGCCTATCTGACAGGCAGCGCTGAGGAAAACTGGGTTAAATCACGCTTCCCATTGGCCAAATACCGTGCCGTTGGTGGCACAGGGGTTGCTCCTGTTGAGGAAATTGTCGCCAAGCGTGCCGATGCCGCACCGATCAACCGGATTCCCTATGTGCCGTTAAGTCGCAAGGTCAAAGGCCTTGCTGCGCTTCCCGCAGAAAACAATTGCCAGGGCAGCATGGAGAAGGCCTCTCCTGTGGGTCTTGCCATCGACAAGAACCAACCGGCATTGCTGGAATGGTTGCGCGATGTGGCCAAAGGCATGCAATCCAAACTCGATGCCGCAGAAAGTGTTGTCGTCAGCAAGATGGAATAGGACGCTTGGGCATGTCGCTGGCTTTGCGACATGCCCTGACTTTCTGTCTTATCGAAGCCCACAATAGGCTGGAGGCATGAGTGCCTGATTTTGACATTTCACCGATTCTGGAGAGTTGGCAGTTTTTGGCCACGGGAATCGGTGTGACCATTTTACTGTCGATTCTCAGCATGGCCGCTTCTGTGCTGTTTGGAACAGTATTGGGTATTGCGCGGGTTTATGGCTCGCGCTTGTTGCAGCTGGTGATTACATTTTATGTTGATACCATGCGATCCATTCCTGTGTTGGTGGTGATTGTCTGGATCTATTTTGCAGTTCCCATTTTGACAGGCATCAATTTCCCACCTTTTTGGTCAGCATTGATTGCGATCACGATTCACATCACTGCCTCGGTTGTCGAAATTGTCCGCGCAGGCATTGAATCAATCCGTGAGGGACAATGCCGCGCGGCTCTAGCGCTCGGCATGTCATGGCCGCAGGTGATCCTCAATATCGTTTTGCCACAGGCGGCCATCCGCATGTTGCCAGCGATTGGCTCGGTCTTGTCGGTCACCATCAAGGACACCGCAATTGCCTCGGTAATTGCAGTTCCAGAATTCATGAAACGAGCCGAAACAGTTGCCTCGCAAAGTTACCAGCCGATGGAGGTCTTCACTTTTGCAATCTTTGTCTATTTCCTGTTGTTGTTTCCAACCACCCGAACGATCGATTTCATTTACCGGCGCGTGGCACATTTGGGGCGGTCATGACACTGGATTGGTCGATTGTATGGCTTAATAAAGAAGCGCTGGCCGAAGGCGCATTGATGACCATTGTGCTGACGGTTTTGACCATGAGTCTGGCTGTCCCGTTGGGCATCGTGCTGGCTTTCATGCGGCTTTCCAAATGGCGCAGCTTGGCGTTATTGAGTCAGTGCTTTGTCGAATTGTTCCGCAATATCCCGCTGATCCTCATTGTCTACTGGTCCTTTTATGTCATTCCGATTTTAATTCCGGTTCAATTCTCCGCCTTTACAACGGGGCTGGTGGCGCTTGTGCTGTGTGTATCGGCCTATAATGCGGAAACCTTCCGCGCCGGGATTAATTCCGTACGGCATGGACAGACCAATGCGGGACTGGCTTTGGGCATGAGCCAACTTCAGGTGATGAAAGAAATCATTCTGCCACAGGCAGCGCGACGCGTACTACCCATCCTTGCAACCACTTGGGTGTCTTTGTTCAAGGATACGTCTCTGGTTTCGGTGATTGCCGTGGGCGAGTTATCACATGTGGCTTTGCAGATTCGTTCGCAAAGCTTTCGGGTCCTGGAAATGTTGACGGCGATGGCTGTCATTTATTGGATGATGGGCTATCCGCAAGCCAAATTGTCTGACTGGGTTCGCAAGAAATTCGAGGTCAAGGAATGACTGAACCATCCCCCCTCCGGCGTGCTGCCACACAAAGGCCTTTGCTGGAATATAAACATGTTTGCAAAACCTTCGGTGCTTTTACGGCTCTCGATGATATTTCAATCAATATCTATCCCGGAGAAGTTGTGTGCTTTATCGGGCCCTCAGGTTCTGGAAAATCAACCCTGTTGCGCGGCACCAATGGGTTGGATCCGTTTGATGGAGGCGAGGTATTTTTTGATGGTCAAATTCTGCCCCGCAAACAAAGCGAGGTCAGGAAAGTCCGCCAGCGCATGGGGATGGTGTTTCAGAATTTCGAATTATTTCCCCACAAGACCGCTTTGCAAAATGTAGCCATCGGCCCGATCACTGTCCTGAACAAAGACCGCGTAGAGGCCGAGCAACAAGCCATGGCCCTCCTTGCCAAAGTCGGACTGGCCGACAAGGCTGATAATTATCCCGTCAATCTTTCAGGCGGGCAGCAGCAACGCGTGGCTATTGCACGAGCGCTGGCCATGCAGCCGGAAGTCTTGCTGTTTGATGAACCCACCTCAGCACTTGATCCCGAAACCATCGGCGAGGTGCTCTCTGTGATGAAAGCGCTAGCCGATGAAGGCCGGACCATGGTGATCGTCACCCATGAAATGAGCTTTGCCCGCCGCGTTGCTGATTGGGTGATCGTGTTCGAGCGCGGCAAGGTGCTCGAAGAAGGACCGCCCGAACAAATTTTCGAGGCCCCCAAGGTCGAGCGCACCAAGGAATTTCTCAGCCATCTGGGATGGGCCTGAGACCAATTTTCAAAACCGATTGTGAAGAACGAGGACATTGATGGAACAAGCATGGCGGTGGTTTGGCCCTGAAGAACCGACGACTTTACGGGATGTCACTCAGACAGGTGCCACAGGCATTGTAACAGCCTTGCATCATATCAAATATGGAGAGGTCTGGTCCGTTGACGAAATCATGGCCCGCAAAACCATGATTGAGTCCGATCCTGAACTTGGTTTGCGTTGGAGTGTGGTGGAAAGCCTTCAAATTCCCGAAGCTGTCAAACTGGGCGGCCATAATCTAGAGCCTATGTTTGAAAAATATCGCCAATCAATCCGCAATCTTGCCCAATGCGGCATTGACGTCATCTGCTATAATTTCATGACCGTGCAAGACTGGATGCGAACCGAGCATCATTATCCTTTGCCCGGCGGCGCGCGCGCTTTGCGCTTTAATGCCTATGAATATGCCGCCTTTGATTGTTTCATCCTCAAACGGAGGGGCGCAGAAGCCGATCAAACGCCTGAAGTTCTCGAGGCTGCAAAGCAATGGTTCGACAAGGCTTCGCAGGCCGATCAGGACAAGTTGTTTGCCAATATCATGGCCGGTTTACCCGGTGCCTTTGAGCGATATGATTTGCAAACCCTGCGCGACATTCTGGCCCGGCATTCTCATATTACCAAAGACATGTTGCGCAACAATCTGAAAACTTTTTTGGAAAACATTATTCCAACAGCAGAGGAATGCGGGGTCAGAATGTGCATCCACCCCGATGATCCACCCCGTCCCCTGCTTGGTTTGCCGCGCATCACCTGCAGCGAAGACGATATCGCTTTCATTCTGGACTGCGTGCCGTCACAGTCGAACGGGTTGACCTTCTGCACCGGATCGCTTGGGGCCAATGCGTCCAATCATGTGCCGCAAATTGCCTCGCGCTTCGCTCATAAAATCCATTTTGCCCATTTACGCAATGTCCGCAATTATCCTGACGGCTCCTTCATGGAAGCCGCCCATCTTGATGGCGATGTTGATATGGTCGCCGTTGTCGAGGTTCTTCTGCGCGAGCAAAAACGCAGGCAAGAGGCAGGGCGCAAGGATTGGCGGATTCCGTTCCGTCCCGATCACGGTCATGAATTGCTGGATGATGTGAACAAACCAACCCATCCCGGCTATCCCGCTATTGGGCGCTTGCGTGGCTTGGCTGAAATCCGCGGTGTCATGACAGCCGTTGCCAAAATACACAATCTGCCAACCTGAACAAATTCGTATGTTACCCTATTAACGGGCCTTTAATGATCTAAAGGAAAAAACCAGAAAACGCTTCTGCTCAGCTAAATGTTAAAGGCACATGCACATTTGAAACCCTCACAGACGCATTCGAAGCCCATCCGGATCGAATGGTGGTTGTGCCAAAATCAGGGCCGGCACATCACGACCAAGAATGGCCACATGGACTGTGGCACCGGGGCGATAGGCTTGCGTTTCGACATAACCGATTGCCAGTGATTTTTCGACGAAATAACCATAACCACCAGTAGTCACATTGCCAATCGGATTGCCGTTTTCATCGAAAATAGGTTCATTGCCACTGGCATCAACGCCTTGTGCATCAATCTCTATCATGCACATCATAAAGCGTGGTTGGTTTGCAGAAACGGCCTCCCACGCGGAACGATTGAAAAACTGCTTTTCAGAGCGAACCAAGCCAGCAAGACCACTTTCATGGGGCCAGTATTCAGGCGAGTAATCACGTCCCCACGAGCCATACCCTTTTTCAAGCCGCAAACTGCCAAGAGCACGGCTGCCGACAGGGCCGCCTCCTTGTTCTTGGACTGTTTTGATCAAGGCACCAAAGAGCTGCGCTTGATTGGACTCGCTGCAATAAATTTCCCATCCCAGATCACCCGTAAAGCTAAGGCGCAATGCAATGCAGGAAATTCCTGCAACGTCTATCTGCTTTGATCGCGCGAAGGGAAACGCGCCATTCGACAGATCCGTATCGGTTAGCTTGGACAAGACCTGTCTTGCCAAAGGCCCCGCGATATTAAAACCACACATGGCATCTGTCAGACTTAGAAATTCTGTGCCCTCGGGAAGTGGGATTTGTTTGAAAAAGCGCGCATGGAACCGCTCGGCCATACCTGATCCAAAAATCCGGTAATCGTCGTCTGCCAATTTGGTCACGGTAAAATCACCGGCCACACCGCCATGCACCCCAATCAAGGGGGTAAGACAGGTCAATCCTGTTTTTGTCGGGATCTTGTTGGCAAACAGAGCGCTCAACCACTCATAGGCACCTGTGCCTTTAACCTGATATTTTGCAAAATTCGAAATATCGATAAGACCAACCGTGTTGCGGAGCATACGTGCTTCACGTCCGACCGGATCCCACCAGTTCTGTCTCGTAAATCCGTAGGTTTCCGATTGCGGTTCACCCGCCGCCGCATACCACAAAGGATGCTCCCATCCATAGTTGAGGCCAAAAACAGCGCCCATGGATTTTTGACTGTTGTAAATAGGTCGTGTCCGCACGGGTCGCCCCGCACCGCGCTCTTCATAAGGAAAGTGGATTTTGAAGCGGTTGGCATATTGATCGGCAACGCGCGCTTTGACAAATTGCGGATTGGCCCAAAGACCAAACCGCGCCAGATCCCATGCAAAAAGGTCGAGTGATGGCTCGCCATCCACGATCCACTCGGCTGACAGACGTCCCAGACCACCAGACTGTGAAAAGCCCGGAATAATCCCGTTGCAGCAGAAATAATTATTGAGTTCGGGAACCGGACCGAACAGAGCCGCGCTGTCAGGCGACCAGATCATGGGGCCGTTGATGACACGCTTGATACCAGCCGATCCGACAAGCGGGACACGATCAATCGCGCGAAGAATATTAGGTTCGATGCGCTCAAGATCATCTGGGAAAAGCTCTTGCCCGAAATCGAGCGGTGTCGATTGTTCGGCCCAAAACCGCATATCCTTTTCATAGGCACCCACCAGAAAGCCCTGTCCTTCCTGGCGCAGATAATATTCCCCATCGCGATCTGCCATTGAAGGCAAACGGCGGCCCAGTTCGGCAATTTCGGGGATCGTCTCTGTGACAAAATATTGATGCTCCGTCGGAATAAGCGGGAGATCAATACCGGCCATGTGCCCCACTTCCCGCGCCCATAAACCGGCAGCATTGATAATCCATTGCGTATGAATGGATCCTTTTTCAGTATCGACGATCCAAGATCCATCTTGTTGCGCACGCGTTGCAATCACCGGATTGAATCGCTGGATTTCCGCGCCCATCTGCCGCGCCCCTGTGGCATAGGCATAGGTCACACCTGATGGATCGACATTGCCTCCGTCGGGTTCGTACATGATGCAGCGGATACCATCAAAATTGACAAAAGGATGGAGCCTCTCTGCCTCGCTGCGGGATATTTCATGAAACCGCATGCCATAACGGCGCGCTTTTGCAGCCTGAATGCGCAATTGATGTTCGCGCTGTTCGGTTTGGGCAACATATAGTGAACCTTGCTGGAAAATGCCGCAACTCTGGCCTGTTTCCTGTTCGAGCTGCTTGTATAGCTGCATCGTGTAATGCTGCAGGCGGCTGATATTGGTGTTGTCATGCAAGCCATGAATATTGGCTGCCGCATGCCAGGTTGATCCACTCGTCAATTCTGAACGCTCAATCAACACACAATCCGTCCAGCCCTTTTTCGCAAGGTGATAGAGGATCGAGCAACCAATTAAGCCACCCCCGATGACAACGGCCTGAGCGTGAGTTCGCATGCTGGTATTCCTTTTATTCAGCAACGATGAACATGACCTATGATGATGAAGATGGATTGATATTTTTTGCTTAATGCATTCATAATGACCGTGATTATCAATAGTTTCAGGCCTTGAGCAACAAATTTGCGTGTTGATCATGGTGGCCAATGTCATTTTCTACTATAAGATAGTCTTGCTCAATCAGTTTTCTTTTCCATCACACTATAGGGCATCATGACAAACGGCATCCGGAAACAACTTCGCAGTCAAGCCTGGTTCGGTAAAGCGGATAAAGATGGTTTCATTCACCGCAGCTGGATGAAAAATCAGGGCCTGCCCCATCACCTTTTCGATGGCCGACCGGTTATCGGCATTTGCAATACGTGGTCCGAATTAACCCCCTGCAATGCGCATTTCCGTGAACTCGCCGAATATGTCAAACGCGGCGTTTATGAAGCCGGCGGTTTTCCGGTAGAATTTCCAGTGATGTCGCTGGGCGAATCCAACTTACGCCCGACCGCCATGCTGTTTCGTAATCTTGCATCAATGGATGTTGAGGAATCCATTCGGGCCAATCCGATCGATGGTGTTGTTTTGATGATGGGCTGCGACAAGACTACGCCCGCTTTGCTGATGGGCGCTGCCAGCTGCAATTTGCCAACTATTGGCGTATCTGGTGGGCCCATGTTGAACGGCCGCTATAAAGATAAAATCATTGGTTCTGGCACCGGTGTTTGGCAGATGTCTGAATCTGTGCGCGCCGGACAAATGAGCATGCAAGAATTCACGGATGCCGAAGCCAGTATGAACCGGTCGCGCGGTCATTGCATGACCATGGGAACGGCCTCAACCATGGCCTCAATGGTCGAGGCGCTTGGCATGTCGCTTCCACATAATGCGGCGATCCCTGCCGTCGACGCCCGCCGTCAAGTTCTGGCTCATATGTCGGGCAGACGGATTGTCGAGATGGTGAATGAAGACCTTACCATGGATAAAATCTTGACACGCAAGGCTTTCGAAAATGCAATTCGCGTAAATGCCGCCATCGGCGGCTCTACAAACGCTGTGGTTCATTTGCTGGCGATTGCCGGTCGCTTGGGTGTCCCTCTCACCCTTGAAGATTGGGATGCAATCGGTTCTGACATCCCTTGTTTATTGAACCTGCAGCCCTCTGGCGAATATTTGATGGAAGACCTTTATTATGCGGGCGGCATCCCCGCTGTGATCCGCGAACTTGATCAATGGATCCATCACGATGCCCTGACCGTCAATGGATCCACCATCGGCGCCAATAATGCGGGAGCGGAATGCTATGATCGCAAAGTGATCTTGCCTTTGGATGCCCCCTTCAAGGACAAAGCCGGCATCGCAGTCCTCAAAGGCAATCTTGCTCCAAACGGCGCCATCATCAAACCTTCGGCATCCACACCCTCCTTGTTGGTGCATCGTGGACGTGCCGTTGTTTTTGAAAATATTGAAGATCTGCATGCCCGCATCAATGACGAGCAATTGGATATTGATGAACACTGCATCATGGTGCTTAAAGGCGCTGGTCCCAAAGGTTATCCCGGTTTTGCAGAGGTTGGAAACATGCCTTTGCCTCCCAAAGTCTTGCGTAAGGGGATCACCGATATGGTTCGGATTTCCGATGGCCGAATGAGTGGAACGGCATATGGCACGGTGGTTTTGCATGTATCGCCCGAGGCTGCTGTCGGCGGGCCGCTGGCATTGGTCCAAAATGGCGACCTGATTGAACTTGATGTTCCCGGGCGGCGGTTACATCTTGACATCAGCGATGCAGAACTGGCCCGTCGTAAAGCGCTATGGGTTGCCCCTTTGTCACCACAGCGCGGCTGGCATAAAATTTATGTGGATGGCGTGCAACAAGCCCATCTCGGTGCCGACCTTGAAGTCCTTGCGGGGGGAAGTGGGGCAGATGTGCCTCGCGATTCCCACTAGACTTACCTGATTGCAGAAAGTGATCCTTTTATGCCGCATCAGGTCAACACGCTTGCGGCATCACGCGTGTCATTCGTATAATCGTATGACGTACAAAACAAGAACCGCAACAAACATCGGGAAAGAGTGTAAAAATGGCGCGCCACGAATGACCAAACTGATAACATCTATGTTGTTGATTTTGAATTATAAATCTCACACAAATTGTAAACATATCACAGACTCTCTGAGCATATAAGCGGAAGCTTTCTGCTCTTGCAGGCCCAAAGTTGCGTGGTACCTCAGTCTCAATTGGCTGTGACTGCGGGCCTTGTGTTATGTCTTTCCAGACAGATGGTCGAGAAAACGGCGTGTCGCTTCCATGCCGAGCCGCGCACGCTCCAGATGGCTCAGGGCTTGGTCACCCTTGTGCGGTGTCTCGACGCTGATCGGCAAATCAGCGGGCAGCACGGCCATCAATTCGCGCAACCATAATGCGCCCTCGCCCGGCATCATCCGCTCGCCGCGCGCCTCTACGATGCAATCGGCATTGGTGGCGGGTTGACGGGCTGGTGCATCGCATAATTGCAGATAACGCACCAAACCCAAAGGCAAGGCCTTCACCGCGTCCGGACTGCCACCAGAGCGCGACAGATGCAATGCATCAAGTAGAATTCCCACCGACTCCCGTTTTGTCGCAGCCGCAAGGCGTGCGGCGTCTTCTATGGTTGCAGCCGCGCGCCAACGCATGAATTCGATAGCCATATCGATCTTGAATCCGGCAGCGATATCGGCAACGCGACCAAGATTGTCGGCAGCCCGGCTGAAATCATTATCCTCACACGTGATCTGCATCAACGGCATCGACAATTCGGCCGCTGTTTCCAGTACCGGCTTCCATGTCTCCATATCGGTGTCAGGCAACAAACTGAACACTTCGCCATCAAGAAAGCGAACACCAAGATCTGTTCCCATTGTCTTGATCTCGCGGATCAGTGGCTTATTGCCAACAATCGGATGGGCCAGGTCAAGCCCGTGGGGGGCAATGATCCGCAGGCCTGCCGCGTCATAGCCAGTTTGGGCGGCAATCCTGACATGCTCGCGCGGCTCGCAACCCTGCACCGTCAAAAAAGCAAGCGACAGCATATTATTGGCATACATGGATCACATCCTTAATATGTTGCGCGGCCACCCGACACGTCAAACACGGCTCCGGTTGAAAAGGAGCATTCTTCTGAGGCCAGCCAAGCGACAAGCGCTGCCACTTCTTCGGCCTTACCCAGACGCCCAACCGGAATTTTTGCAGTGACATAGGCACGGAATTCCGGTGTCAGCTGTTGCAACATCTCGGTTTCAATGGCCGCAGGCGTCACGCAATTGACGCGGATTTGCGTCGTGGCCAGCTCCTTGCCAACCGATTTGGTCAGAGCAATCACCCCTGCTTTGGAGGCCGAATAGGCCACGGCATTCGGATTACCCTCTTTGCCGGCAATCGAAGCCAGATTGACAATGCGGCCATAACCGCTTTTGAGCATTTCGCGTACCGCTGCCTGACAGCAATGAAACACCGCTTCGAGGTTCAAGGTCATTACAAAACGCCAGCCTTCAAGCGGATAGTTTACGAATTCCTCCAGCGGCCCGTTATGACCTGCGCATGTTACGAGGATACCGAGAGGCCCCATCTCTTTCACAACTTTTGCTGTTGCTACCTGGACGGCATCCTGATTTGTTACATCTACCTCATAGCCTTTCGCATTGGGAATGTGGGCTGCGGCAGCCTCGGCCCGTTCACGACTGAGGTCCCAAATGGCTACTCTATGGCCTTGTTCTGAGAGGCGTTGCGCAATCGGAAACCCCAAGCCACCCGCGCCGCCTGTAACAATAGCAACGCGACTTTCTTCGTGTCTGGACATGGCGTCTTCCTTCTGGTTTGCTGGTTGCTATGGGGTTTTGCACCGACTAGTCTTGCTAGTGCGCAAGATCTCATCAAAGTGATGGATCAGTGTTTTTTGGCTGTCAAGCGTGTCAGTCACCACGATCATGCCTGTCATGAATAATTAAACTGCAGTGATCAAAGATGTCGAACGGCAATCAAGGGAGAGAACCAGCATGGGAATGAAGGGCACGGCCTTTTTGGCTATCTGGCATGATATTGCCGAAGGACAACATGGCGAATTCATCGAATGGCATACGCGTGAACACATGCCCGAGCGGCTGTCCATCCCCGGCTTTAAAACCGGCAAGCGCCTTCATACTCCTGAGGCCACACGCCATGTTTACGGCACGATCTATGCCGCCGAAAATGTCGAAGTGTTCCGCTCGCCCGCCTATCTGGAGCGGCTCAATAATCCAACACCATGGACCACGGCAGTCGCACCGAGTTTCCAGAACTTCTTGCGGGTGGCCTGTGATCGCGTGGCCCATGCGGGGACTGGTGACGGCGGCACTATGGCGACCATCCGATTTGATTTCACGGATGCGTATGCAGGCACAACCATCCGCGCCAAAGCACAGGCACTTGTGGATGATGTTCTGGCTTTGAAGGGCGTTTGCGCAGTTCATCTCGGGCTGGCACGCAGCGAGGTGTCCTCGGTTCGCACTCGCGAAACGGAGCTGCGGCAAGCCATGTCGGAAAAAGGTTTTGATGCGGTCTTGCTGGTCGAGGGCTCCTATCGCTCCGGCCTGGAAGCGGCTTTATCGGACGTCCAGCGGCTCGCACTCGCGACAGGCGCACTCAAAGACCCGAATTGCCTCGTCTATGAAACGGCATACAGCATCACGTCCGACGATATGCGTGCATGAGAATGGCCCGCATCCTAATCACGGGCGGTGGCGGTTTTCTCGGCGCATGGGTTGTGCGGCAGCTGGTTGAAGAGAAGTGTGAAATACGCATTTACGATCGTGCCGATGCAACGCCGATTGTGCGCGCTGTTGCCGGACAGGCGGCGCATCGGGTCGAATGGGTCAAAGGCGACATTACTGATACCGCCGCCGTGATTGCAGCGGAACAAGATTGCGACGCCATCATCCATCTGGTGGCCTTGCTGACACCTGCCTGTCAGCATGATCCCATCCGCGGCGCACAGGTTAATGTGATCGGAACCTTGAATGTCTTCGAGGCTGCAAAAGCCCATTCCATTACTCGCGTCGTTTATGCCAGCAGCGGTGCGGTGTTCGGGCCCGATGACGGCACAGTGCCGTATCCTGCTACCCAATATGGCGCGTTCAAATTGGCTTGCGAAGGATGTGCGCGTGCCTATTGGGCCGATGCAGGCATTGCCAGCGTCGGTTTCCACCCGACCATCGTTTATGGCCCCGGACGCGAGAGCGGATTGACGGCAGGTATTACACTGGCCTGCCGTGAAGCCGCAGCCGGACGCCCCTATATCATCGGTTTTACGGGCGCGCAGGATTTTCTGTTTGTCGGCGATGCCGCCGCGGCCTTTGCAGCAGCAGCCACCCATCCCTATGAGGGGGCGCATATCTTCTCGATGACGGGTGGCACCGGCGATATGCGTGATGTCATTGCCGCGATCAAATCCGTGATTCCCGAAGCGGACATCACAAGTCAGGGGCCTGTGGTTTCCATGGCTTCCACCATCACACCCACGCCCTATGACAGCCTGTTGGGCGTCATGCCGAGAACTTCGCTGGCGGACGGTATCGCACGCACCCTTGCTTATTACATGCGCTGATCCCGTAAATTCAGGCAGGATCAGAAACCAGATAGCGCAGCACCATGTCGGTCATCGTGGCAAGGCGCGCTTCGATCTGGTCTGGAGCCAGCAAATTCCGACCGAACACCGCCTCCAGCGTATGACGGTTGGCAACATAAGTGAACCCGAGCGAGGAAATCGAAATATAGAGATCAAGCGGATCAATGCCTGCCCGAAACACCTTTTGGGCTATGCCTGTTTTCAAAATCGCCGCAACCTTCTCCAGAATCGGGGCATTCAGGGCCGGCATATCGGACGCCCCCTTCAAATGCACCGCCCCATAAAGGTTTTCGGTATTGATGATCCGGATGAAGGCGGGATGATTGATGTAATAGCGGAAGGTAAACGCCACCAGACCGGCAATCGCGGCTGTGGGATCGTCCATATCGAGATCCAATTCGGCTTCGGCACGACGAATCTCGCTATAGATTTCCTTGAGGGCAGCAAGGTAGAGATCTTCCTTGCTGCCGAAATAGTGATAGAGCATGGCCTTGTTGACCTTGGCGCTTTCGGCGATCTTGTCTACGCGCGCCCCGCCAAAGCCGTAAGTTGAAAACGCCACAATAGCGGCATCAAGTATAGCCCGACGGCTATGCTCGGCCGGACGCTTGGTCTGTTTGTCCACTTAGGCCCCCGCTACCTGATGGGTTTGCGCCATTTCTGCTACCGAGTCTCCCATTTATCACCTTGTTTTCAATGACACTTTGAATGTGTCTGACTGGACCAGTGTCAAAAAGTCAAAAAAGAGTCTGGACATTAACCAACTAGTTAGTCAACATTCCTCTGTAAAGGAGAGGGTCATGCAAAAGTCAGCCTTATTGGAGGTATTGTCTTGACATGATTGTCGGTCAGCCAATGACCGAAACCTCACAACAAAAGGGAGCACTGAGGATATGGGTAGCAAATTTTCATGGCGCAATCTTGCGTTCACAGCAGCGGTAGCACTTGGACTGTTTGGTACGACAGGCGATCAAGCTGATGCGCAAGGGCTCGACAATGTGAAAAAAACCGGCATCCTCCGCGTCGGCGTGATGGGGGAACAAGCCCCGTGGGGCTCCATTGATGCCAGCGGCCAAAACATCGGCTATGACGTCGACGTGGCCCGTCTGATTGCCCAAGAACTCGGCGTCAAAATTGAATTTGTTCCCAATGCTGTTGCAGCCCGCATTCCCAACCTGCTGACCGGCAAAGTAGACATCCAAATGGCTGTGATGGGCATGTATCCCGACCGCGCCAAGGCTGTGCAGTTCTCCAAACCTTATGCCGGTTTGCAGATCATTCTGCTGGCCAGCAAGAAGCACAAGATCGAGAAAATCGAAGATGCCCGGAACCTGCGCATCGGCGTGCCGCGCGGAGCCGCACAAGACAAGGCGATTACCACCTTGCTCGGTGATATCCCCAACATCCGCCGCTTCGATGATGACAGTTCCACCATGCAGGCGCTGGTCTCGGGTCAGGTCGATGCCATCGGTGGCAACACCACCTACAAAATCAATCTCGACAAGGCCTCTCCAGGCAATGATTTCGAACAGAAGGTGGTGTTCAACCAGCAGTGGCAAGGCATCTGCACCCTGCTGGGCGATGAAGCTTTCAACAAATGGCTGAACACTTTCGTTGACAAGATCGTTGCGGATGGCCGCCTCGAAGCCATCAACAAAAAATGGCTCGGCCAATCAATGCCGGCTTTCCCCGCTTCGCTTGAAGGCGTGCCCTTCACCGTTACCAAATAACGGTTGGCGAACGCATCACCTACAAGAACGACTGCGGCTGCAAAGACAGCCGCAGTGTCTTTTTTGCTGAACGGGAATATGTCATGCGCACGATTTTTATTCTGAACGGCCCCAATCTCAACCTGCTGGGCGAACGCGAACCCGATATCTATGGCCACACCAAGCTCAGCGAGATCAAGGAATGGTGCGAGGCGGATGCTCAAGATCTGGGCCTGACGGTCGATTTTCGTCAATCCAACTTTGAAGGCGAAATCATCGAGGCGATCCACGCCGCGCGCAAACAGGCCAAAGGCATCATTATCAATCCTGCCGGCTATACGTTCACCTCGATTGCCATTCTCGATGCATTGAAGATGTTTGATGGACCCAAAATCGAATTGCATATTTCCAACGTGCACAAGCGCGAGGAAATCTACCATCATTCGCTGATGTCACGCACAGCCACCGCCGTAATGGCTGGTTTTGGTGCCTATGGTTACCGTCTCGCCTTGCGGGCGATGGCAGAGATGACAAAATGACCAGCCTTGTATTGATCGGGACCGGACTGATCGGGCGCGAACATGCACGTTTGATCTTGTCCCACCCCGAAACAGAGCTGGTGGCGATTTGCGATCCATCGTCTGAGTCGCAACACTTAGCAGCCTCTCTTGGTGTGCCACATTATGCCGAATGGGATGCCATGCTGGATCAGGTGAAGCCTGACGGAGCAATTATCGCCTTGCCGAACCAGTTGCACGAGCCCGTCGCTTTGTCCTGTATAAGCCGCAACATTGCCTGCCTGATCGAAAAGCCAATTGCCGAAACCCTGCCCGCCGCCTGGCGCATCACGCTGGCAGCCGAGCAATCGGGCACGCCTGTGCTGGTCGGCCATCAACGCCGCCACAGCCCCGATATCCGGGCCGCTAAACAGACCATCGAAGCGGGCGATCTTGGTCCTTTGGTCGCTGTTAACGGCATGACCTTATTCGACAAGCCCAACGATTATTTTAATGCCGAATGGCGCACCAAAGCGGGCGGCGGCGTGTTACTGATCAATCTGATCCATGATATCGATGTATTACGCTATCTTGTTGGCGAGATCGACAGCATCCGCGCCTTTACCTCCTCCGCCAGCCGCGGTTTCGAGGTCGAGGATACGGCCAGTCTGGCCATCAAGTTCGAAAACGGCACGCTCGGAACCTTCATCATCTCGGATTCAGCTGTCAGTCCGTGGGCATGGGAATATACGTCCGGGCAAGCCCTCTATCACCCGACCCAACCGGGTGCCTGTCTGTTTCTGGCAGGCCGCAAGGCCGCTTTGTCAGTCTCGGATATGTATATGTGGCGGCACGCCCATGAACACGAGCATTGGCAACATCCGCTTGTGCGCGAGCACCGCGCACCCGAACGCTCGCTGACCTATGTCAACCAGCTCGACCATTTCATTCAGGTGATCCATCGTAAAGTAGCACCTTTAATCAGTGCGCGCGACGGCATGAGTACACTGGCAGCTACGCTGGCCGTGTCACGGGCTGGACGCGAGGACCGCGCTATCTCGATCACTGGGCTGCTCAATGAATCAAGGCCCTCGTGATGGGACGCGGTTATTCCCTGTCCTTCCTGACCTGTCTTGGCGTCGGACCCGAAGAGGCCATTGATGCAGCTGCGCGTGCTGGCTATGACGATGTCGGCTTGCGGCTTTTGCCTGCAGCCCCCGGCGGCATCGCCTTCCCGCTGATGGACGACCCTGCGCGGGTCAGGGATCTCTTTCAGCGGATGAAAGATCGCGGCATCGGCCTGTTCGATGTCGAGATGATCCGGATCGGGCCGGATTTTGATCCTGCACTATATTTGCCATTTCTTGATTGCGCGGCCCGTTTGGGAGCGAAAGCTATTTTGGTGGCGGGTGATGACCCTGACGAGGCAAGGTTGGCCGATTCTTATGCAAGACTGTGCGAGGCCGGTGCGGCGTTTCATCTCTGGCTCGATCTGGAATTTATGCCGCAATCGGAATTGCGGGATCTAGCCGCTGCTCTGCGGGTTCTGCGCCATGCCAACCAGCCCAATCAGGGCATTATCGTTGATGTGCTCCATGTTTCACGCTCGCACACGAGCCATGCAGAGCTTGCAAAAATTCCAGCTCATTATCTTCATTATGCGCAAATCTGTGATGGTCCAGCCGAGATCCCGACAACACGGGAAGCACTCAATTTTGCCGCGCGGCATGAACGGTTGATGCCGGGCGACGGAGCCATTGATCTGGCCGGATTGTTCGCTGCCCTGCCGGCTCATCTGCCCATTGCTGTCGAAGTGCCCAATGACAAGCAGTCAGCCGGTCTGACGGCCTATGAATGGGCCAAGCGCGGGCTGGAAAAGACATGGCAAAGTCTTGCAGACGATCGCGCCGATGCAAGCTGATCGTTGTTTACAACACTCCTTGCGGGATGGCTCTGTCCGTCCTATCCTGAATGGGCTGGATCATGTGCAAACAAAAAAATGAGACCGATGATCAATCTCTAACGCAACACAAAGACTGGCACGGAGGGGGAGAAGTATTGTGAAACTGGACTTCAGCGTGGTCGTTGATGCATGGCCAAAACTGATTTCGGGAACGATCGGTACCATCAATCTAGCGATTGCGGGCATGTGCATCGCTTTGGTGATCGGTATTCTCGGCGTGGCCATCCTGCGTGCGCAAATGCGTATCCCCACTCTGTTAGTCAATGCCTTTATCGAGATCATCCGGAACACGCCGTTTCTAGTCCAAATTTATTTCATCTTCTTCGCGCTGCCGCTGATCGGCATCAGCCTGAACCCCACCGCGACCGCCATCATCGCGCTGGGGCTGAACGGCGGCGCCTATGCCATCGAGATTATCCGCGGAGGGGTCGAAAGCATTTCCAAAGGTCAGACAGAAGCTGGACTGGCTTTGGGTCTGCACAAGCATGAAGTGTTCTTTTACATCGTCCTGAAACCGGCCTTAAGGACCATCTACCCGTCGCTGTGCAGTCAGTTCATTCTACTCACACTGACCACTGCGATATGCACATCCATTTCTGCCTTCGAGCTGACCTATGTAGGACAGCGGATCGAGGGTGAAACATTCCGCAGTTTCGAGGTCTATTTCACCTTGACCATGATCTATCTGGTGATTTCGTTCCTGACGATGGGCCTCCTCAACGCAATCGGGCGTTGGGCTTTCAACTATCCGCAGCGCTGAGGAGAACCGTGATGGGTACACAGGAACTCAGCTATCTCTTGCTTGGCCTGAGCTGGACTTTGGGTCTGACCGCGATCGGCTTTGCCGGTGGCATTCCGTTCGGAATCGGCATTGCCTTGATGCGCGTATCCTCTAACAACTGGCTGCGCAGGCCTGCCATGGCGTGGATTGGTCTGTTTCAGGGCACCCCATTGCTGATGCAGTTGTTTGTTGCCTATTTTGGCCTGCCCTTGCTCGGCTTCAACCTTCCGGCCTGGGCGGCGGTGGCCATTGCACTGACGGCCCATGCCTCGTCCTTTCTGGGCGAAATCTGGCGCGGCGCGATCCAGGCGATCACAAAAGGCCAGACCGAAGCCGCCTTGGCCTTGGGCTTGCCCGACCGCAGCCGTATGTTCGATGTGATCTTGCCGCAGGCCTTCAAAATTTCGCTGCCCGCAACCGTCGGTTTTCTTGTTCAATTGTTGAAGGGCACGTCGCTAGCCGCGATTGTCGGCTTCATCGAACTGACCCGTGCCGGGAATATCGTTTCAAACCAGCTCTACCGCCCGCTGCTCGTATTCGGTGTTGTCGGTGCCATGTATTTTGCCATGTGCTGGCCTCTGTCGTGGTGGGGCCGCAAACTTGAGCAAAGCATGTCCAAGGGCGCAAACAAATAAGTCGAGTGGAGAATGACGGCCATGACGAATTCCAACAGTATTGCAAAGCATTCCGATGCGCCTGCCATGATCCAGATGCGGCATGTCGAAAAATGGTATGGCGATTTCCACGCCCTCAAAAATATCGATCTGACAGTGGCGACCGGAGAGAAAATTGTATTGTGCGGCCCGTCCGGCTCAGGCAAATCAACACTGATCCGCTGCATCAACCATCTCGAAACCATCCAGAGCGGAGAAATCATCGTTAACGGCCATCGCCTGACCGACAGTCAGGCGGCAGTGGACGCGGTACGGCAGGAAGTCGGTATGGTTTTCCAGCAATTCAATCTGTTCCCGCACAAGACTGTGATGGAAAACTGCATTCTCGCCCCGATGCGCGTGCACAAACTGTCACGAGCGCAAGCCGAGAAGACGGCACAAAAATATCTCGAACGCGTCCATATCGGCGATCAGGCTCACAAGCACCCTGCCCAATTGTCGGGCGGCCAACAGCAGCGCGTCGCTATCGCTCGCGCGCTGTGCATGGAACCCAAGGCCATGCTGTTTGACGAGCCGACCTCGGCGCTTGATCCAGAAATGGTCAAGGAAGTCCTCGACACTATGATCTCGCTGGCGCGTGACGGAATGACCATGATCTGCGTTACCCATGAAATGGGCTTTGCCAGACAAGTTGCCGACCGGGTCATTTTCATGGCCAATGGCGAGATTGTCGAAGAGAACGATCCCGAAAGCTTCTTCAGCGCCCCCAAACACGAGCGTACCAGAGCTTTTTTGGGCGAAATTCTCGCTCATCACTGAGAAAAAATTTGGGATTAATCAACCGAACCGCTATGGCGCGGGTATACACACGTCCATCAAAAAGGTGCTGCCGGTAATGAACCGAGCGTCAGTCGCCATGAGCAAAACACAAATTTTTTACTGACCCCACCGAGAGAATCTACGAAGCCAAAAGGCGATTGTTCAATCGGTTATGACAAGTGAAAAAACTGTGCGTTCACAATAATAAGCCCTATCTATCGTACCGGATCTATTATCAAAATGTTGATTGCGTCAGTCTCTGCTGCGTACCAAACGCACCCGCAGCCAATGCTCGCTTTCAAAATAACTCAGTTTTGGAATTTATCGGGCAATGACCCTTAGAAATATTTGGCGGACCACAAATGATCAAACTGATAACTTCTATGTTGTTGAATTGACGCTATAAATTTTATCATTCTGTTTTGATCAACAATACTGTGTTGTCTGTGATTAAACCGAGATTACCGCAACAGAATTTGACCCCATGACAGGGTATAATTTTCTACGATTTGTTAGAATATCAAAGGGCTTATTTATTTGGGGGCGCTGTCATCCGAGCGGGGAGGATAAACAGGCTTTTCTTTGACAATGATTTTCTTGGCGGTGTTGGAGCGCAGATGCATTAGATTTTCTTGCATCAATTCCATCTGCATATGTTGCATTTCCGACAAGCGCTGCCACTGCTTGGTCAGCAGATAATCGAGTTTTTCCTGAATGTGTTGAATTTCAAGTTCGGCTTTCAAATTCACTTTATAATCATTGAGCGAGCGCAACCGATCTTTTGACTCTTGGCGGTGTTGGCTCATCATGATGATGGGCGCTTGGATGGCGGCAAGCGTCGACAAGACCAAATTCAGCAAGATGAAGGGATAGGCGTCAAAGGCTCGCTCTTCGCCAACATAGAGATTATAGCCCATCCAGATTGTGATGAATAAAAAGAAGCTGATCAAAAAGGCCCATGACCCGCCAAAAGACGCGAGAATGTCAGAGACACGTTCGCCAAAGGTCCGTTGATCGTCGAAATCCTCTTCGATGTTTTCCACGATCGTGTCGTGGTCGGCGAGGGCTTCCGCCACTTTTTTGTCGAGCTCGGTTAATTCGCCATGCTCTTCAATGAGCATTTCTTCGACATATTTGGTGCGGTAACGCTCAACCTCGCTGAGGCTAATCATCGAATTTTCGTCGATATTCGGGTAGTCTTGTTTGATGCGGTCAGCAAGAGACGGACGCAAACTGTCGACAACCACCATTTGCTTGCGGGGGAGTTCCCGTCCGGTGATTTCACACACTAATTTTTTTGGCTTTTTGGGTGACGTCGTATGGTTGTCATCTTCTGAGTGATCTTGCATAACGCTCTCCACATAAAATCCATCCTTCAATATGAAGCGTATGTGAAACTTATGTGACAAATAAGCCGGCGTTTATAGTCTAACAAAAAGCACCTATGTTTGGTCCAAGCCAAACAATCCTCACAAGGACAGCGAAATGATCAAACCCTATCTCTATCTCGCTGTGGCCATTTTCAGCGAAGTGCTGGCAACAACGGCCCTCAAAGCGTCAGAGGGTATGACCAAATTACTGCCAAGCCTTGCTCTTATGGCGGGATATGGTTTGGCGTTCTGGTGTTTGTCGATTGCTGTCAAGTCGATACCCGTCGGCTTGGCTTATGCTTTATGGTCGGGCTTTGGCATTGTCATGATCGCCAGCATTGGCTGGTATTTTTATGGCCAGACATTGAATATGACGGCCTGTCTGGGCATCGTCTTGATCTTGATCGGCTCTGTCTGTGTGGTTCTTAGCGATGGCGCCGTGATGGGACCGCAGGATTAAATACGTCGCCTCACCACATGGTTTTGGCTGCACGCGATGACCATTCGCGATCATAATCAGGGCCGCCAATGCGGGCATCACTCAAGTGAGCCAAAATCTGTCCGGCTGTGGGTAAATCTTCAGACTGGACAAAGTGCTCTGGCGACCAGAGCGCGGACCGGATCATCGCGCGGCCGCATTGAAAATAAATCGCGTCAATATCAATCACAATGACAGAGCGCGGCCTTTGACCCTCTACGGCAAAACTGTCTAACAAAGCGGGATCCGCATGGATCTGGGCGCGCCCATTGATCCTGAGCGCATTGTTGTGGCCGGGAATGAGAAACATCAGGGCAATACGCGGATCGCGAACAATGTTGCGTAACGAATCAATGCGATTATTGCCCCGCCGGTCCGGCATCATGATTTGACGCGGGGATACAATGCGCACCAATTCACCCCGACGGTCGCCGCGCGGCGAGCAATCAAGTCCTTCTGGGCCCGATGTCGCAAGCGCAACAAAGGTCGCATGACGAAGCAATTTCTCGTAATCTTCGTTGATATAATCGATCTCTTTGACAAGGGATGTGTCAGCAGGACGACCATAGAGTTCTTCAAGCTCAGCAAGCGTGGTGAGGGGAGAATTCATCGGTCAATGGCTTTCATATTTTTCCAAAAAGGCTTCAACACTCAAATTGCGGAAATCATGCAAAGCATGGCGCAATGCGTCATGTTGCCAATCCCACCAAGCCAGCAACAAGAGACGCTCGGCGATCGCTTCGGGAAAACGGCGCTTGATGGGTTTTGCCGCAACGCCGCCGACGATGGTGTAAGGTGCGACATCTTTACTCACCACAGCACCCGCGGCAATCACCGCACCAGTGCCGATATGGCAGCCGGGCAGCACCACGACACCATGCCCGATCCACACATCATGACCGATGGTCACTGCATGCGCGCGGCGCCAGTCAAAAAATGCATCCTCGTCTTCCACATCATCGAAATAATCGGAAGCGCGATAAGTGAAATGGGCCTGTGTTGCCCGTTGCATCGGATGATTGCCAGGATTGATGCGGACATGGGCAGCAATGGAACAAAATTTTCCGATGGTGGTATAAATGACATCGCCATCATTGACGATATAAGAATAATCATCCATCGTTGTTTCAGTAATTTTGGTACGGGCGCCAACCTCTGTATAGTGACCCAATTTGGATTGAGTCACTTTGGCACTCGGATCAATCTGTGGCTCAATTCCCAATCTGCTTTTGCGTGTCATGGACCAACATTCCTCTCTTGATCAATTCGGTGCTTGCGTGTTCATTGTCGGGCCATCAGGCGCAGGCAAAGATACGCTCATGGATTATGCGCGCGCCCATCTTCCGCAGGATGGATCGTTCCATTTTGTCCGCCGTATGATCACCCGCCCTGTGCAAGCGCAAAGCGAGGATCATGATAGTTGCAGCCTCGATGAATTTGAAACAGCCCAAAAAGCAGGCGCATTTGCTTTGGTCTGGCAATCGCATGGTTTGCATTATGGCCTGCCGGTCTCAATGATTGCAGACATGCAAAGAGGTGTGACCGTCATTGCCAATATTTCGCGCACAAAAGTGGAAGAAGCCGAAGCTTTGGCCAAGACCCATAGATGCCGCGCAACCCTTGTGACCATCACGGCCTCTCCTGATATTTTACTGAGCCGTTTGACGGCCCGCGGGCGTGAAAACGCCCAAGATATTGCAGCCCGCCTGAAACGGGAGGCGCCCTGCACCACCCATTATGCCCGTGCCGTCACCATTCTCAATGACAGCTCTGTGGAAGAGGCCGGTCAGGCCTTGGTTGAAGCGATCAAGACTGCCTGATCCGTTAGACAAGATCCACATGATGGATAATTTTGAATTTCTGTGTGCTGTCGTCTTGTTTAAACAAAACAAGACGATCAATGCTGACAGGCTGGTGGCCGCAGGCCTTTAAATAAAGCTCTTGCAGCGTGTACTGTAGCGGTTCACGCTCATCGGCATGGATCGGCCCCGTCAGCGTCATATGAAAACGGAAATCCTCCATCACGTAAGGATAGCCCCAACGGTCGAGCTGCGCGATTTGGCGTTCAGTCAGCGGGCTTTGTAAACGGCGCTGCCGATCATGGGCAGTGAGAGGGGCGCGGAAGCGATCAAAATAGTCAACGGTCTGTGCCGCCAGCGCTTGCAAATCAGCACTTTGGGTTTGTGGTACCAATGCAATAAAAGAGCCGATGGTTTTCAATATCAGCGAAGGGAGAGACACAGCACGCGCCGTTTCTTTGAAGCCCTGCATGGCCTGTTGCAAAGCGTCTTCGTCGGTTTCCTCGTGCAAATAAAACGGCGCTTTTAACGTGGCATGAAAGCCATAGCGGCGCGGCTCGCGTGTCAAAGCCATCCAATTATCAGCGGTTTGACCCTCGGGAATAATGGCCTGTGTCGGCTTGCCGGTCGCTGCGTCATAGCCGATCAATTCCGAACCAAAACGCCATAAGGGTGTGTCAGGCGCAGGCGCATAATAAAGGGCATAGCGGGCGGACGACGTCGACATCATTAAAAGGCTTTATGACCGGAACACCAGAGGTTGCGAATAAGCGGCGTATCACCCAACACGCGGAATTGCAGGATATCGGAGCGCAGGCCCGCTTTCAGATGACCCCTGTCTTTGAGATCCAGCATATCGGCGATTTTACATGTCACCATGCCCATGGCCCGATGCAGGGAAATGTCATGCTTGTTGTTGAGCTTCACGATGGCTTGCATCAGGCTGGCGGGGACATAATCTGAGGACAATCCGTCGAGCAGTCCCAATTCTGTAAGATGCGCTGCCGATACGCCACCTGAATGGGAGCCGCCGCGCACGATATTGGGCGCACCGGCAATGGTGCCAAGCCCGTGTTTCTGGGCGGCTTGGGCCGCTTCAACGGTTGTCGGAAATTCCGATATCACCGCACCACTGGCGATGCCGGCCTGGACATCCTCCTCGGTTGTATCATCATGGGTGGCAATCGGTATTCCGCGAGATCCGAACATCTCGATAATCAGCGGCCAGTTTTTCTCACGATTTCTGGGGCCGCTTTCCATGCGATAGGCCACGTCTTTTTCGTGCTGGTCTTCCGTCTTCTCGCCGGAGCCGAGATTATAGCGTTTGAGATCTTCCAGATTTCGCCATTGCCGCATGCCGGGGGTGTGATCCATCAAGGAGATCAGTTGCACAAGCGGATGATCGACATAGGGCGTGACGTCTTCGATCAATTCATTGCCGGTCAATTCACAGCGGATATGGATGCGATGGTCAATGCGAAACAGATTGTGCTTTGTGCCTTCGGTTAAAGCGTCGATCACCTGCGGGAAAATATCGCGGCGGAAATCTTTTTGCCCGAAAATAGAACCGGCACAGATGGAGTCATAGACCGTTGTCACGCCAGATGCGGCCATTTGCGCGTCATGGGCAAGAGCAGCGGCCACGCTATTGGGCCAATAGACACCGGGACGCGGCACAAAATGCTTTTCCATATTGTCGGTATGCATTTCGATGAGACCGGGCGCGATATAATCACCCTCGACATCAATGGCTTGGGGTAATTGGCTGCGGCCTTGATCCACACTGACAATCTTGTCTTGATTGAAACAAATCGTGCCTGTGATGATTTCGTCTTCAAGGATCACTTGCGCATTGGTCAGGATGATATCAGTCATGGGTCAAGCCGCCGATTTAAGAGTGGAAAGGTCGAGATAGCGCGTTGCGACAGCATCGCGGACAACCTCATCATGAAAAATGCCCACAATGGCCGCTCCCGCTTTGCGCGTGGCAGTAATCAGATCCATGACAATATGACGGTTGCCTGCATCAAGCGAGGCGGTCGGTTCGTCAAGCAGCATGATCGGGGTGGGATCAACAAAACTGCGCGCAATATTGACGCGTTGCTGCTCGCCGCCCGAAAAGGTCGAGGGCGGCAATAGCCATAAGCGTTCGGGCAGGTTCAAGCGCTCAAGCATGGATTTGGCGCGGCTTTCCGCCTCGGCCTCGGGCACATGCCGCCGCAACATCGGATCTTTGACAATATCAAGCGTGCTGACACGCGGGATCACCCGCAAAAACTGGCTGACATAGGAAATGGTCTGCCGACGCAAGGCCAAAACCTCACGCGCTCGGGCATGGACAATATCCACCACCTCATCATGATGACGCACAAAAACATGGCCCGTGGTGGGTTTGTAATTGGCATAAAGAATCCGCAGCAAAGTGGATTTGCCCGCACCCGAGGGGCCGGAGAGGACCAGACATTCCCCTTTGGCGACACTGAAACTAATATTGTTCATGACAGGAAGGGTGATACCGCCCTGATTATGCAGCACAAATGATTTGGAGATCTGCTCGGCGCGGATCATCGGGTCGGTCGCGATGTTGGTCATGCGGGTGGTTTGCCTCTCTCTCATGACAATTCAATGACACTCTAGGCCGCCAAAACTGCCGAGGCCAGAAGCTGCGTATAGGCATGATGCGGATCATCCAACACCTGATCAGTCAGGCCCTGTTCCACGACATGTCCGTCTTTCATCACCATCAGCCGGTCGGTCAGCAAGCGGGCCACGGCCAGATCATGGGTAACGATCACAGCCGCAATACCCAGATCGCGCACCAAGACGCGCAAAAGATCCAGAAGGCGCGCCTGCACAGACACATCCAGTCCGCCGGTGGGTTCATCCATAAAAACAAGACGGGGCTCTGAAACCAGAACGCGGGCAATTTGCAACCGTTGCTGCATGCCGCCTGAAAATTGCCGCGGCTGGTCATCGATGCGGGTCGAGCCGATTTCCACGCGCTGCAACCAATTCAATGCATGATCGCGGATCGATCCGTAATGACGATCGCCCCGATCCATAAGCCGTTCACCAATATTGCCGCCCGCACTTACATCCATCCGCAAACCATCACGCGGGTTTTGATGCACAATGCCCCATGCCGTGCGCATGAGATGGCGGCGGGTGGATTCGGGCAGTGTAAAAATATTCACAAAGGCATTGTCATGCCGAAACAAAACATCCCCCGCTGTCGGCATATCGATTCCGGCCAGACAGCGTAACAAGGTTGATTTGCCCGAGCCGGACTCGCCGACAATGCCCAGCACTTCACCCGGCCAGAGCGAGAAGGAAATATCTTCGCAACCGATGCGCGCGCCATAATGGCGCGACAGATTTTTGACCTCGAGCAAGGGTTCCGTTTGCAGATCATGGCTCATGCGTCTTGCTCCTTGCGGGAGGCGGCACCAGATTTGCCATAAGCATCGGGCGCGCGTTGGGATCCGTGATGGCCCGCGGCCTGCCGGCTTTCGCAATAATCGGTGTCTGAGCACACAAACATGCGCCCGCCTTTGTCATCAATGATCACTTCATCAAGATAGCTGTCTTTGGCATTGCAAAGCGCGCAAGGCTCAGACCAGCTCTGGATGGTGAAGGGATAATCCTCGAAATCCAGACTCTTCACCGATGTATAAGGCGGGATTGCATAGATGCGTTTTTCACGTCCTGCGCCGAATAATTGCAGCGCGGGCATCTGGTCCATTTTCGGATTGTCGAATTTCGGAATCGGTGTCGGCGAGGTGACATAACGGCCATTGACCATAACCGGATAGGAATAGGTTGTTGCTACATGGCCAAAGCGCGCAATGTCTTCATAGAGCCTGACATGCATCAATCCATATTCTGCCCAAGCATGCATTTTCCGTGTTTCCGCCTCTGATGATTCCAGTTTGCGCAGCGGTTCGGGTTGTGGAACCTGATACACCAAAATCTGTTTGTTGGTCATCGGAAATTCAGGAATCCGATGGCGTGTTTGAATAATGCTAGCATCCGCCGTGCGCTCGGTCGTGGCCACTCCAGTCACACGGGCAAAAAACCGCCGGATCGACACCGCATTGGTGGTATCATCAGCGCCTTGGTCAATCACTTTGAAACAATCGTCAGGACCGAGCAAAGCCGCCGAGATTTGAATCCCGCCGGTTCCCCAGCCGCGCGCCAAAGGCATTTCACGCGAACCAAACGGCACCTGATAACCAGGAATGGCGACAGCCTTCAGCAAAGCGCGTCTGATCATCCGTTTGGTCTGTTCATCGAGATAACCAAAATTATAATTCTGGTCATGCGCGGTGAGAGAAAGAGCAGAGACAGTCATTCCGCGGCCTCATTTTGCTGCGCTAAAGCCGCTTGTTCGGCTCTGATTTTACGAAGAAGTTCCAACTCGCCCTGAAAATCCACATAATGGGGAAGTTTCAAATGTTCGACAAATCCAGAGGCTTCGACATTGTCGGCATGATAGAGCACAAATTCTTCCTGCTGTGCCGGATAATGTGCCGCCTCGCCCAAATCACGGGCTTTGAGAGAGCGATCAACAATCGCCATGGCCATGGCTTTGCGCTCATTATGCCCGAACGCAAATCCATAACCGCGGGTGAATTGCGGCGGGATGTCTTTGGAGCCTTGAAACTGATTGATCATCTGGCATTCGGTGACGGTGATGTCACCAAGATCAATCGCAAATCCCAACTCTTCGGGGATGAAATGCACACTCACTTCGCCCATGCGGATTTCACCCGCAAAGGGATGGTTACCGCCAAATCCGCGTTGCACCGAATAAGCGAGGCCCAGCAAGAAACCCTCGTCCCCCCGCGCCAGCGCTTGTAAGCGCACATCGCGGTCAGCAGGGAATTCAACCGGATCGCGCGTCAGATCAAACGGTGTGCGATCAAGCGCATCAGGACGCTCATCTTCCATCAACCCTTCTGCTCCCAAAATATCGGGCACACGCGGCATGGCCGCATCGAGCGGCAGCTCAGCTACGGGCGCAGACGGGGTACCGCCTTCCGCCATCAAGGCGAAATCGAACAAGCGGTGGGTATAGTCATAGGTCGGGCCAAGAACCTGCCCGCCCGGCAAATCCTTGAAAGCGGCGGAGACGCGGCGGCGGATGGCCATTTGTGCGGTATCGACTGGCAGGCTGGAGCCGAAGCGCGGCAAAGTGGTCCGATAGGCTCGCAATAAAAAGGCGGCTTCCACGCCATCGCCTTGGCATTGCTTGAGTGCCAAAGCCGCAAGGCTTTTGTCATAAAGTGAGCCTTCATTCATGACCCGCGCACAGGCCAGTTGCATCTGCTCGCTGATTTGATTGACACTGAGTTCAGGCAATGCGGGATCACCGCGACGTTCTTCCGCAATCAGGTCATGCGTAGCAAGGATAGCGGCCTCGCCCCCTTTGACGGCAACATACATCAGACAGCATCCTTCATTCGGCAAAGGGTGGTTCTGGGAAGCGCCAGAATCTCTGTTTCCGCGCATAAAATGATATCGACGCCCAAGGGAAACAGGCTGTGATTGTCTTGCAGCTGGGTCCAGAATGATTGAGATAAGCCCTGCGGGGCAATGGTGTGCGTCGTTTCAATCCCAGGCCCTGTCAGCGTGATGGCATCCCCGCCTGAAAGCGACGGGCAGGCAATCAGCAAAGTGCAGGACCGGTCTGGATAGCGGGCATCGCCCAAATCAAAGGCATCGAGCGGGAGAAATGCGCTCTGAGATGACAAGACGGCAAAGCGGGATTGTTTGCTGTCGGTTGTCAGTGCGGCACCGGTATGAAAAACAATCCATTGCCGACACAGGTCTGTGTCGAAAGCATCATCAAGAAAGACCGGTGTTTCATAATCGGCAAGAGTCAGCAAAATCATTGCCAGCCCCTGCGGCAGCGCCGTATGTGTTGCGGGCAACGGGGAGTTGAGGCTGATCACGCGACCCGGATTGGCCATCGCATCCAGCACAGAGCGAAACACGGATTGGGAATGAAGAACAGGATCGGAAAATCCCGCGGCAAGTGTGGAAGGGGCCGTCATCAACCGTCTCCGCGCACAAGAGTGAAAAATTCGACCTTTGTTGTGGCCGCTTTGCGGGAACGTTCAAGCCGTACTTGGGCTTGTCGCTCTTGAAGCGGCTTGATCACCGCAACCATCACCGCATGATGATGGGCCGGATCTTGCAGCAAAGCATCAAGGATCGCTGCATAAAGGGCATGGTTTTTATCCCGCCCGAGTGCATAGGAAAAACCCATATGGCTCCCTAACCGCACCACGCAACGGGTGACGGTAGCCTCGCCTGTATTGAAGCGTTGTCCGGTGCCACCGGCGCGCCCTTCCACCATCACCGTACCGGTTTCCGCCGCTTTCATGATGTGATGATCGGGCAGACCGCCATTTTGATCAAAATAATGTTTGAGATCATCTTGCGTGCTGCGGGCCAAAACGGCCATCCAGCGGGGACGCAAAGAATTCATATCAGTGAGAGGCGTATCGAGCATGGAAGGGGTCCGCAGCTATCAGGCGTGTTTTTCTGGGCCAATCATGGCGAAGCGAAGGCGAGAGGAAATCATATCGATGCAGGCCACGGTGATCAGAACCATCAGAATCAAAAAGGAGGCTTGTTGCCATTCCAAGGTACGGATCATTTCAGACAGGTGCAAACCAATACCGCCTGCGCCCACAATCCCAATGATGGTTGCCGAGCGGGTATTGGATTCGAAAAAATAGAGCCATTGGCTGGCGATTACCGGCAGAACTTGCGGGATCAAACCATGGCGGATGGAGGCCATATGGGAACCGCCACTGGCCAATATTCCTTCCATCGGCTTGCGGTCGGCTGATTCAAATGTTTCGGAAAACAATTTGCCGAAGGAGCCGATATCGGAAGTCATGATGGCCAAGACGCCGGCAAAAGGACCAAGACCCACCACATTGATCCAGATCAGCGCCCAGATCAGCGTATCAATGCCACGGATCGTATCAAGGCCACGGCGCATCATGAATTGCGGCAAGCGAAAAGGGACGACATTGCGCGCGGCCAACAAGGCCAGCGGGAAAGCGATCACGCAAGCCAGACTAGTCCCTAAAAAAGCAATCGCCAAAGTCTCGCCCAGCGATTTTGTATAAAGCCAAAGACGGCTCATGGTCTCAACAGACGGAGGGAGCATCAGGCCGATGATTTCGCCGAGCTTGCCCACGCCATTCCAAATCCGGAGTGGCGAGAATTCAAGCATGTTTAAGCCCGTGATGAACAAAACCAAAAGGGCAAGGCCAATCGCAATCGTGCGGATGCGCTGGCCCATGTCAGGGCGCATATGTTGACCAAAGCGTGAGCGCACACTGTCGAGATCGCTGGTGTTAAAGGCGCTTTGTGTCACTGTTATTTTTTCTGTCATGATTGCGCCTCATGTCCGAGCAAAACATGGCGCAACCGTTCTGTGCCATAATCAATCAACATGACTGTCAGAATGATAAAGACCAAGATCGCACTCACATCAGAGTAATAAAATTTACGAATGGCCTCAATGAGCGTCACGCCAATACCGCCTGCACCCACAAAGCCCATGACCGAGGCTTCGCGCACATTGATTTCAAACCGCAGCAAACCATAACTAACCATATTGGACGCCACTTGCGGCAAGGCAGCAAAACGCATTTGCGAAGCCCAAGTACCGCCAGACGCCGCAATGCCCTCAACGGGTTTCATATCGATATTCTCAATCACTTCGGCAAATAATTTGCCCAAGGCACCCATGGTGTGAACAGAGAGCGCCATGACGCCCGCCACAGGCCCCAAGCCAAAAGCGATCACGAAAATTAAGGCGAACACGATGCTGGGAACCGTACGGGCAAATTCCAGAAACCGCCGCGTTGCCACCCCGAGCCAGGGATGAGGTGTCATATTGCGGGATGCGATGAAACTTAAAAAGAAAGCCAAGAGGCCGCCGGTTGTTGTGCCCACATAAGCGATCATCAGAGTTTCGCCCATGAGTTTCAGCCAGCGCTTCCAACCCCAGAACCACTCTTGCGGATCATTGAGGACAAGCGCCCCTGATTCCAGATGGGCAAGGCGTTCGAAATAGCTTGTGAAATTGCCAATATTTTTAAAAAGCTTTGCGGCATCCATTTCTGCCATGACAACAGAGAGCGCGAGCAAAAGACATAAAACACCATAGAAGAATACAATATAAAGCCGGCGCTTGCGCACGGCTTGCTGATAGCTATGCAGCAAATCGGGAACAGATTTTAATGAGAGACTGGAAATAAAATCGGCCATGGCGCCTAAACGAAAAAAAGCGGATGCCGCGCAAACGGCACCCGCTTGATGGATTAAGAAGATTTTTTGCGCAGTTGATCGACAAACTTGTTCAATTCGATGATGGGCTCGTAAGCCTTCACATCAACAGGCTGCCAATTTTCGTTTTTGCCGTCTGACAATTTGTCAAAAGCGGCCTTGTCTTTCTTCTCGGCTGAGAAGAACGCATCACGGATTTTCGCTTTCAGATCTTCCGGCAGATCGGCAAGATAAGCATAAGGCGAATTCACGATCATGTCTGACTTGTAGATGATGCGGTAATCATCAAGCTTGGCCATATTTTTGGAGGCCATGCGGGTCAGGTTGGAATCGTCTTCAGCATTCCACCAATTGGCAGCAATATCCACGGTGCCTTGGCCCAAAGCAATCACCGCATTTTCATGGCTGCCGGTATAGACCACTTTGCCGAAGAAGGTGTCGGGATTGATGCCCATTTTATCAAGCGCAAAACGCGGCACATTGTTGCCTGATGTTGAATTGGGATCGACGAGGCCGAGATTCTTGCCCTTCAAGTCCTCAACCTTCTGGTAAGGCGAGTCTTTCTTCACGTAGAAGACCGAGTAATAGCCTTTGACGCCGCCTTTGTTCACTTCAATGGCAAACGGCTCGATTTTAGAACCGTTCATGATGGCGCGCGCAAAAGAAGCAGGGCCATAATTGGCGATATGAATCTGACCGGCCTTCTGGCCTTCGATGATCGCGGCATAATCTTGGGCCACGCGAATGGTCACTTTGATACCGAGTTCTTTGCTGAGATAATCAACGAACGGACCGAAGCGCTCTGTGACGCCGGATGAATTTTCAGCAGGAATGACGGCAAAAACGAGTTCGGGATATTTTGCTTTCCAGTCTTGTGCGGAAGCAGTGGTGACAGCAGCGGAAAGACCAGCGGCCATAAGCAAACCGGTCAATGCATGACGACGTGTAATCATTGAAATCCCCATGGATCAGGTTGTGAGCGGGTTATCGCTTCCAAGACGTGCTCAGGCCAAGGAAGAAGCGGCTTTTATAGGCATGGTGGATGACGCATCCATGACATCCCCTGCCTCGATATCGTAAAGGGCTTGGGCGATCTCACTGGTCAGCGCCGAAGGCACATCATTGAAAACGATCTGCCCATTGGCCATGCCGACCAGACGGTCGCAATAGGTGCGCGCGAGATCCAGCGAATGCAGATTGCAGATGACCGTGATCCCAAAATGGCGGTTAATGCGCAGCAAAGAGTCCATCACGATTTTGGTATTGCGCGGATCCAGCGAGGCGATGGGTTCATCAGCCAAAATAAGATCGGGCTCCTGCACCAAAGCACGACAGATAGCCACACGTTGCTGTTGTCCACCCGATAATTGATCAGCGCGTTGGGCGGCCAAAGTCGCCATATCGAATTGATCAAGCGCTGCCAAAGCAATGGCGCGGTCATTCTCGCCCCACAGCCGCAACATCGAGCGCCAGCTGGATGTCATGGCCAAGCGGCCCATTAAAACATTGGTGAGCACATCAAGACGCCCAACCAGATTAAATTGTTGGAAAATCATCGCGCAGCGTCGGCGCCACAGGCGTAATTCATAGCCATCAAGTTCGCTGACCGCTTGCCCCTGCCACAGGATTTTACCTTCGCTTGGTTCGGTCAGACGGTTGAGCATACGCAAAAGGGTCGACTTGCCCGCGCCTGAGCGTCCGATGACGCCGATAAATTCACCGCGTTGAATGGTTAAGTCAACGCTGTCGACAACGCGCCGCGTGCCATAGATTTTCGAGAGGCCTGAAATCTCTAGCATGGGTGATCCACTCTTTATAAGAACTGTGAGATCACTAGGATTTTCAAATGACAATCGGATGACAGTTTAAAATTTGACTAATGCTTTGGAAAATAGCGTAAAAAGCGCAATTATGAAGAAAAGCGTGACTGCCTTTTCACAAAGAGTACCCAAAGGATTATTTCTCTTTCTTGCGCGAAATGAGAAGGGAATATTCACAACTGTCATAAAACTGCAAAAAGAATCCTGTTTGTGAGCCTCCATCATACGGGGGCATCGATGACAGAACCGGCCGCACGCCATCACAGAACACTTTTTATTTCTGATGTGCATCTGGGAACACGCGGATGCCAAGCCGAATTGTTGATGGATTTTTTGAAATGCAATGAAGCCGACCGGATTTTTTTGGTGGGTGATATTGTCGATGGTTGGCGTTTGAAAAACGGCTGGTTCTGGCCGCAAGCCCATAATGATGTGGTGCAGAAATTTTTGCGCAAAGTCCGCAAGGGCGCCAATGTGACTTATATTCCCGGTAATCACGACGAGTTTTTGCGTGATTATGAAGGGATGAATTTTGGTGGCATCGAGATCCAGAACGAGGCCTTTCACGAAACCGCTGATGGCAAGCGCTATCTGATCTTGCATGGCGACAAATATGATGTCGTCGTGCGTAATATCCGGTGGCTCGCTTATCTCGGGGATTGGGCTTATGACTTGGCCATTACGCTGAATACCGTGATCGGCTTTTTCCGCAGGCATTTGGGCCTGTCTTATTGGTCTTTTTCGGGCTGGAGCAAGCGGAAGGTCAAGCGCGCTGTCAATTATATCGGCGCCTTTGAAAATGCCGTCGCCAGCGATGCGCAGCGCCATGATGTGCATGGCGTGATTTGCGGCCATATCCATCAACCCGTGATGCGCGATATCGAGGGCGTGCATTATATCAATCTCGGGGATTGGGTAGATAGTTGTTCGGCTCTTGTCGAACATCATGACGGGCGTTTTGAATTACTGCATTGGTCGGAAATCGAAAGCGCCAAACACTCAGAAGCTATGGAAGCCCAAGCCTTAAAGGCCGTTGCCTGATGCGTATCACCATCGTCACGGATGCTTGGAAGCCTCAGGTGAACGGTGTGGTGCGGACCTTGGAACGCTTGGCCTATGAAGCAGGTATCTTAGGTGATGATATATCCTTTGTGACACCTGCGCAGTTTAAAACAATGCCTTTGCCTTTTTATCCCGAAATCAGTCTGTCTTTGACCTCGCGTCAAAAAGTAGCCGAGGCGATCAAAGACTTGGGTGCTGATGCCTTGCATATTTCCACTGAAGGCCCTTTGGGACATTTGGCGCGCAGTTGGGCTGTCAAAAACAATGTGCCCTTCACGTCCTGTTATCACACCCACTATCCGCATTATATTTCTGCCCGTTTTCCAATCCCTGAGGCATGGACCTATGCCTATCTGCGCTGGTTTCACAGCGCCGCGCAGGCCACGATGGTCGCCACCGAGGATTTAAAAAATACCCTGAAAAATAATGGTTTTAAAAATCTGATGATCTGGTCGCGCGGGGTTGACGGTCAGCTTTTCAAGCCGCGTCCCGATCACAGGATTTATGGCGAGGGGCCGGTTTTTCTTTGCGTGGCGCGGTTGGCGGTCGAGAAAAACCTAGAAGCCTTTTTATCGCTCGATTTACCGGGGAAAAAAGTCATGGTCGGGGACGGGCCTGATCGGGCGCGGCTGCAAAAAACCTATAAAGACGTTATCTTTACAGGTGCTTTATTCGGCGACGATCTGGCCAGCGCTTATGCGGCAGCGGACAGTTTTGTTTTCCCCAGCACGTCAGAGACATTTGGTCTTGTTCTGCTGGAAGCCTTGGCATCGGGTTTGCCGATTGCGGCGTTTCCCGCCTCAGGCCTTTTGGCTGAAATCCAGTCGGCAGGTTTGGGTGTGCTGGATGCCGATTTGAAAAAAGCCGCTATGCAGAGTCTGTCAATTCCGCGTGAAGCCTGTCGAGGCTATGCCTTGGGCTTTTCCCATCAGGAAACAACGCGGCAATTCATCGGCAATATACGCAATGCGTTGAAAGTGCCATATCCGCCGATTGCGGCCTAATCGAAACGAAGAACAGGGTTTGAGATGCGTGTGATGGATTATGATAATGCTCAGGCAAAAGCCGGTGATTTGCTGAAACAGGCCGTGTACGGACAAAAGCAGGAGGAGAAAGCCAGTCTCCTCGACAAGATGTTTGCCTTCTGGTTTCAGCGTTTGGTCTATCCGCAGATCTGGGAAGATCCCCGCGTTGATATCGACGCCATGGAGCCGTTAAGCGGCTTAAATATCATCACCATTACATCGGGTGGATGCAATGTGTTGTCCTATCTCACCGAAGGACCGCATTCCATTACCGCGGTGGATTTGAACCACGCCCATTGCGCCTTGCTAAATCTGAAGCTGGCGGCCATTCGCGGGCTGGATACCTATGAGCAGTTTTATAATTTCTTTGGTCATGCCGACCAAAAAAGCAATGTGGCGCTTTATGAAAATGTGATTGCACCAGAGCTTGATGGTGCAAGCCGCGCCTATTGGGAAGCCCGTGTGTGGAACGGCAAGCGCTACAAAGCCTTTGCCAAAAATTTCTACTGTTTTGGGCTGTTAGGCAATCTTATCGGTGTCTTGCATTGGGCCGCGCGTTTGGCCGGAACCAATCTTGAAGAGTTGACACGTTGCCAAACCATTGCCGAGCAAGAGATATGGTTTGATACCAAAGTGGGACCGATTTTCGACCGTCCATTGGTGCGTCGTTTGGCTTCAAGCCCCATGGCGCTTTTCAATTTGGGCATTCCGCCCCATCAATATGATGCTTTGTGCAATGGCAAGCCTGAAACCATGGCCGATGTGTTGAAACAACGGGCGCGCAAAATCGCAACCGTTGTGGATATCAAAGACAATTATTTTGCATGGCAGGCTTATGCGCGCAGCTATGATCACGGCGAGGACGGCTCATGCCCGCCTTATTTGCGCGCTGAAAACTGGCAGCGTCTCAAGCAATATGTCAGCCGTGTCGAAGTCCGGCATGCTTCCTATCGTGATGTCTTGCTGGAAAAGCCCGATGCCTCGCTTGATCGTTATGTCTTGCTCGATGCACAAGACTGGATGTCCGAGCAGGAATTGAATTTATTGTGGCAGGAGATTACCCGCACGGCCACGCCAAATGCCTGCGTGATTTTCAGAACAGCCGGTGAAGAATCCTGTCTGATTGGTAAATTGTCAGCAGACATCGAACAGCATTGGAAGCGCGATGACGCAGCCTCTGCGGCCTATCATGCCAAAGACCGGTCTGCCATTTATGGTGGATTTCATCTCTATCGGCGTGTGACGGTTGAGGGATGAAACCCCCTCCAAGCGCGCTAAGCGACTGGGTCGCGAATGCGGGCGCCACAATCGAGGTTTGCCGCGGGCAATGCGATGACGGTGTGATGATTACACGATGGCAGGGGCCACGGCCTCCTGACATGTGTTATCTGACATCTTTGCGCAGTCATTTTTTTGATTATCCGGCACAAGAGCTGGGGCTGGGAACATGGCGCGGCCGCGTCATGCAGCTGGGTGGACAGGTCGCGTGGCTATGTGGTTTTGACCGTGTCTCGCTGATTGCCAATGAGCCTTTTTCAACCAATTTGCGCAGTGCGGAGCAAAAGGCCCAAATCCCGGATAGGGCTGTTGCGGAGTTACACGCACATCCACACAATTGGGTCGGGGTGAGAAATATTCTGCCTGAGGAGGATGGCGCGCTGCTAGAGGCTTTGCGGGAACGTGCTTTTGTTTTTTTACCCACGCGGGTTGTCTATCTGTTTGATGCCCGTCAGGGTCGATTGGCGCGCAGCTCGCATCTCAATCGGGATCGGAAAAATCTGGCCAAATCCCATTTACAATGCTGCATTGATACGCAGGTCACAGACGAAGACCTTTCAACCATTCACAAGCTTTATCACGATATTTATATTACCAAACATTCGAAGTTGAACGCGCGTTATACATGGACATTTTTCCGTGACATGATCTCTCATCATCAGATGCCCTGTCTGCGTGTTTATGATCAATCCACGCTGGTTGCCTTTGCCTTGCTTGATCAAAAAGCCAATCAAATGGTTGTGCCAGCGGTTGGGCATGTCCGTGATGAAAACAACAAAGGCTATTATCGTTCGCTTTTTGCAGCCCTTGCCGATTATGTTGAACAGCATAAATTATTGCTTAATTACAGTTCGGGTGCGGGTGATTTCAAACGCAAGCGGGGCGGTGTCCCTTTTCTGGAGTGGACAGCCATCCATGCGCCGCTGCACTCACCCTTCAGACAAAGACTGATCCGCGCTGTCGCGGACAAGGCCAAAGCCGTCACGATGGAGATGATGATGGCGTCTGGCGCGTAAGGGAAAAATTTAGTTTTTCTGCGCTTTGACAAAAATTGAATAGCCATAATGCGGGTGGCTGATATCAATATCAAATCCTAAAGCCGCGATTTTTTGCATCCCCTCGGCCAAGGCATCACGTGGCGTTGTATGAAAAATTTTCAGCCATTGCCTAATCCCTGCCTTAAAAAGGCGCGGCATGTCTTTCATCTGGCCGAAATCAACAATCATCAAGCTGCCGTTGCTTTTCACAAGGCGGGCAATGCCCATGAGAGCTGTCGTCCAAGCGGGAACCATGGATAACGTATAAGAGCAAAACACACGGTCATAGGAATTTGGCATAAAGACCGGATCGTCAAAATCAAGATGTTCCGCATCCGCTTGGACAAGTCTGATCCGATGCTCAAGCCCCGCCTTTTTAATCGCCTTCTGGGCCTTTTCCAGCATGACAGAGCTGATATCAAGCCCTGTAAAATGCGCGTCGGGATAAAGCTCTGCCGCGCGGATCAGATTGCGGCCTGTCCCACACCCGATTTCAATCACCTGCCCATGGGGGGGCGGCTGCAAATGGCTGATTAAAAAGTCGCGATCCAGTAAATAATATTTGCGCGTGAAGTCATAAATATTGATTTGCCATGCATATAATTGATCCATGACATCCGCATGGGATTGCTGGGTGCTGGATTGGCTTGGCATGGCGTCGGTCCCTCGCAGTGTCAGGCTTTGTGTGTCTATGAATTACGACAATACCGTGACAACGCATGATGAAACATTTGGCTATTTTTAGGCGCGGAAAGCGGCCTCGATCCGTGTAGTCATGGCATCAAGGGCCATTTTGCCATTGGGTTGCTCCAAACGGTCGAAGGCCTTGACCCACATGGCGCAAAGGCCAGAGCGGACAATATCCTCAATCCCAAATTCAATGACGGGAACCGGCAGTGATTGCTGTTTGATCATATCGATCACTTTGCCAAGACCTGATTGGTCATCAAGGTCGCATTGTCTTATATCGCCATTGATGACGGTTTGCGTGCCCTCACCAATACGAGTGAGAAACATTTTGATTTCACTGATGGTTGTATTTTGTGCTTCATCGAGAATGATGAACGCATTTTTCCATGAGCGTCCCCGCATCACTTCAAAGGGCACCATTTCAATATCGCCATGTTTGAGGGCAATTTCATAGGCGGCAGCACCCATGCGCTCTTTGATGGCATCGACAATCGGTGTGGCCCAAGGTGCAAATTTTTCCTCGAGCGACCCCGGGAAAAAGCCTAGCGACCGGCCGCAAGGCACTGTAGGCCGTGTTAAAATAATTTTGGCAACTTTGCCTTTGCGGAACAAGTCTGCGGCATGGCAGGCTGCAATCCATGTTTTCCCAGTGCCTGCAGGGCCAGTCACAATCAATTGTGCGGAGCGTTGCAGGGCGGACAGATAATCCGCTTGACGGGCATTGAGAGGCTGTATGGGTGGGCGTTCGCGTTCAGCGGCAAATTTGTTCTGTTTGAATTCGGAAATCTGGATAACGGATCGCTGCTCTTTTTTGTCACGTTTTTTACGGCTGGCTTGAATTTTCTCGGATGGATCTTTTTTGCCTGCTTTACGTTTCAAAGCCGCTCTCCTCTATGGATGGCCTCTTAAACTCATAAGACGCCGTGAGTCCGAATCCTTCAAACTGATTTGATTCTTGTGACATATTTATAAATCCGCTCTTTGGCCTGCGGGGACTTTGAGCGGGCGATGTCAAAAAGTCACAAAAATGTCACACGGGACTGCGAAGACTACTTTTCATTCATTCAGGAGAGACCCCATGCGCGTGTCACGCCCTATTTGCACCATGCTTTTTTCATTGCTGGCTTTCACGTCTGCCCATAGCCAAACCATTTATCCTCTCAACCGTGCGGAAATTCTCGCAGGCTCGAAATTTGATTTCAAAGTCGAATTCCCCAATGCCCCCAAAGAGGCGGATGTCAGCGTGACCATCAATGGCAAGGACGTCACGCAGGCTTTGGGCAAAAAGCCGCAATTCATCGAGAAAGAAGACGGACAGGACTATTCAGCCCTTGTTCTGCGCGATGTCAGCCTGACACAGACAGGCACCTATCAGGTCGTGGCCAAATTGGGTGCCACGGAAAAGAAGGTGTCATGGGAGGTCTATGCCAGCCAGAAACCGCGTGTTGCCAAAAATGTGATCTTGTTCATCGGCGACGGTCTGTCGGTTGCGCATCGTACCGCCGCACGCATCATGTCCAAGACCATTGCGGAAGGACATTATGGTGGTGAACTCGCCATTGATGACATGCCGCATATGGCCCTGATCTCAACAGCCGGAACCGACTCCATTGTCACAGATAGCGCCAATTCTATGAGCGCCTATGCCACGGGTCACAAAAGCTGCGTCAACGCCTTGGGTGTTTATTGTGCCCGCAACAAAAACACGCTTGAGCATCCCAAAGTAGAAACCATCGGCGAATTGCTGAAGCGCAAGATGGATATGTCGGTTGGGGTCATCACCAATACCGAGGTTGAGGATGCAACCCCTGCAGGGATCGTGGCCCATACCCGCCGCCGCGCGGATTTCAATGACATTGTCAAAATGTTTTATGACGTCAAACCCGATGTCATCATGGGCGGTGGTTCACCAAATTTCCTGCCGAAATCGGTGAACGGGTCCAAGCGCACGGACGAGGTGGATTATCTGAAATTGTTCCAAGACAGCGGCTATCGTTTTGTCAGCACCGATCAGGATATGAAAGCTGCATCCGCCGATCCCAAAACCACCAAAATGCTGGGCCTGTTTAACACGGGCAATGTGGACGGGGCGCTTGACCGGATGATTTTGAAAAAAGGCACCGTGTCGAAATTTCCCGATCAGCCCGATCTAACCGATCAGGTCAAAAGCGCGGTCAAGATTTTGTCGAAAAATCCCAACGGATTTTTCCTGATGGTAGAATCGGGCCGTATCGACAAATATAGCCATTCGCTGGATGCCGAACGGGCTATTTTTGATACGATCATGCTCGACAATGCGGTTAAATATGCCAAGGACTTTGCCGCCAAGAAAAACGATACCCTGATCATCGTGGTTGGTGACCACGCCCATGCGGTCTCCATTTTGGGGTCTTATGACGATGCGCGTCCGGGTAATACGCCGCGTGAAAAGCTGGGGATTTATGCCGATGCAAAATTCCCCAACTATCCAGCCCCCAATAGCGAAGGCTATCCGGCAAGCGTCGATGTTTCCCGTCGTCTGGCCTTCAATTTCGGCAGCTATCCCGATCATTGCTTCAATGCCAAACCCTACCTCGATGGTGAAAACGTTCCGGCTGTTGCAGGCCCCACCAAGGGCGAATTTATCGCGAATGAAAAATACTGCAGTCAGCCGGGTGCCGTGCGCGTGACGGGGAATTTGCCGGCTGATGCCAATTCAGGCGTTCATTCCGGTGATGATGTTGTCCTGACCGCGATCGGGCCGGGGTCGGAGATGTTTCGGGGCCATATGGAAAATGTCAAAGTCTTCCGTGTGATGGCCACGGCTCTGGCCATTCCTGCCAAAGACCGTAAGCCCAAACAGCATTGACAAACCTCAGTCGATCCTGTGTGAAGCCTCAACAGGCTTCTCACAGCGACAAGGCGGTTGACCTCATGATCACGCGGCGCAGTCTTATAGGTGGATGGGGCGGGTTATGGGCTTTTGGTTCTGCTGAAGGGTGGAGCATGGAGGCCGAAGCCATCCATTTTGATATGCTGTATAAAAATTTTGGCGTACGGGGTCTCGAATTTTCCGACCGCCTGAAAAGTCTCGCCTCCAAAAGTGTTGTGATCACGGGCTATATGGCGCCACCTTTGAAGGCGGAAAGCCAGTTTTTTGTTTTGACGCGAGAGCCATTGTCCATCTGCCCGTTTTGCCAGTCGGATGCCGATTGGCCCTTGGACATTATTGTGATCTATTTGAAGCAAGCCTCGCCGCTTGTCTCGGCTGGCGCGCAAATCCATGTCACAGGCAGGCTTGAGATCGGATCTTATCTCGATCCGGAAACAGGCTTTGTCAGCCAGCTGCGCATTGTGGATGCCAGCTTCAGCAAGAGTCGCTAAATGTCCTTTCACGGCACGCTGCATTCTCTGGTGCATGAGGCGCTGCAGCCCGATGGGCAGCGCTTGCGCATTTTAGATATTCCGCATCTCTCCTTTGCCGGTGGCGAGCGGGTGGGCATTAGTGGGCCGTCGGGGTCGGGCAAAACCAGCCTTTTGCATTGTCTGGCCGGATTGGTGATCCCCGATCATGGCGAGATCGTCTGGGACCAAATCCCCATCACACGGCTTGAAGCTTCAGCCTGCGATGCTTGGCGCCTTCGCCATGTCGGGTTGATCTTTCAGGATTTTCAATTGATCCCTGAATTATCGGTGATCGAGAACATTCTCCTGACAACCTGTTTTTCACAGTGGCGAGTGGGTCAAGAGGCGCGATTGCAAGCGCATCGTCAGGCCGAGGCTTTGGGCTTGCCTGATCGGGATCAACCTGTCTCTACCCTGTCGCGCGGTGAGCAGCAAAGAGTGGCTGTGGCGCGGGCCTTGCGACACAATCCGCCGCTGATTTTGGCCGATGAGCCGACAGCCAGTCTTGATCGCGCCAATGCCGATAAAGTGATGCGGGCTTTACTGGCCTATGCGGATACGCAGCGGGCCACGCTTGTTGTGGCGTCCCATGATCCCGCGGTACTGGCCTTGATGGATCGGGTCATACCGCTTGCGAATGGCCGCGTGCAAGCAGGGGCTGAGGAGGCATCATGAATCCCTTTGTGATGGTCAAAGCCGATTACCGCGCGATGCATGGCAGTGCGTGGGCGATTGTCTTTTTGGTGGCCTGCGCGGTGGCGATTGGCGTGGCTTTGTCAGCGCAAGAAAAAGCCGTGCGCCAAAGTGCCACTTATGCCGCCGCTGATTTTGATCTTGTGGTGGGGGCAGCAGGCAGTGCCACCCAATTGGTAATGACCACTATTTATTTGCAACCGGACGCCTTGCCCTTGCTACCGGGCCAAACACTGAAATCGTTGCAGACAGATCCGCGTATCAAAGCCTTTGCCCCCATGGCCTTTGGCGATGTGGTTGCGGGCTATCCGCTGATCGGCACGACGAAAGAGTTTGTGACGCGCTGGGGGCGTTTTTCGGCTGCCGCCGAGGGGCGCTTTTTTGCAGCGGAAAATGAAGCGGTGATCGGGTCCGGCGTCAAGCTTCAGGTGGGTCAAGATATCACACCCGCCCATGCTGTGGCGGGTGAACAAAGCCGTCTTGGTGAAATCTCCCCTCAAGAACAGGCGCATCGGCACGCGCATGTACATCTGACCATTGTCGGGCGCTTGCCTCAAACCGGTACCCCATGGGACAATGCCATTCTGATCCCGATCGAGAGTGTCTGGGAAACCCATGGCCTTGGAAATGGCCATCAAACAGACGGCATCATCGGCCCACCCTTTGATGCCGATGACATCCCGCCCATTCCCGCTTTTGTGGTCAAGCCTGCAAGCATCAGCCATGCCTATCAATTGCGCGGTGATTATCGCAAAAACAATTTTATGGCGCTGTTTCCAGCCGAAATTCTTGTCACGCTTTACCAGGCCATGGGCGATGTGCGTGATGTTTTGCTGGTCGCGACTGTGTTGAACGGGGTGTTGATTTTAGCCGCCATTATCTTACTGGTGCTTGCCATTTTCTCGTTGCGGCGCAAACGTTATGTGGTGCTGCGGGCTTTGGGTGCGCCCGCTCTTTATATCGGTCTGGTAGCATGGCTTGGGGCCTTTGGATTGATTGCCGCGGGCTGCGTCGTCGGACTGTTTTTGGGTTGGGGATTGACGGCTTTGGTGTCGATGTGGCTGTCAGCACAAACGGGCCTTGCGCTTGTTTTGATTTTTGATTGGCTGCAAATCGGACCAGCTCTTTTCATGCTGTTAAGCGGGTCGCTTTTTGCACTGGTGCCCGCATGGCTGAGCTATCGCTTGCCGCTGCATGAGGGCTTGCGTCAGCTTTAATGGCGGTTTTACAATCCGTAGCGTGGCCTGAAGAACAAATCGAAAATCGCAATGCCAATTTCAACGGCAATCAAAATCACAATGGTGATTTCAAGCCGGTAGCTGCGTTGGGCATCGATCAAATCGGTCAATGCGCTGGCGGTGTTTTGCACGGTTTCGACTTTGTCGGCCAAGGTCGTGGCGCGCTCTTTCAATTCATATTCGTCTTCCATGCGCGAATAGAGCCGCTCGAGATCCGCGCGATCCCACAAAATATCGGGCTTGTCATCCACCGCGACACGGGCTGCCATGCGATGCGAGACAATCAAAGATTCACCGATCAATTCCAAAATGTCACGCCGGTTGCGCGGTAATTTGCCGCTTTCCGCCAGATTGCGCGCCAAAGGATCAACCACACGAAAGAAAGCGCCGATCCGGCGCTCGTTATGCGCTAACGCGACGCTCTTGGCCAAGACATCGGCGATCACCAGCAGACGTTCCGGTTCCAGTTCTTTCAACTGGATCGGGCCACCGGGTGGCACTTGGTCATTCATCTCCGGATTGAGGGTAATGGTCGCCACCTCCTCCTCGAAGGTCGGCAACTTGCCATTGATGCGGCTATCAATGCTTTCGAGATAGCCCTCTTCTTGCGAGCGGGTCAGTCCCGCAAACACAACCGCCCCGTAGCGGAAAAAGGCAACAAATCCGTGCTGACCCACCTTGAAGGCAAAGGGGGTTGAGGCAATCATCTCGCGCCGTTCAAGCCCTGACGTGTCGAGCCTGTCGCCCAGCAACAAGGCTCTGATGGTCAGAGGCGAGGGTGCCGTATCCGCTTTTACAGCCTCGCTGTCATGTTCCGCAGCCATGATGAACCCTTTATTCCATTCCATAAAACATCATGGGCGAGATGAGGGTAAAACACCAGCCGCTTTGCAATAATCAGGCATCGCCATAGATTTTGGGCACAAACATTTCGGGCGGGATCGGATGGCGGATATAATCGGGGTGATGCTCGCGTGGAGGCAAGGTCACTTCGGGGCGCGGCACTTCTTCATAAGGGAAGTGGGACAGAAGATGAGCAATACAATTCAGACGCGCTGATTTCTTTTCAACAGCCTCGACAATCCACCAAGGCGCTTCCGGAATATGGGTACGCTCGAGCATAGCCTCTTTCGCCTTGGTATATAATTCCCAGCGGCGGCGCGATTCCAGATCCATCGGGCTCAGTTTCCATTGTTTCAATGGATCGTTGATGCGAGCCTGAAACCGGTCATATTGCTCGTTATCGGTGATCGAAAACCAATATTTGATCAATGTAATGCCGGAGCTGACCAGCATCCGTTCGAATTCGGGAACGGTTTTGAAAAAGTCTTCCACTTCGGCTTCCGAGCAAAAGCCCATAACGCGTTCAACACCGGCGCGGTTGTACCAAGAACGGTCAAATAGCACGATTTCACCACCCGCCGGTAAATGCGGCACATAGCGCTGGAAATACCATTGTGTGCGTTCGCGATCGCTGGGGGCTGACAAAGCCACCACACGGCAAATACGGGGATTGAGGCGTTGGGTTATGCGTTTGATCGCGCCGCCTTTGCCAGCTGAGTCACGTCCCTCGAAAATCACCACCACTTTCTTTTTATGATGGGCGACCCAGTCCTGCAATTTCACCAATTCGGCTTGCAACCGCAACAACTCTTGGAAGTATGAACGATTTTCGGGCGTATTGAGGCTCTCGATATCTTGGCTGATGGCGAGATCGTCCCCAAATTCCAACTCGACTTCTTCGTCCAACATTTCAAGATGTGTTTCTTGGTCAGCTTGGTGCGTGGGAAGGACAGGCTTTTCGTTTTCAGACGTCATGATACAGGGGCTCGCTATCAATGAATGGATCCCTATTTCATCACAAATTCGTATCTGTTTTATGACAGGGGCAAATTGGCCTTAATGGGCGCGGATCATGCGGCGCTTCGGGCGCGAAACCGGTGCCTTCAGATAGGGTGTCACATCGATTTCATGACCGGATTTGTCGCAAAGTCTGAGCTCGGCGTCCGCCAATTGTGTCTTTATGAGTGAAAAAATACGCCGCACCACATTGGGGTCATCAAATGTATGATGACAATCGATCCACTGGTTGTCTTTTAAAATCTGAATGACGAGGATACGATCTGAACTCGGTGTCATACAATGCGCCCATTTTTGAACTGAACGCAAATATTGTCTATTAAATTGTCATAATCAATGACGTAAAAACGATAGGGGCGGCTCGGAATAACAGCGGACTATTCATTTATCGCATTGATTTTGTTATATAAATTTTAGGGGCTGTCCCAGATAATCACCTTAGATAGCGTTTAACCCATTGTTTTAACGTTGTTAATTGGAGCGTTGGGTCACTGTTATTGAAACGCCACTCACACTCCTTCAAAAATAGCCCA
>CAIJVU010000060.1 GCA_903824185.1 uncultured Hyphomicrobiales bacterium
CAATTTTCCAGTCCTTACAAATTCACCCGCTTCACCCCCACCATTTAAAGTCTATGATTCTTCCCCACACATGCCATGATGGGCGCCAGTTCAGGGACCAAGAAAGCAGAAAAAAATCAGGACCGACACATGACACCTCACCGCCAAAGGCTGCCCTGCTGATGCACAACTCTGCGCCGCGTCCTATCACCTTTTTCACACCCTTTGCGATCCGCAGCTATCGTTTCCAATGGATCGCGGATTTGCTGTTGTCCTGCGCCATGGAAATGGAAGTGCCCATTCTCGGCTGGTATATTCTGGTTGAAACCAAATCCGTGATGATGCTGGCCTTGTTTGGCGGCGCGCAATATATCGGCACCTTGCTATCCCCCTTGATGGGTGTTGCGGGCGATCGGCTGGGCTGCCGCAATCTTCTCTTTATTGTGCGGTCAGCACTGACACTGTTGGCCGTCTGTATCTTGAGCCTCAACCTCCTGGAAAGTCTGACCCCTGTGGCAGCCCTCATCCTATCAGGTCTGGCTGGTCTGTTACGCCCATCTGACGGCATGATCCGCAATACGCTTGTGTCGCAGACCGTTCCGCCGCAGCTCTTGATGTCGGCCATGGGCGTGTCGCGCACCACCCAAGACATGGCCCGCGTCATGGGCGCGCTGCTCGGTACGGGCCTTGTCACATGGCTTGGCTTTGACCGCGCCTATGAAACCATTACTGTGCTCTATGTCGGCGGCACGCTCCTCACTTTGGGCGCGCATCAGGTCATCCGTCAGGCAACAGCCCGCTCGCCTTTGCATGATATGTGGCTGGGCCTTGTCTATGTTTTCAAAAGTCCAACGCTTCTGGCGGCTTTCTGGATCGCCTTTCTTATCAATCTCACAGCCTATCCCTTCACATTGGGCCTGCTGCCGCATGTCGCCAAAAGCATTTATGGCATTGATCAGACAGGGCTGGGCACGCTGGTCGCGAGTTTCTCGCTGGGCGGGCTGCTGGGGTCTTTATGCTTGAGCCTGTGGGGGCAAAAAATCCAGCCCGGCCGCGCCATGATCTTGGGCAGCGCCTTCTGGTATGTGTTTTTGGTGCTGTTTGGGCAAACGGAAAGCCTCGCCGCGGGTTTTGTTCTCTTGTGCTGCGCAGGCTTTGCGCAAAATATCTGCACGGTGCCGATGTTTGTGCTGATGCTGCGTCTCTCTGATGAGGATTACCGCGGTCGCGTCATGGGGGCGCGCATGCTGGCGATTTACGGCCTGCCTTTGGGTCTCTTGGCCGCAGGTCCGATGATCGAACAGTTCGGTTTTGTGATGACCAATATTGTCATGACGCTTGCAGGGCTTGCTGTGCTGGGGCTCATCACACGGGTCTGGCGCAAAAAGATCTGGGATTTGGCGGCAGAGGCCAATCAGCGCTAGGCGCCGGTCAGATCAAACAGATGCAATTCATCCAGCGTTTCGCCAAACCATGCGGTGATGCCGGTTTTGCGCGCGCCGATATAAACCGGCACGCTGTTTTCAATCCGCATCGGCAGATCATGGCCGGGGATCAAAATCGTCTCGGGGCGTGCCCGCCACAGCTGCCAGATCATTTCCATGGTGGCGCGGCTGATCGCCGGATCATAGGTCATATCGGCTGACAGCGAGAGCATTTCGGCGCGGTTTTTGGCGGCATCGCCTGTGAAAATCAGATCATGCGCCTCGCCATGCAAAACAAAAATCAAATGGCCGGGCGTATGGCCGGGCGCGCGATGGGCCACAAGATGCGGCAAGACCTCGTCACCGGCCTTGATCCGCTGCAATTGCGGAGATTGCGCCAATTCACGCACATAGAGTTCGGGCACGGGCGTCAGCCCCCACGGCTCTTTGACCGCCCAGTCAAGTTCGCCGCCGTCGATATGGATACGGGCCTTGGAAAACATCACCCAATTCACGGAATGATCCCAATGGGAATGGGTCAGGATCACATCTGTCACATTTGATGGCTGCAAGCCATGGGCCGACAGCCGGTCGATAATCAGCTGCCTTTGCCCGAAAGAGCCCGTGTCGATCAAAACCACCCGCCCATGCCCGCGCATCAACACAATGGTCGACCAGCCCAACCCGCCATGGCACACGGCCTTGCCGGGATAGCCTTGCACGGCAATTTCGATCTGATACCCGCTGGATGCAAACTGTTGCGGTGTCGAAGGCGCCATCACATCCCCACCCTGTTTGGCTTTGAAGCGGCCTCAATGACCGAGATAGATTTTTTGCACATTCGGATCATGGGCCAATTGATGCGAGGGGCCGGACATCGCATTGCGCCCCACCTGCAACACCACCGCCTCGTCGGAAATTTCCAACGCCAGATCCACCGCCTGTTCGGCCAGCAAAAGCGTCAGCCCCAACCCATGCAGGCGCTTCAAGGTTTCATACATGCTCTCGATAATCGCCGGCGCCAGTCCAAGGCTCGGCTCATCCAGCAACAACAAAACCGGATCAGACATCAAGGCCCGCCCCACAGCCAGCATCTGGCGTTCACCGCCCGACATCGTGCCGGCCTGCTGCAACCGCCGCTCCGCCAGTTTCGGAAAAATACCATAGACCTTGTCCAGCAATTCGCGGCGCTTGCTGGAGGAGGCCACCGTTGTGGCCCCCAACAGCAAATTGCTCTCCACTGATTGCTGCACAAACAACCGCCAGCCTTCGGGCGACAGCGCCAAACCCTTGCGAACAATTTCAAAAGCGGGCCTGCTTGTCATATCCGCCCCGTCAAAGGTGACGCGCCCGCCCGAGGTCGGGATCAATCCGGCAATGGCATTGAGGGTTGTGGTTTTGCCCGCCCCGTTCGAACCCAACAGCGCCACGACCGAGCCTCTTTTGACACTCAATGACACATCGCTGACACCGATCAAATCGCCGTAGCGCACTTCGAGATGGCTGACATCCAGCAAGATTTCGCTCATGCCCCGCCCTCCGCAAATCCGCGCGCCGCCGTGGCCGCCGCCCGCTTGCCGAGATAGGCGGCAATCACATGCTCGTTTTGGGTCACTTCTTGGGGCGTGCCGCGGGCAATTTCATGGCCCTGATGAAACACAATCACCTGTTCCGCCAGCGATATAATCACTTCCATGATATGTTCCACAATCACCAAGGTAATGCCCAATTTGTGAATGTCGCGCACCAAGGCAATGGCCTGTTGCACCTCTGTCGCGGTCAGGCCCGCCATGGCCTCGTCCAGCAACAGCACATCCGGATCAGTGGCCAGCGCGCGGGCAATTTCAAGTCGCTTGCGCCCCGGCGTGCCAAGGCTTGAGGCGGGCGCATCGCACATGGCTGAAAGCCCTGTCAGGGTCAAAACTTCCATGGCTTTGGCGCGCGCCACCGCCGGATCAGCACTGCGCAAAAACGCGCCGATCATGACATTTTCAATCACGCTCATGCCTTCAAAACTCAGCGGCACCTGAAAGCTGCGCGCCAGCCCTAATTGCGCGCGCTGTTCGGGCCCGAGATGCGTCACATCCTGCCCGTTCAAAAAAACCTGCCCGCTGCTTGGCACCAGATCACCCGTCAGGCAATTGAAGAAGGTGGATTTGCCCGCGCCATTGGGCCCGATCAAGCCGATAATATCGCCTTTGTTGATGCGCAGGCTGACATCATTGACCGCCTTGAACGCACCGAATGTTTTGGTGAGAGACCGCGCTTCAAGCAACATCGGACTGCCTCCCGCCCGCGCTCGGCCGCAATCGGTCCTGCAGCAATTTCAAAATGCCGCTGGGATAAAAACGTGCAATCACCATGATGATGGCGCCATAGGCCATGAAAGTCAGACCCGCCCCTTTGCCGCCCAGCAATGTATTGGAAATCTCCTCCAGCGGCACCAAAATCACCGCCCCCACCAGCGGGCCAAACAACAGACCCGCACCGCCCAAAGCGGCCATGATCAGCATTTTGACCGAGGTCAACATGCCAAGACCGCTTTCAGGATCGATAAAGCCAAACATGATCGCATAAAGGCTTCCGGCAATGCTGGTCAGTCCGGCGCTGAGCATAAAGGCATAGAGTTTGTAGCGCCCCGCCTCGACCCCCAAAGAGCGCGCGGCCCGCTCATTGTCTTTGATCGCGCGCAGATAATAGCCCATACGGCTCTGTTCCATGCGCCATGTCACCCACAGCACAAACAGCAACACCGCAAGGAAGAAATAATAATAAGGCAGCGCCGAGGTAAAGGACAGATCAAGCCATGTACGCGGCATCACCGGCCCGCTCAAGCCCACCGCCCCGCCCAGCAGCTCGATATTGGTCACCACCAGCCGCAGCAATTCCGCCACCGCAATCGTGGCCATGGAAAAATAATGCCCCGACAGACGCAAGGTCGGTGTGCCGATCAAAGCCGCAATGCCGATACTCGCCAAAATCCCCAAAGGCAGGCCCAAAAGCGGCGGCCAGCCGAAATGCACATAACAGGCAAGGCTTGCATAAGCGCCGCAGCCAAAAAACATCACATGCCCGACCGACACCTGACCGGCATAACCGCCGATCACATTCCAAGCCGAAGCGCCAATGGCATAAAGCAAAACCAACGCGCCCAGCCTTTGCTGAAAGGGCGTGGACAGCAACAAGGGATAGGCCAAGGCCAGCGCCAAAAACAGGGAAGGATAAAAACCGCGTTTCATCAATTTTTCCCCATCAATCCCTGTGGCCGCAACCAGAGCACGGCAATGAACAAGACATAGACCACAATGTCTTTGTAAACCGCACCGATCAGATAGCCGGAAAACGATTCAATGACGCCGATCAGCAAGCCCGCAACCAAGGCACCCGGCACGGAGCCGAAGCCCCCGAGCGACACCGTCACAAAGGCCACAATCGCCAGATTTTCACCCACCGTCGGCGAGATATAAAAGAAGGTCGCAATCAAAGCGCCCGCAATTCCCGTCATGCCCGCAGCCAAGGCCCATGCCACCGCCTGCATATGGTCAGGCCTGATCCCCATTAATTGCGCGGCCATCGCGTCTTCAGACACAGCCAGCATCCGGCTGCCCAGCGAGGTGCGGGTGAGCAGGAAATGCAGCCCCAAAGTCAGCGCCACCGCGACACCGCCGCCTAAAAGTCGCGAGGATTGCAGCCGCAAGCCCTGCCACTCAAATGTACCGCCCACGAGATCTTCGGGCAGCGAAAGAAAATTCGCGCCAAAGCCCCAAAACATGCCGTAACGCAGCAGCAAAGCCAGACCGAACGTGCCGAGAATTTGCGCCAGCATGGGCCCGCGCATGATGTGCCGCACAAGCCCCAGATAGGCGATGATGCCGATGGTCGCCAGCACCACGGCGGCCATCGGCATGGCCAGCAAGGGGCCGCCGCCCAACAATTTCCAGATGATGAAAGCCGTATACATCGCGATCATGACAAAATCGCCATGCGCGAAATTCACCACATTCATCATGCCCCAGATCAAAGTGAGGCCCGAGGAAAACAAGGCATAGACCGCGCCCAAAAGCAGGCCACTGATCAGAATTTGCACAAGGGATAAGGACATGGTGCGGACTGCTTGCTGTAAGGCCCCAAAAAGAAGCGTTTCGCGTTAAGCCCCGCCCTTCAAAAAGGCATGGAGCCAAACGCGAAACCGTGATCGTTCTTACCAGCCTTTATAGGGCAGCTGTAAGGGGGCAGTGGCCGAGGCCTTCGGCCAGACCGCGACATATTTGTCGCCCTGAATCTGGATCAGCAAAGCGGAGGCCAGCACATTATTGCCCTTTTCATCAAATTTGACGCCTTTATACCCCATCATCAACTGATTGGGCTTGAGGTCTGTGGCTTTGAGGGCTGCCTGAATTTTGGCCGGATCGGTTGATCCCGCCCGATTGATGGCCTCGATCAGCGTGAAGAACCCCTGCATGGCGCGGCCCGCCGTATCATCGAGATCATAGCCGGTACGCTTTTTATACATCTCGTTGATTTTATAGGTGACGCTGTCGGGCTTGCCGATATCCCATGCCGAGCGGTTGATCGCCCCTTGCGCCAGCGAGCCGACATTTTTCAAAAAGGCGGCATCCGAGAAGCCGGAATTATCCCCGATCACAATCGGCGGCTTGTAGCCCAGCGCCTGCATGGTTTTGACATAGAGGATCGCATCCGAAGTATAGCTCACAAAAATCACGCAATCTGGGTTTTTGTCTTTGAGCTGTAACACCTGCGCCTGCACATCGGTGGTATTGGCATTATAGGGAATTTCAACGCCCACCGTGAGATTGGCGGCTTGGGCTGCCTCGCGGATCACCTTGGCAATCGAGGTGCCGTATTCGGTGTTTTCATTGACGATGGCAATGGAATCCACCTTTTTGCCCGATGCCTTCATCTCTTTCAGAAAATCCATATAGATGGCGGCAATGTCGGAGGCGATCGGCGTTGTGCGGAAAAACCATTTAAAGCCGCGCTCGGTGAGATTGGCCGCCACCGATTCAGGCGAGAGGAACGGAATACCGTATTTTTCCGCCACCGCACTCGCTGTCAGGGTAATGCCTGATTGATAAGAGCCCACCAGCGCATGCACCTTTTCTTCGGTGATCAGCCGCAAGGCCTGATTTTGTCCCGCAGCCGGTGTGCCTTGGTTATCGGCAAAAATCACCTCGACCTTGGCCCCTTTCATATTGGGCAGGCCCGCCTCTTTGGCCAGCGTCAAATCACCCAATTCGGGATGCGCCTCGTTGATGATTTCAAGCGCTGTTTCAATGGCCGCCTTTGCCGACGCCCCCGCACTCGCCGCATTGCCGCTCAAGGGATAAACGGCACCGATCTTGACGGTGTTTTGCGCTTGGATCGTCCCCGTTCCCAAAGCCAGCGACAAAGCCGCCAGCGCCATCAGTTTCAAACCGGATTTCATCAGATCATCCTCCCCGAAAAAGTGATGCCCAAAAGCCATCACATCACATTTACCTGCCCTGATCCTCTGTTCTCCGCCATGATGACGGCGGCAGAGGATTCTTTATTTTGATGGGATCATACTACCGAAAATTCAGCATCTGGCTAGTGCCTGCACTTTATATGAAAACAGGGCAAAAAATGCCCTGTCACCATGCAATCAACGGATCAATTCCCTTGAGATTTCAAATCATCTCGCAGAAATAACCGGACGGGCTGCTTTTGATATGCCCCATCGAGGGCGAGGGGAAATGCGCCGTGCAGCACAAAGTGGAGGTGTCGCCATAGCGCTGCAAAAAGGATTGACGGCTTTGTGTGCTCTGCACCCCGTCATAATCAAGCCGCATGAACAAGTCCGGATATTTCATCTGGATCGGCGAATGAAACAAATCACCAATGATCACCGCATCATCGCGCTTGGCACCCAGAGTGACGGCGAAATGGTCAATCGTATGTCCGGGCGTTGGCAATAACCGCACATGGTCATTGACCGCACCCGAGCTCTCGATCAGGTCCGCCCGTCCCAAATGCACAATCGGCAGCACACTGTCGATAATATGGTCGATGGCCTCCGTGCGGCTGCGCTCTTCCCAATAGGCATATTCCTGATTGGAAAACAGATAGCGCGCATTCGGAAAAGTCGGCACCCAAACGCCATTTTCAAGCCGCGTATTCCAGCCGACATGATCGACATGCAAATGCGTGCACATCACATAATCGATCTCTTCAACCGAAATGCCGGCCTTGGCGAGCGCCGTCATATAATGGTCGTCGGTTTTTTGGTGCCAGCGTGGACGGTTGGGACGGTTTTTGTGATTGCCCAGACAGCTATCCACCAAAATCGTGTGATGCGGGGTTTTGATCACATAGGACTGGAAGCATAAAACAATATGATCATTGCTTGGATCAAGCGCGCCAGACCCCGCCAGCCAATCGCGATGCGCATCCAAAACCTCTTGACTCAGATTGGGCAAAAAATCCCGAATCGGCATCAAAGCGCTTTGATCCTCGATGATGCGATGCAAAGTGATGTCACCCAATGTCATGTGAAGGCTCATAGACCATTCCCTTCCGATAGGCGTTTTGTTTTCAACTGTCTGTCACGCTGATCAAATTGAGGATCAGCCCTTTTCGCTGTCCAATTGCCGCATGGCGAAATCGGGATAGCGCAGGCCTTTAAACGCCTCAGCCCCCAACATCGCCTGCAATGCGGTTTGATCCTGCGTCGATAACCTGTGCCCCAAGGCCCCGAGTGATTCCTTGAGGCTTTCAAGCCGCCGCGCGCCGATCAAAGGCACGATATCTGGCCCTTGTTGCATGACCCAGACAATCGCCAATTGCGCCATGCTCATGCCTTTGGCTTGGGCAAAATCTTTCAACCGCTCCACATGTGCCAGATTATGCGCGAGATTGTCGCCCTGATAGCGGGAGGAATGCACCCGATAATCAACCGCACTGGTCCGGTCTGGCTGCCAATGGCCGCTGATCAAGCCGCGGGCCAAGACACCATAGGCGGTAATCCCCACCCCCAAGGCGCGACAGGTCGGCAAAATAGACGCTTCGATGGTCCGGCAGGCCATGGAATATTCGATTTGCACATCCACAATCGGATGCACGGCACAGGCGCGGCGGATGGTGTCCGATCCTACTTCCGACAGGCCGATATGGCGCACATAGCCCGCTTTCACCATATCGCTGATGGCGCCAATCGTGTCCTCGATCGGCACTTTGGGATCAAGCCGTGCGGGCCGGTAAATATCGATATAATCGGTTTTGAGCCGTTTGAGCGTATAGGCCAGCGCGGTCTTCACCGCGGCGGGGCTGGTGTCATAGCCAATCCATTGTCCGGCGGGATCGCGCAAGGCCCCGAATTTGACACTGATGAGCGCTTTGCTGCGGTCCGTTGCTTGCAAGGCTTCGGCAATCAGCATTTCATTATGGCCCATGGCATAGAAATCACCGGTATCAAGCAAGGTAATGCCATCCCCCAGCGCTTGATGAATGGTGCGGATGCTTTCCGCGCGATCGGCGGGCCCGTAAAAATCCGACATGCCCATGCATCCCAAACCGATTTCAGACACATGCGGCCCATGCTGGCCCAGCTGACGCAAATTCATTCCATACCATCCTTATTAAACGCGAAAAGAGTCACATTCGGTTATCGATAGCGTAAAATGAACGCTTTGAAATCACAATTCCTATCCACCGTTGCTGAGATATGAAATATTGCGTGATCGTGTTTCGAAAAAATGAAATGATCAGGAAGACAGAGAGTAGTTTCTTAAAACCCCGTGATGCGTTATAAAATTATTCGAATTTATCCAGCATGCGACTGTTTTGACCTCAAATTCTTCTTTTACGCAGGATGCGCACATCATGATCGAGATCATTCTAAATGGCAAAAAACAGGTTTTGGATGTCGAGGGGGATATGCCGATCCTCTGGGCCTTGCGTGATCTGGGCCTGACCGGCACCAAATATGGCTGCGGCATTGCCCAATGCGGCGCTTGCACCATCCATATTGACGGCGAAGCGGTGCGTTCGTGCTCGCTGCCGGTGTCCGCCTTGCAGGCAGGGCAGAAAATCACCACCATCGAGGGCATTGCGGGCACGGTTCTGCATCCTCTGCAGCAGGCCTTTATCGATCTCGATGTGCCGCAATGCGGCTATTGCCAATCGGGACAATTGATGGCTGCCGCAGCCTTGCTGAGTAAAAACCCCAAGCCCGACGATGCGCTGATTGATCAGGAAATGACCAATATCTGCCGTTGCGGCACCTATAACCGAATCCGTGCGGCCATCAAACAGGCCTCCGCACACATCACCCAAAAGGCGTGAGGACATCATGACCACATCCTTGCCACTCTCCCGCCGCCATTTTCTTGCCAGCGCCACCGCTTTGGCGGGCGGTTTTCAACTGGGCTTCACGCTCGCGCCCGCACAAGCCGACAGCCCCAAGCCCGAACTCAATGCCTGGGTGGTGATTGCGCCCGATGAAAGCGTCACCATCCGCATCGCCCGCATGGAAATGGGTCAGGGCACATTGACAGGCCTCGCGCAGCTTGTCGCCGAAGAGCTTGAATGCGACTGGAGCAAAGTGCGCACCGAATATCCCACCCCCGGTCAAAATCTCAAACGCAATCGCGTCTGGGGGAATTTTGCCACCGGCGGCAGCCGTGGCATCCGCGACAGCCATGACTATGTCCGCAAAGGCGGCGCGGCCGCCCGCATGATGCTGGTTTCTGCCGCCGCCAAACAATGGGGCGTGGCGGAGAGTGACTGCACGGTCAGCAAAGGGATTGTCACGCATAAGGCCAGCAATCGCAGCCTGAGCTATGGCCAATTGGCACAAGCGGCGGCCTTGATCGAACCGCCCAAAGACATCGTGTTGAAAGACCCCAAAGATTGGACGATTGCAGGCAAGCCCCTGCCCCGGCTCGATACCCGTGACAAAGTCACCGGCGCGCAGCTTTACAGCATGGATCATACCATGCCCGGCCTGTTGCATGCGGCCCTCAAAAACTGCCCGATTTTTGGCGGCAAGTTGAAAAGCTATGACGCCAAGCAAGCCCTGACCATGAAGGGCGTCAAAAAAGTCGTCACCGTGGCCGATAAAGGCGTGGCCGTTGTGGCCGATAATTGGTGGCGGGCGCAGCAAGCGCTTGAGACCATCACAATCGTCTGGGATGAAGGGCCCAATGCCACATTATCCAGTGCTGCGATTGAAGCGACCTTGAAACAGGGCCTTGAGGCGCAAGACGCGGTCATCGGCAACCAGTCGGGGGATGCCAAGGCGGCCTTTGCCTCGGCCCATCAAATCATCGAGGCGGAATATAGCTACCCCTATCAGCATCACGCCACCATGGAACCGATGAATGCCACGGTTCTCTATACGCCCGAAAAATGCGAGGCATGGACCTCCACCCAAAATGCCGAAACAGCTCTGGCGGCGCTTGCAAAGGCTGCAGGCCTGCCCGCTGAACAATGCGACATTCACCGCATGTTGCTGGGCGGCGGCTTTGGGCGTCGCGCCGTCAGCCATGATTATGTGGAACAGGCAGCCCTGATCGCCAAGCAGATGCCGGGCGTGCCGGTGAAATTGATCTGGTCGCGTGAAGAAGACATGCTGCACGGCCATTATCACCCCATCACCCGCGCCCGCATGAAAGCGGGGCTTGATTCGCAAGGCAATGTCACGGCCTTGCATATGCGCATTTCGGGGCAATCGATCATGGCCTCGATCAATGCCAATGCCTTTTTTGCCGCAGGGCGTGACCCCTCAAGCTTCCAAGGCCTCAATCCCGGTGGCACGGAGGGGGTGTTTGGCTATGCCATTCCCAATCTGTTGATCGATCACGCGATCCGCAATCCGCCGATCCCTGCTGGCTATTGGCGCGGCGTCAACAACAATCAAAACGCGCTCTATCTTGAAAGCTTCATTGACGAGCTCGCGCAGGCAACCGGCAGTGATCCCTTGGCCTTCCGGCAAAAACTGCTGGCAAAAAGCCCGCAGCATCTCGCGGTGTTGAATGCGGTTGCCGACAAGGCCGAATGGCACAAGCCAGCCCCCAAGGGCATTTATCGCGGCCTTGCGCAACATATGGGCTATGGCAGCTATGTGGCGGCCTGCGCCGAAGTGTCGGTGACAGGCAACAAAATCCAGATCCATCGCATTGTGGCGGCCACCAATCCGGGCCATGCGGTCAATCCGCAACAAATCATGGCGCAGATCGAGGGCTCCTTTGCCTATGGATTGTCGGCGCTGTTTTATGGCGAGATCACCTTGAAAGACGGCAAGGTCGAGCAGGAGAATTTCGATACTTATGAAATCCTGCGCATGGCGCAAATGCCCAAGGTGGAAAGCATTGTCATGCCATCGGGCGGCTTTTGGGGCGGGGTGGGTGAACCCACCATCTTTGTTGCCGCTCCTGCCGTGCTCAATGCCATCGCCGCCGCTACCGGAAAACGCTTGCGGACCATGCCCATTCAAAGCCATTCGGATCTCAAAATCTCCTGACCCCTGACTATGAGGGCAGGTCTGAACGAAGGAATGAGGGCTTTTCTTGCCCGAAAGCCCCATTTTTTGCTAGGGATGGCTCGGTAAAACGGCTAAAGACAAGCCATCAAGACGCGTTTGACGCGTCTTACCCGTGATTGTTTTTAACGAGCCGTGCATGCCTGTTGCCTTGATTACCGGAATTTCCGGCCAAGATGGCCCCTATCTCGCCCGTTTTCTGCTGGGCAAGGGCTATGAGGTCTATGGGGCTGGGCGCGATGCACAGAATATGCGGCTTGAAGGCCTCACCCGCCTCGGCCTGTTGGACAAGGTCAAGCTGACCTCCCTAAGCCCCCATGATTTCCGCAGCGTCTATCAATGTCTGGCGAGCATCAAACCCGACGAGGTTTATAATCTGGCCGGACAGAGTTCGGTCAGCCTGTCTTTTGAACAACCCGTCGAGACCTTGGAAAGCATTGCCACGGGCACCTTGAATTTTCTCGAAGCCATCAGACTGACGGGTCGCTCCATCCGGTTTTACAATGCCGGCTCCAGCGAATGTTTTGGTGACACACATGGCGAACCAGCGCATGAGCTGACCGCCTTTCGCCCGCGCAGCCCCTATGCGGTCGCCAAATCCGCCGCCTTTTGGGAAGTCGCCAATTACCGCGAGGCCTATAATCTGCATGCCTCGACGGGCATTTTATTCAACCATGACTCACCCCTGCGCCCCGAACGCTTTGTCACCAAAAAAATCATAGCCGCAGCGGTCAGGATTGCGTTGGGCAGCAAAGAGCGCCTGTCACTCGGCAATATCGAGATTGCACGCGATTGGGGCTGGGCACCTGATTATATCGAGGCCATGTGGTTGTTGCTGCAACAAGACAAGCCCGATGATTTTGTGATTGCCACGGGCCAGACCCATCCCTTGAGCGCCTTTATCGAACAGGCCTTTCAGGAGGTTGGGCTCAACTGGCAAGATCATGTCGATATCGACAAACAGTTTTTCCGCCCCACCGATTTGATGATCGGCAAAGCCGACCCCTCCAAAGCCAGACAAAAACTGGGCTGGAAAGCCACGCATAGCATGGCCGATGTGGTGCATAAAATGATCGCGGTTGAACGCGGCGTGCTCGATGTGAAAACGGCTTGAGACGAGCGAGAGGATCAGAGAGTGGCACGGGGTCGCGCAAAATGGAAAAAGGCTTTTGATATAAAGCCGGCTTTGGGCGCGGGCATGGCATGGCTGGAAGACAATGCCCCCTCTCTCACCAGCCGGTTGCGCTATCATGCCAAACAAAGCGCTCTTAAGCCCGATACAATCATCGAGGACATCACGCGTCCGCTCTTGTTCAATCAGCCCCCCTATGACGCGCAATACCAGATTTTGCAGACGCATAATGTCGATGGCAGAAACCTGTCTTATCAGGGCGAAGGGATCAGGCTGGTGACCGCCATTGGCGAACGCATCAAGATCCATGGCCATTTCATGCAGCCGATTGATCAGACCACGCAGCATTTATTGGCGCTTGAGCAAGGACGCATTCCGTGGGGACTGACCTTCCCCCTGCCTTCATTGCGCGGGCATGAAATCCTCAAAGGTTTTGTGGCAGCCGTGCCCGCCGTCAATAATTATTATCATGTCTTGGTGGATTATCTCCTCCCCGTTCTCGCGGCCATCATCCGCAACCCCCGTGTCTTTAACAAGCCGATCACCTTCCTCACCAATCGGGAGAGTGCAGCTGTTGACTTCGTGGTAACCCTTTTGCGCGCGGCAGGCTTTGACGCATCCCGAAAACAGATCACGCCCTTTCAAACCATTGTCGCAGAGCATTATCTCTTTGCCAAAACCTCCGCAGCCTCCACCGAACATGGCTATGCCTTCTCGCACGAGCTTGCCCAAATTGATGATTTGATTGCGGCCCAAACAAAAAACATGGCCGTTCCCGAACGCGTTGTGATCAAGCGCACACAAACACGCTTGCGCAATGTGTTGAACCAAGACGCCCTCTTGTCGTTTCTGGACACCCAAAAATTCACGCCTGTGGTTTTCGACTGGTCGAATTTGCTGTTTCAAATTGCGTGCTTTCGCCAAGCCAGCCAGATTGTTTCCGTGCATGGCGCCGCTTTGACCAATCTGTGTTGGGGCACTGGGCGGCACGTCTTGGAAATTTTTCCAGACAATGCACGCAAGACCACCTATTTGCATATCGCCAGTCAAAATGGTTGGACCTATCGCAGCGCATTCGGATCACGCGAGCAAAGCAACCAGAATTTCTCCATTGACCTCAACCAGATCGAGACCGCACTCCATGACCTTTGATTTGTCTGACACCGTCAAGCACCGTCTTCATCAGACATGGCTCATGCTGTTTGTGGCTGCTTTTTACATCCTGCCCGTCGATGTCGCAAAACCGGTCTGGTATGTCCTGTTGGGTCTGGGCACTATCTGGGCTGTGACCAAAAGCAGCGATTTAAAAACAGTGCTGATCAAACAAGATCCCTCCTTGCTTGTCTTACTCTTATTGGCCTTTCTACGCGGATTGGTGCCCGATGCCACGCCCGATGGCGGGCAGGCGATTTACACCAAGCATATAAGCAATCTGTTCTTGTTGGTTTTGTTCTTTCTTTCCTTGCATGTCGCCTTCAACACATTGACGCAACGACTGCTGCTTTTATCCCTACTGGTCTTTGCCACTCTGGGTCTTGGCCTCAATCTCATAGCCATTCTTGCCGATCAAAGCGGGCTTCAAAACCAGATCCTGACACGCGCCGTTCATCTCGGACGTATGCACGATCCCAATATGTATGGTATTTCATTGGGGCTCGCTTTTTTATCAGGCCTCTGGCTTTTTTATGAAACCAAAGGTTTTGCGAAATATGCAACAGCTCTTGCCGTTGTGCTTTTATTGGCAGGGATGATTTACACGCAATCGCGCGGCGCAGTCATTGCTTTAGGCGTGCCCGTGTTGTTTCTCATCATCAATCACTTTCGACCACAAAGACATTTGTTTTTGTGGGCCATGCTCAATCTGGGTTTCATTTCAGCCCTTGTTGGCTTTGAAGACCTCATTGCCAAAACTTTGTGCCAATGGGTTGCTTTGCCGCGTTGTGCATCCTCGGCGCGTTTTGAAATCTGGGTCTGGACCTATGATCTCTTGAAAGAGTTTCCGATTTTGGGCGTGGGGGCTGGCTTTCGTTTCCCTCAGGTTGAAACCGGTCAGGTCAGCCCGCATCATATCTTGTGGGGAACCGCGCTTTATTTCGGCATTCCGATCATGCTAGCTTTTGTTGCGATGCTTTATCGCATCACCAAAAATGTCGAGCCGCATGCGCCTCTTATCAGCGCTTTTCTGATTTTGGGCTGTGGCTTTATGGCGACCAATCTGACGCAGCCTTTTGCCTTCATCAATTGGCATTATTTGTTTTTGTGGCTGCCGGTGTTTTTCTATGCCAGCCCGCTCACGCTGCAACAGCGCTTTGTTGCAAAAGACCCATCACATAGGGCATGAACGAGCGCCACAACTCGATATGAAAGGTGTGCGTATCCCGCCGCCACAAAGTCAGATCGGCTTTGGCAAACAGCGTGCGCGTGGTCATGCCGACGGGAAAAGAAGCGGGATCAAGATCGAGCATACAGCCTGTTTCAAGCAGCTGTTGCGCGCCTTCCCCTGTCAATAAAAAAGCCTGATTGCGATGGGACACATCCACCAGCGAATAAGGCTTGCCCCCCATTTCCGCTTGAAGCCGATCGATGATTTCTTGCTTTTCAGAGGTGAGCGCCAAAAGCAAAAATTCATCCGGCCCCTGCCATAACACATGCCGGTCTTTATGGGTTGAGGCCCGCAAGGCATCAGGCAAAGAAAGCCCCCAAGCCGCAGCAGCGCGCGCACCATCTTCAGGGCGCACCCGCAAGACAAAGCGCGCCAAGTCAGGTGCCGGATAAAGCTTCGTCGCCCCCAGCGCCAAAGCCGTCAAAGGCAAGCCCGCCTCGTCAAAGGAGGGGTGTGGTGCGGCATCCATCAAGGTCTCACGCATGAAGCCGCGCTCCTTCTTTGTCATAAAAAACCGGATCGACAATTGTGGCTGGCAGAGCCTGCCCGTCGAGTCGCGTCAGATAGACCGTCTCACCCTTGCGCGCCCGCCCATTGGCCACAAGCGCCAAAGCAATCGAGCGGCCCAGCGTCGCACTGTCATAGGCAGAGGTCACAAAACCCAAAGCCGCAGAACCCGTTGCAGGCTCGGCCACCGCCACCACTTGTGCACCCTCATCGGGGACAAAATGCGGATCATGCGTCTGAAGGCCGACAAATTGCGGACGGTCTGCCTTGCGCATATCCGCACGCACCAGCGACCTTTTGCCGACAAAATCGGGCTTTGTCTGTCCGATCACCCAGTCCATGCCCAGATCCGCAGGCGTCACCGTGCCATCGGTATCCTGCCCGACAATGATAAAGCCTTTTTCCGCGCGCAACACATGCATGGCTTCGGTGCCATAGGCGCAGGCGCCGTGCTTTTCGGCCTCGGCCCACAAGGCCTCCCACACCATGCGCCCCTGCCCTGACGGCACATTGACCTCAAAGCCCAGCTCGCCGGTGAAACTCACGCGGAACAAGCGCGTTTCCACTCCGCAAATATGGCCGGTCCGCACACTCATATGCGGCATGGCATCGGGGGAGAGATCAATATCGGTGACAAAGGGTTGCAGGATCTGCCGCGCCAAAGGCCCTTGCACGGCAATCACGGCCCATTGTTCGGTGGTGGAGGTCAGCCACACATCGAGTTCTGGAAATTCTGTTTGCAGATAATCTTCCATATGCGCGAGCACACGCGGCGCACCGGTGGTGGTGGTGGTGACATGGAAACGTTCATCCGCCAATCGGCCGATCACCCCGTCATCCATCACAAAGCCCTGCTCGTTCAGCATCACGCCATAGCGACACCGCCCGACGGCTAATTTACTCCATGCATTGGTATAAAGCCTGTTCAAAAATTCGGCCGCATCCGGCCCGACAATTTCGATCTTCCCCAAAGTCGAGGCGTCAAACAGCCCTGCTTTGGAGCGCACAGTCCGGCATTCCCGCAAAACCGCCTGATGCAGGCTCTCGCCTTTTTGCGGAAAATAATGTGCGCGCTTCCACAAGCCCACATCCTCAAACAATGCGCCGTGGTGTTGTGCCCAGCCGTGGATGGGTGTTTTGCGCACGGGATCAAATAAATCACCGCGCGCCAGACCGGCAATGGATCCAAACGTCACCGGCGTATAGGGCATGCGAAATGTCGTCAGCCCCACATCGGGAATGGTCCGCCCCAACGCGTCTGCGGCCACAGCCAAGGCATTCATATTGGAGGTCTTGCCCTGATCAGTCGCCATGCCCGTGGTGGTATAGCGTTTGACATGCTCGATGGATTTGAACCCTTCTTGCGTGGCTGAGATAATGTCTGTGACCTTCACGTCATTTTGAAAATCAACAAAGGCTTTGCCGGCCCTTTGGCCTTTGGGCCGCGGCACAGCGCCGCTAAAGCCTGCACAAGAGGGCACGTCATGCCTCACGCGTGAAGGGGCAATCGTCTGGCTTTTAAAGCCCGCTTGTTCGGCGGCTTCAGCACCGGCGGCAAAGCCCTCCTGCACACTCTCTTGCAAGGCAAAGGTGCCCTTGGCCGCGCCGATGGAGCATTCCTGTTGCGCGGAGATACCGGGCACAAATATCTGCCGGTCCGCATCATAATGCAGCTTGCCGCGCGATTGCGAAAACAAATGCACGGACGGCGTAAAACCGCCGCTCATCAACAAGGCATCGCATTGCTCAATCTTGACGGGCGTCACATCGCCATCGGGGCCGATACGTCCCAGCGCTGCGGCATTGATCCGCAAGCGCCCAAAGGTCTCGATCACCACATGACTTGTCAGAACAGGAAGAGAGAGAGCCCGCGCTGCCTCGATCCCCGGCCCTTGCGGATTCTCTCTGAGATCCACAATCGCCATGACCGTTGCCCCCGCTTGCGCAAGATCAATCGCGGCCTGATAGGCCGCATCATCAGCTGTAAACACCAGCACGGATTTGCCAACCAAGGCACCATAGCGGTTTAAAAATTGCCGCGCGGCTCCGGCCAGCATCACCCCCGGTCTGTCATTGCCGGAAAACACCAAAGGCCGCTCGATCGCGCCCGTGGCCAAGATCACGCGCTTGGCACGCACCTGCCACAGACGTTCACGCGGCTGCCCCTGCGGGGGGTGGGCCAGATGATCGGTCAAGCGCTCGACCAGTCCGATAAAATTTTGCTGGAAATAGCCGAAAGCCGTTGTGCGCGATAAAAGCCTGACATGTGGCATCGCCTGCAAAGCCCGCACGGTTTGCGCAAGCCAGGCCTGCACGGGCTGGCCGTCAATCTCGACCCCGCGTTCTGCCAAAAGCCCGCCGCCCCATTGCGCCTGCTCGTCGGCCACAATCACCCGCGCACCCGAACGCCCCGCGCTCAAGGCAGCTGCCAGTCCGGCCGCACCACCGCCCACAATCAACACATCGCAATGCGCAAATTGATTGGCATAGGTATCGGGATCAGGCTTTGAGGGCGCGTGACCCAGTCCTGCCGCATGGCGGATGACAGGCTCATACAGATGCGCCCAGGCTTTGCGCGGCCCCATAAAGGTCTTGTAATAAAAGCCCGCGCCAAATAGAGGGGCCAACAGATCATTGATGGCACCAACATCAAAACGTAGCGAGGGAAAACGGTTCTGGCTTTTCACCACCAGCCCGTCATAAAGTTCCACTTGCGTGGCACGCAGATTGGGCACCGAACGCCCTCCCCCGCGCGAAACATCGAGCAAGGCATTGGGCTCTTCCGCTCCCGCCGCCATGACGCCGCGCGGACGATGATATTTGAACGAGCGCCCCATCAAATGCACGCCCTGCGCCAGCAAGGCTGACGCCACCGTATCACCGTGAAAGCCCTGATAGCTTTTCCCGTCAAAGGTAAAGCGCAACGGCTTGGTGTAATCAATGCAGGTCGCGTGTGGCAGGCGGTAAGCCGAACTCATGCGCGCACCTCGTGATCAACAGGGGCAAGACCCAGCGCTTCAAGGCTTGGCCGCGCTTGGCCTGCCGGATAGGTTTTGAGAATTTTGTCACTCACGGTATCGCGCGCGCAATTGAAAAACCGCCCGCAACCAGACATATGCCGCCAGCGTTCGAAATGCAGTCCTTTCGGATTGCTGCGCAGATAGAGAAACGCCATCCATTGCGCATCATCAACCGTTGCGGGTTCCGCGGGGCGTGCGACATGTGCTTCCCCGCCATAGCGAAATTCAAGCTCGGGACGCGGTCCGCAATGGGGACAATCAATCAACAACATGGGACATCCTCAATGGGCAACGGCGGCGGCGGCGGCTTCGTCAATCAACCGGCCGGTTAAAAAGCGATCGAGTGTAAAGGGCGCATTGATGGCATAGGGCTCACCGGTCGCCAATGTATGGGCAAAGACATGGCCCGAACCGGGTGTCGCTTTGAAACCGCCTGTGCCCCAGCCGCAATTGACAAACAGACCCTCGACGGGCGTCTTGCCGATAATGGGGGAGCGATCAGGCGTCACATCGACAATGCCGCCCCAATTGCGCAGCATTTTCATGCGCCGAACCACGGGGAACAATTCGCAAATCGCATCCAGTGTATGGGCTGAAATATGCAAGCCGCCGGTTTGCGAATAAGACGTATAGGCATCCGTGCCAGCGCCGATCACCAATTCCCCTTTGTCCGATTGCGACATATAAGCGTGAACCGTATTGGACATGACCACGCAGGGCATCACGGGTTTGACGGGTTCCGAGACCAAGGCCTGCAAAGGATAGGATTCCAATGGCATGCGCACATCCGCCATACCCATCAACACCGATGTATGGCCTGCGGCCACCACGCCCACGCGCTTGGCCCCGATAAAGCCCTTGCCGGTCTCAACACCGATGACCTCGCCCGATGGTGCCCGCCTGATCCCCGTCACCTCGCAATTCTGGATGATATGCACTCCGCGCTTGGAGGCTGCGCGCGCATAGCCCCAGGCCACTGCATCATGCCGCGCCGTCCCGCCGCGCCGCTGCAACGCCGCCCCCAAAACCGGATAGCGGATATTCGGCCCCACATTCAAAATCGGACAAAAGGCCTGCGCCTGTTCGGGCGTCAGCCATTCATTGTCGATGCCGCCCAACCGATTGGCATGGATATGCCGTTTGGCCGATTGCACATCATGCAGCGTATGGGCCAGCATCATCACACCGCGCGGCGAATACATCACATTATAATTGAGCTCTTGCGACAGCCCCTCCCAGAGCTTGACCGCATGCTCATAAAGTTTCTGGCTTTCTTCCCAGAGATAATTGGAGCGGATGATGGTGGTGTTGCGGCCCGTATTGCCCCCGCCCAGCCAGCCTTTTTCCAGCACGGCCACATTGCGGATGCCGTGCTCGGATGCCAGATAATAAGCGGTCGCCAAGCCATGCCCGCCAGCCCCGACAATCACCACGTCATAGGACGCGCGCGGTTCGGGCGAGGACCATTGTTCGGGCCAGACCGAACCGGTCAGCGCATTTTTCAAAAGGGCATAGGCGGAAAATTTCACAGACGTCCCCATCTCTTGCAGCCCATCACTTACGGCCCATCACTTGCGACCCCTGTTTAAGGCGGCGCATGGTGATGATCTTAGCCCATCCGCACACAGGGAACAAAGGGGCCGCGCCACGCCCAAAGACCACAGAACCGCGCCTGAAAGAAGCAAATGCCTTATTTATAGGCTATATATGCACAATTAATGATCTTTCTGCCACTACAAAGGGCAGGCTATTCTGTTCGCTCTTCGCACGGCCCCCGACAATGCCTTGAAATGACTGCAAAAGAGGCATTTCGGCATAGTTTTTGCTTAAGTTTTGGGCGAATTGCCACTCTTTCAATCAATCATAACAATCTGGGATGTCATGCCTCGCTTTTTTTCATGTCTTCTGGCGCTGATTGCGCTGTTTTTCTGTGGTGCGGGTCCGGCTCTGGCCGCCGACAGCATTGATGCCGCCGATACCGGTTTCATGATCATCTGCACGGGTCTTGTGCTGATGATGACCCTGCCGGGTCTGGCTTTGTTTTATTCGGGCATGGTGCGCAAGAAACATGTTCTGGCTGTCATGGCCCAAAGTGCGGCGGCCACGGCCTTAGTCTCCATTTTATGGGTTGCGGCGGGCTATAGCCTCGCTTTCACCGGCGAGGGCGCCTATCTCGGGGGCCTGACGCGCGTGATGGTACAAGGCATCGGTCTTGAGACCGTCAGCCCCTTTGCCAAAACCATCCCCGAATTGTTGTTCATGGCCTATCAGATGACCTTTGCGGTGATCACCTGCGCGCTGGTCGGCGGGGCTGTGGCGGATCGCATGAAATTTTCGGCCTTTTTGCTGTTCTGCACCGTGTGGTTGTTTGTGGTCTATGTGCCCTCCACGCATTGGGTCTGGGGCGGCGGCTTTCTCTCCCAGATGGGTGTGATTGATTTTGCCGGCGGCATTGTCGTGCATATCAATGCGGGCGTGGCCGGACTGGTCGCAGCCCTGATGCTCGGCAAGCGCCAAGGCTATGGGCGCGACAATATGGCACCCTTTGATCTCTCGCTCGCCGTCATAGGCACCGGCCTGTTATGGGTCGGCTGGTTTGGCTTCAATGGCGGCTCGGCCCTGTCGGCGGGATCGCGCGCGGTCTTTGCCATTCTCGCCACCCATCTGGCCGCCTGCGCGGGCGCTGTGGTGTGGACTGCCATTGAATGGATCGAGCGGGGCAAGCCCTCGGTGCTCGGGATGATTTCGGGCGCGGTTGCGGGCCTTGGGACGATTACACCGGCGTCAGGCTATGTGCTGCCTTGGCATGGATTGGTGATCGGCGCCTTGGCGGGCGGTGTGTGCTATGTCTTTTGCACCATCATCAAACAACGCCTGAAATATGACGACTCGCTCGACGTGTTCGGCGTGCATGGCGTGGGCGGTCTGCTCGGCACTTTGCTGGCGGGCGTCTTTGCCACCGCCGCCCTCAGTGTCTCGCCCGAAACGCCAGACGGGGTTGCGGGCCTCCTAGAAGGCAATGCCGCACAGCTTGGCATTCAGGCCATGGGCGTCATGATCTCCGTGCTTTGGTGCGTGATTGGCACATGGGGCACGTTGAAAATCGTTGATCTCCTGTGCGGCCTGCGTGTCACGCCCGATCAGGAACGCGAAGGCCTCGATCTCGCTTTGCATGGCGAAGCCCTGCATCAGTAAAGCCTCAAGCGCTCCAACAATAACCGGTCTGGCGGGCAGAGCCTTCAGACCGGTGAATGTGTTTTCAGCCAGTCTTTGAGGGCTGCATCAATGCGGGTCTGCCAGCCGTCCCCCGTTGCCCGAAAGTGATCGAGCACCTCGTGCGACAAACGGATAGAGATTCGCTGCTTTGTGATGAGCGCCTTGGGACGTCCACGCAATTTGCTTTGCATGACCAATGGCAGCTGCGCGAATGCCACGGCCTCCTGAAAATCACCTTCCAGCCATTCCCTGCTGTCTGGATCAGCCGCAAGGCCTGCCGCAATTTGCGCCTCTTCAGCATGGGAGGGACGCACCGTTCCCTTTTTAAGCGCTGGCATATCGTGCCACCTCTCTTTGATTGGCTTTACGAAGGCTGATCACCCGCACGCCCTGATCCCTCAAACAATAAACAAGCACGAACAAACGCAACCCAATATAACCCATGGCTTCGAACCGGCGCTCGCCATAGGCATGGCGGAGATCTTCACGCACAAGCGCCGTCTCCCATTCGAACTTGTCTGCATCGCCCAACGAAATGCCATGTTTCAAACGATTGAGCGCGTCTTTTGCTGGATCGAAAAGGATGGTCATTATTTTTTGTATGTACAATAATAAAATGGATCGGCACGGCATGCAAGCCGCATTGTTCCGGTGTCAGGGAACGCAGGATGAAACCAGTTTGAAAATGGATAAGCGCGGTCATTTCGACTGCGCGGCTGATACAAAACCGAAAGCTAAAATACTGAAATATATACTGAATTATTTAAATCGAAACACGCGAACCATCGAGGGGTTCGCAGACAAAACTGTAAACTCATGCTGAAATAATGGTCGGAGCGAGAGGATTCGAACCCAAGTCCCCGCGATCCCGCTCCGTACGTAGTCCGACCGCGGGATCGAACCCTTCGGAGGTTCGTAAAGAGCAACAAAACTCATTTTGACTGAAATAATGGTCGGAGCGAGAGGATTCGAACCTCCGACCCCTAGTCCCCCAGACTAGTGCGCTAACCGGGCTGCGCTACGCTCCGACGAGGCGGGTTATAGAGGCCTCCTGCCGCGCTTGCAACTGCCCAAAGGACTTTTTGACCGAGAAATCCCCTCCCCATCCCGCAACAGTTTGGGATAGCTGCGAGAGGAAACAGGAAAAACCGCCTCTTTAGGTCGGTTCTGCCTCAGAATCGGGGCGCTCCATCCAGCGGATCACCGGCATCACGGGTAAAACCCAGCCCATGCCGACAACGGCGTAATAAAGATATTGCCAGAGCTTGTCGGCATCCTGCAAACGGCCCTGCGCCACCGCCATGGCCACCAGCGCATAGACGCAGACGATCACCAGAATCAGCACCGCCCCGATCAATTTCCGTATTCTGCGTGACATCCGAAACCCCTTGGGCTTGTCCACAAGACCCGCTTGTGATGGGCGATCAGGGCGGGCAAATCAAGCTTTTTTCAAGAAAAGCGCCAAGGTCATTGGCAAAAGCACCGGTTTTGGCCTATGTCATCGGTCCAGCGTGCTTACCAAGTCAGGATCGTTCCATGTCGACACCTTCCTCTGCGCAGCCTTTTGCAGCCTCCCCCTCTCCCGATGACAATCCGCGCGCCTTGCGCCTGATCCGCCTGTGGCTGTTTCTGCTGGCGGGTCTCGTCTTTGCCATGGTGCTCGTGGGCGGTGCCACGCGCATGACCGGATCGGGACTGGCGATTACCGAATGGAAGCCGGTGCTCGGCGCGCTGCCGCCGCTCAATGAGCAAGACTGGCTGTCGGAATTCGAAAAATACAAAGCCATTCCGCAATATGCCTTGCTCAATGCCCAGATGCAGCTGGCCGAATTCAAAAGCATTTACTGGTGGGAATGGGGCCACCGGCAATTGGGCCGTTTTGTCGGCGTGGTCTTTGCGCTTGGCTATATCGGGCTTTATATGGGCGGACATATCCGTGGCCGCCGCGCTTTGGCTTTGCTGGGCTTGGGTGTGTTGGGCGGATTGCAGGCCTTTGTCGGCTGGTTCATGGTGGCATCCGGTCTCAAGCCGGGCATGACGGCGGTGGAACCGGTGCGCTTGATGTTGCACCTCACCCTTGCCTCGATGATTTTTGCCTTGCTGATCACCACCGCCACGGCCCTCAAGCCGCGGCAAGAGCGCATCTCCCCCGCCCATGCCAAAATGGCGCGCGGGCTGTTGATCCTCACCCTGATCCAGATCGCGCTGGGGGCGCTGGTTGCGGGCAACCATGCCGGATTGATCTACAATACATGGCCGATGATGGACGGGCATTTCCTGCCGCCGGTGGTGTTTCAGGAATGGCAGGACAAAGGCGCGGAAGCCTTTGTGGATGGCATCGCCGTTGTGCAGTTCAACCACCGTCTGGGGGCTTATCTCTTGCTGTCTCTGGCGCTGTTGCACGCCTATCAAATCAGCAAAGCCTATCCCGGCACCTCAGCGCGCAAGCGCTCCACGGCCATTGTCTGGCTGATGGTCGTTCAATCCCTGATCGGCATCGGCACCTTGGTCATGGTGGTGCCGTTCCATATGGCGCTGACCCATCAGGCTTTTGCCATGCTGGTTTTGGGCATGACGGCGGCCCATGCCGCCGCCTGCCGGGCGCGCTAAAACCGCTCTTGCTTCAGTGCGCGGCCAGCGCCTGATCGAGATCGGCGATGATATCGGCGACATCTTCAATGCCAATCGACAAACGCACGACTTCGGGGCCTGCACCGGCCTGACGCTTTTGCTCGTCGGACAATTGCCGATGCGTCGTTGACGCCGGATGAATGACCAGCGAGCGCGTATCCCCGATATTGGCGAGATGGGAGAACAGCGACAGATTGGACACGAGTTTCACGCCCGCTTCATAGCCGCCCTTCAAACCGAAGGTAAACACAGCCCCCGCCCCTTTGGGTGAATAGCGCTTGATCAGCGCGTGATATTTATCCCCCTCAAGACCGGGATAGCTGACCCATTCCACAGCCGGATGCTGTTGCAAATGCTTGGCCACCGCCAAAGCATTGTCGGAATGTTTTTGCATCCGCAAAGGCAAGGTCTCGATACCGGTCAACAGCAAAAAGGCATTGAAGGGCGACAAAGCCGGACCGAGATCGCGCAGGCCCAGAACGCGGCAGGCAATGGCGAAACCGAAATTGCCAAAAGTTTCCCCCAAAACCATGCCGCCATATTCCGGACGCGGCTCCGACAGCATCGGATAACGGCCCGATTTGATGAAATCGAAAGAGCCGCCATCGACAATTAAACCGCCGATGGAATTGCCATGGCCACCCAAAAATTTGGTCGCCGAATGGACGATAATATCAGCCCCGTGCTCGAACGGGCGGATCAGATAGGGCGTGGCCATCGTATTGTCGACAATCAACGGCACACCGGCTTTATGGGCAATATCGGCAATGGCGCGGATATCGACCACCACACCGCCCGGATTGGCAATCGACTCGATAAAGATCGCCTTTGTCTTGGGCGTAATGGCCCGCTCGAAACTTGCGGGATCATCGGAATCCGCCCAGACCACATTCCAGTTGAAGTTTTTATAGGAGTGGTTGAACTGGTTGATCGACCCGCCATACAGTTTTTTGGCGGCGATGAATTCATCCCCCGGCTGCAACAGCGTATGGAACACCAAAAATTCTGCGGCATGGCCCGAGGCCACAGCCAAAGCGGCCGTGCCGCCTTCAAGCGCTGCCACGCGCTCTTCCAGCACCGCGCAAGTGGGATTGCCGATCCGGGTGTAGATATTGCCGAAAGCCTGCAAGCCAAACAGCGAGGCGGCATGATCCACATCGTCAAACACAAAGCTCGATGTCTGGTAAATCGGCGTGGCCCGCGCGCCTGTTGCCGCATCGGGTGCAGCACCGGCATGAATGGCCAAAGTGGAAAAACCGGGGTGATGGTCAGACATGGGTCGTCTCCGTTTGCTAAAACATGAAGCCTTCAGAAAAAGAGTCTATGCGCAGGAGGCCCCTTTTGTGAAGCCAGCCCGCCCTCAAGACACCACCCCTGCCCTTTTGCGCCGCAAAGACCCTGCGCTGAAATAGACGGAAATGACGTCCGCTTCGTTCTTTATAAAGAACAGCGCGGGAAAGGTCAATATTTCTCCGGGCGCATCCCTCACCCCCCCGTCATTGCGACAGCGAGCAAAACTCCTGCCTCGTCAAATCTATCACGAGCATATTCTCCCCCCGTCATTGCGACCGCGCGCGAAGCGCAGCGGGAAGCAATCCAGAAAAAACAACGCGGCACCCTGATGAGCTGCCCAAAATCGCTCCGCCCTGATACGCGACCCAAAGATGGATTGCCGCGCGGCTTTCAGCCGCTCGCAATGACGCAGGGATTGGCGAGAAGGGCGCGTGGGATGCACGTCAGATAAACGGCGTGCGGAGTCTCCCCCTGTAAATACCCCCGTCATTGCGACCGCGCGCGCAGCGAAGCGGGAAGCAATCCAGAAAAAAACAACGCGGCACCCTTATGAGCTGCCCAAAATCGCTCCGCCCTGATGCGACCCCCATCATGGATTGCCGCGCGGCTTGCAGCCGCTCGCAATGACGCGGGAATTGGCAAGAGGGGCGCGCGGGATGTTGGCCGCTCGCAATGACGCAGGGGTTGGCAAGAGCGCGTGAAGGAAAGTAATCGCATAAAAGGTACAGAATCTTTTTTAAACCCAGCCACCACCATTGCACCCCCTGAACCGAACCAAAGCCCCTGTCGGACAAAGCGGGATAGGGCCGGAAACACTTGGTTCGGGTCGAATTTTTGACCATTTCAAGCCTATCCAGAGACTTTATCCGATTTTGTTTGTTTGGTTCAGGCCTGCCTCTTGGGTGTTCCCCGCGCGCAAGCTGTGCTACGAGCAGGCATGTCCTCAGTCCCCGAACTCAGTCTCGCCGACCTGCTGTCCCTGCCGAAAGGCTTGCGGGTGATGGGTCTTGATCTGGGCACCAAAACCATCGGGCTGGCGCTCTCGGATGTGGAACGGCGGATTTCATCCCCGCTTGAAACCATCCGCCGGACCAAATTCCAAGCCGATGCCGCGGCCCTCTTGCAGCATATCGCCCATCACAAAATCGGCGCTTTGATCATCGGCTTGCCGCTCAACATGGACGGGAGCGAAGGCCCGCGCGTGCAATCAACCCGTGCCTTTGTCCGCAATCTCACCAAACTCACGCCTGTGCCCATCCACTATTGGGATGAACGCCTCTCCACGGCCGCTGTGACGCGCACCTTGCTGGAGGCGGACACGTCGCGGGCACGGCGTGCCGAACTCGTCGATAAAATGGCTGCGGCCTATATCTTGCAAGGGGCTCTGGACAGACTGCAACGTCTGGTCCCGCAAGCCCCCCAAGAACAAGACCCCCAAGCATTCGACGAGTAGAATCCATGCATGAAAGCCTTTCCGCCCTGTTGCCGATCTTTGCCTTGATCGTCACGGGGGCCGTTCTGCGCCAGACCGATTTCATCACGGCCACGCATTGGGCAGGCTTTGAGCGGGTGACGTATTTTGTGCTGTTTCCGGCGGTTTTGATCGACACGCTGGCGCGGGCTGATTTGAGCGCAGTGCCCTTTTGGCGCATGGGCCTGACCCTTGTCGCCAGCATCCTTGCCATGGCCGCGCTGCTTTTGCTCCTCAAACCCTGGCTTGAGAAAACATTTCACCTCGACGGCCCGGCGTTTACCTCTGTGTTTCAAGGGGCTACCCGCTGGAACAGTTTTGCGGCACTGGCGATGGCCAGCAGCCTGTTTGGCCGCGAGGGCGTGACCTTGGCGGCCGTATCTGTCGCGGCGATGATTCCGCTGCTTAACATTCTGGCCGTCGGCGTGCTGGCCCGCTATGCCGCCCCGCAAAAACTGTCGCTGTCGGGCTTTTTGCGCACCTTGATCGGCAATCCCTTTATCTGGTCCTGCGTGATCGGCATTGCCATCAATGCGGGCGGCCTCACTTTGCCCAAAATCGTCATGACCTATACCGATATGCTCGGCAAAGCCTCTTTGTCCGCAGGGCTTTTGGTGGTGGGCGCGGGGCTTGATCTCACCCGCATGAAGTCGCCGCATCAAGGCATGTTTGTGTCTTGCGCCTTGCGGCTGATCGGCATGCCGCTGTTTGGCTTTTTGATCGCCCGCAGCCTGGATCTCACCGGCATCACCATGGGCATTGTCATTTTGTCGACCGCCGTGCCAACCGCCAGCGGCGCCTATATTCTGGCGCGGCAAATGGGCGGAGATGCGGATTTGATGGCGGAAATCCTCACCTATCAAACCCTGTTTTCCATGGCCACGCTGCCCCTTGCCTTATTTTTGCTGACCTGAACTTTCAGACACTTGTCAGCCCCTCAGTCTCTTTTATTGACTGCCGGATGCGTGCTTTGTCTCTCTGTTCACCTCGTTCCAACATGAATTAACCCGCCGATGAATGAACCCGACATCGAAGCCCCGGCTATCGCCGACTATATTGCAGACCTGAGCAAAGAGCTCGCGGTCATGGCACGCAGCGCGCGCATGGACCTTCTGGCCTATTTGCTGGAAATGGCCACTGACGAGGCCAAGGCCCGCAGCCGTGACAGGGCAGAACCCATGACGCCTCCCAAAAACGGTCAGCACAGCTAATCGGGCGGCTTATGCGCGGCGGATCTAAAGCCGGTGGACACGGCGCTTTTCATTAAAAAATATATTGTGTTGCACAAAAAATATAGTATACTGAAAAGTAAGACTATGGTCCGGTTTGCATCCGGCTTGTTTTTGAAAAGCATCATGCCCTCGGGATCAGTGCTCATCTCAAAAACGAGGCCGGATAAGCTGTGCGCCCTGTCTCTTACTTGGTTTTTTGTTTTCGGACAAAAGCGGGGAGAGAGGGGATTGTTTCGGGATTTTGTGCTGCAAAATCCAAAACAGGCCGGCCTTCGGACCTCTGACTGACTGCCTTTGAATTGAGTATTTACAAGTATTCAATTTAGAATAAACAAATAAAGGCTTTAAATATTCATCAATTTCAGCGTATTTTATTTAAATATTGCCGATTTTCATGATCATTAAGGTTGAATACTTTCATTTGTAGATCGGATACGGGGCTTCCCCTAGGCTCAGGACTCATTGTTTAGAGCCAGAAGATCACAGTTGCTGCGATGCAGATAGCGGACATGAAGGTGTGAGCGCATCTGTCGTAGCGTGTGTGGATGCGCCTCCAGTCCTTGAGGC
>CAIJVU010000061.1 GCA_903824185.1 uncultured Hyphomicrobiales bacterium
CTCTCGGTGTAAACGAGATGCTCTACCAACTGAGCTAACCGCCCTATTCCTCTCTCCTTAACCAGCAAAACGCCCGCTTGCAACCTTAAATCCGTGCAAACAGGGTGAGCCAAGGAGAGAGGTAAAAGACCAGATTAGTTGACGGCCGCTTTGAGGGCAGCACCAGCCTTGAACTTCGGCGCCTTTGAGGCCTTGGTCTTGATGATTTCGCCGGTGCGTGGATTGCGTGCCTCGCCAGCCTTGCGGTGGCTGATGGCAAATGTACCGAAACCAACCAGACGAACTTCATCGCCTTTTTTCAGGGTTGCGGTGATTGCTTCCAAAACTGCGTCGACGGCTTCCCCAGCCTGTACCTTGGTGAGATCAGCGTGTTCGGCCACAGCCGCAATCAAATCGCCCTTGTTCATCCTTCGTCTCCTTAAAAATGTGAATCGTGCCGAATCAACGGAACGTAACTGTGATTGACCAGTTGTGAGGGGGGCAAAGCAAGCCCAAAAACATGAAAAAACCTTTGTTTTTCCTTGGTTTCATGAAAAATCCCCCGAAAAAGCTTCGGGGGATGAAAAAGGTCTGAAAATCAGACGATCAATTGCGATTAATGGGCCAGAACACTTCCTGCTTCATCCTCGCCCGCCGCATGGGAAATAGGCGGCAAGGTCTCTTCCCAAGAAATGGCAACAGGCTGACGCGTCAGCGCATGTTGCAGCACCTCATCCATGCGTGACACCGGAATCACTTCCAGCGCGTTTTTCACATTGTCCGGAATATCAGCCAGATCCTTGGCGTTTTCTTCCGGGATCAAAACGGTCTTCACGCCGCCACGCAACGCAGCCAGCAATTTTTCCTTCAATCCGCCGATCGGCAGGACACGGCCACGCAAGGTAACCTCTCCTGTCATCGCAATGTCGCGCCTGACCGAAATACCCGTCAAGACCGAGACAATGGCTGTGGCCATGGCAATACCCGCTGACGGGCCGTCTTTGGGGGTTGCCCCTTCCGGCACATGCACATGGATATCGCGACGTTCGAACAAAGGCGGCTCGATGCCGAAAGAAACCGAGCGCGAGCGGACATAGGATGCGGCGGCGGAAATTGATTCCTTCATCACATCTTTCAGATTGCCCGTCACCGTCATCTTGCCTTTGCCCGGCATCATCAGACCTTCGATGGTCAGCAATTCGCCGCCCACTTCGGTCCATGCCAGACCGGTGACAACACCCACCTGATCCTCGTCTTCCGTTTCACCGAAGCGGTATTTGGGAACGCCCAAAAAGTCTTCGATTTTCTTCTCGTCGATCAAAACGGTTTTCTTCTTCTTGAGAAGAATTTCTTTCACCGATTTGCGCGCCAGATTGGCGAGTTCGCGCGAGAGATTGCGCACGCCCGCTTCACGGGTGTAACGGCGGATCAACAGCAGCAAAGCCTCTTCTGTGATCTTCCATTCCTTGGCAGCCAGACCATGTTTGGTGGTGGCTTCAGGGATCAAATGCCTGCGCGCAATCTCGATCTTTTCATCTTCCGTGTAACCGGCAATTCGGATCACTTCCATGCGGTCCAAAAGGGCCGGTGGAATGTTGAGCGTATTGGAGGTGGTGATGAACATGACATTAGAGAGGTCATAATCCACTTCCAGATAGTGATCGTTGAACGAGCTATTTTGTTCGGGATCAAGAACCTCCAGCAAAGCCGATGAAGGATCACCTCGGAAGTCCATGCCGAGCTTGTCGATTTCATCGAGCAAGAACAGCGGATTTTGCGATTTGGCCTTGCGCATGGATTGGATGATTTTACCCGGCATCGACCCGATATAAGTGCGGCGGTGACCACGGATTTCGGCCTCGTCCCGCACGCCACCCAGTGACATGCGCACGAATTCGCGCCCCGTTGCTTTGGCAATGGATTTACCCAACGAAGTCTTGCCCACACCGGGAGGACCGACAAGACATAAAATAGGGCCGGTCAACTTATTCGCGCGGCTCTGCACGGCCAGATATTCAACGATACGATCCTTGACCTTTTCCAAGCCGTAATGCTCGGCATCCAGCAAAGCCTGTGCATGACCCAGATCTTTTTTGATCTTGGTTTTCTTGCCCCATGGCAAGGATAACATCCAATCGAGATAGTTGCGCACGACCGTTGCTTCAGCCGACATTTGCGACATTTGCCGCAATTTCTTGACCTCGGCCAAAGCCTTGTCGCGGGCCTCTTTGGTGAGCTTTGTTTTGTTGATGCGATCTTCAATTTCAGAGATTTCGTCCTTGCCGTCCTCGTCGCCGAGTTCCTTCTGGATCGCCTTCATCTGTTCATTGAGATAATATTCGCGCTGCGTCTTTTCCATCTGGCGTTTGACGCGCGAACGGATGCGCTTTTCGACATTGAGCACGGAGATTTCACTCTCCATAAAGCTCAAGACTTTTTCGAGACGCTTGGCGACATCGAGAATTTCCAACACGTCCTGCTTGTCGCTGATCTTCACCGCAAGATGCGAGGTGATGGTGTCAGCCAAGCGGGAATAATTATCAATCTGCCCCACAGCGGCAACGACTTCGGGGGAAACCTTTTTATTGAGTTTCACATAGCTTTCGAATTCGGTCACAACCGAACGCGCCAGCGCTTCCACCTCGACGCTTTCACCGGCGACATCGTCGATGGCCTTGGCATGGGCTTCATAGAATTCTTCGCTGCGCACATAGTCAACGATTTGGGCGCGGGCCAAACCCTCGACCAAAACCTTCACGGTGCCGTCGGGCAGTTTGAGCAATTGCAACACTGTTGCCAGCGTGCCTGTTTCAAAAATCGCATCTTTGGCAGGATCATCATCACCAGCATTTTTTTGTGTGGCGAGCATGATCAAACGCTCGTTCTTGACCACTTCTTCGAGCGCTTTGATGGATTTTTCGCGGCCGACAAACAGCGGCACAATCATATGTGGGAAAACCACAATATCGCGCAGCGGCAGGACCGGATAGATCTCAACGCTCCCCATTGTCACAGAGGGTTTTTGTTTTGTCTGGCTCATTGAATCATGTCCTGCATAATTTTGATGGCATACCCTCATGGCCCTGAAGCGCGGAGAACAGGAAAGCAAAGAACTTTGCCCAGACCGGTTTTAATACCGGCCCTGTCTCACACATCCTCTCGTCAGACGAGAGGACAAAACACCCGAACCATGTGAAGTCTTATACCCTATGCAATCTATTTGGGCATCTTGAAGCAAGATTTCAAGGACACGCCCACAGACTTCATCCACAATCAAAATCAACGCGGTCCCGACACAGGCGGGAGCGCATTTTTACGCGCTGGAAGCCTCGGACGCTTTCTCAGAATAGATATAAAGCGGGCGGGCATTGCCCTCGATGACTTCCGGAGAGATCACCACCTGCTCGCAGCCTTCAAGGCCGGGGAGATCATACATCGTATCAAGAAGAATACTCTCCATGATCGCACGCAAGCCGCGTGCCCCCGTCTTCCGCTCGATCGCCTTGCGGGCCACCATGCCCACCGCCTCATCGGAGAAGGTCAATTCGACGTCTTCCATCTCGAACAGGCGCTGATATTGCTTGATCAAAGCGTTTTTGGGTTCTGTGAGAATCTTTTTGAGAGCATCCTCATCGAGATCTTCCAAAGTGGCGATCACAGGCAGACGGCCGACAAATTCCGGGATCAATCCGAATTTCAGCAAATCTTCCGGTTCGGTCAAACGGAACACGGCACCGGCGCGACGGTCATCAGGCGCCTCGACCTTGGCCGAAAAGCCAATGGATGTTCCCTTGCCGCGCGAAGAAATAATCTTCTCAAGGCCCGCAAAGGCACCGCCACAGATAAACAAGATATTGGTGGTATCAACCTGCAAAAATTCCTGCTGCGGATGCTTGCGCCCGCCTTGCGGAGGAACAGAAGCTACGGTCCCTTCCATGATTTTCAGCAATGCCTGTTGCACACCTTCACCCGACACATCGCGGGTGATGGAGGGATTATCCGATTTGCGCGAGATCTTGTCGATTTCATCGATATACACAATTCCGCGCTGCGCCCGCTCGACATTATAATCGGAGGCCTGCAGCAATTTCAGAATGATGTTTTCGACGTCTTCACCCACATAGCCCGCTTCGGTCAGCGTGGTGGCATCAGCCATCGTGAACGGCACATCAAGAATGCGCGCCAAAGTCTGGGCCAGCAATGTCTTACCCGAGCCGGTAGGGCCGATCAGCAAGATGTTGGATTTAGCAAGCTCGACGTCATTATGCTTGGTGGAATGGCCAAGTCGTTTGTAATGGTTGTGAACCGCCACAGACAGCACTTTCTTGGCATGTTCCTGACCAATGACATAGTCATCAAGCACTTTGCGAATCTCTTTGGGGGTCGGCACGCCGTCGCGTGATTTGACCAAAGCCGATTTGCTCTCCTCGCGGATGATGTCCATGCACAATTCAACGCATTCATCACAGATGAATACGGTCGGACCCGCAATCAGCTTGCGAACCTCATGCTGGCTTTTGCCGCAGAAGGAGCAATACAGCGTGCTCTTGGTTTCCCCGCCGCCGGCCTTGCTCATGATCCAACCTCCAAAGCGTCAGCCGAACCGGTTCAAACCGGCGCAGCCCATCCAAAAATAAATTTTCAGGCCCAGTTTCAGGAGCCATCTTCGTATCGAACCACGCATACACGTGCTTCGCAATAGGCATTTTTAGTCTTTATGAGACAACGTAAACGTAAATTTACGCTTATTTTCTATTCCCTTAACCGAAAAAAGAAGAGCCTGCCCTCAAATTAGGCGGGCTTTTCTTCGGTGGTCGGACGGGTTTCCATCACTTGATCGACGATGCCAAATTCCTTGGCCATGTCGGCGGTCATGAAATTATCGCGCTCCAGCGCCTCTTCGATGGCTTTATAGTCTTTTCCGGTGTGTTTGACGTAAATTTCGTTCAAACGACGCTTCAAACCCTCGACTTCGCGGGCATGGATCAAAATATCCGTCACCTGCCCCTGATAGCCAGCCGATGGCTGATGAACCATGATTCGCGCATTCGGGAGCGCGAAACGCTGTCCCACCGCACCCGCTGACAGCAAAAGCGAGCCCATGGAGGCGGCCTGCCCGATGCACAAGGTCGAGACCGGCGGGCGGATGAATTGCATCGTGTCATAAATCGCCAGACCCGCTGTCACAACGCCGCCCGGAGAATTGATATAGATCGAAATCTCTTTTTTAGGATTTTCAGCTTCCAAGAACAAAAGCTGCGCCACCACCAAAGAGGCCATATTGTCTTCCACGGGGCCCGTCAAAAAGACGATCCGCTCGCGCAACAGGCGGGAATAAATATCAAACGCGCGTTCACCGCGATTCGACTGCTCAACCACCATGGGAACGAGCATATTGTAGGTTTCAATCGGGTCACGCATGCGCCTATCCGTCCTTGTCAAATCATGGGGCCGTGAATCAATGGCTTCATCGGCGATCTCATGAGCGAAGATAGTGTTTAGACTGAGGCGATCAAGCACTCATTCCGCTTTTAGCACTTTTTTCTTGGGGGGGCTTGCGAAAGAACTTGCTCCCCCACCAAAAGAAAGGGGCGCAAAAGCGCCCTTTTCAACGAAGACAGGGAAATCAGACCCTGATTAGTCTTTTTTAGCCTTGGCACGGGATTTAGGCTTGGCTTCGCCGTCATCCTCGGCACCCGCCGCGTCATCCGTGTCTTTTTTGGCTGCGGCCTTTTTGGTGGCTTTCTTGGCAGCCTTGGGCGTGTCGTCCGCATCAGCGGCATCCGCGGCAATCAGCTCATCACGGGACACCAGCTTATCGGTGACCTTGGCCACGGTGATGATGTGATCGACCACCTTTTCCTCAAAGAGAGGCGCGCGGATCTCGTTCAGAGCCTGCGGGTTTTTCTGATAATATTCCCACACCATGCGCTCCTGACCGGGGAACTGCTGGGCGCGGGCCATGACAGCGCGGCTAACTTCCTCATTGGCAATGTTGATACCGGCTTTTTCGCCGATTTCTGCCAAAACGAGGCCCATACGGACACGACGGGCCGCAATTTTGCGGAATTCTTCGCGTTGATCGTCTTCGGTCGTGCCTTCATCCTCAAACGACTTGCCGGTTTGGGCCTGCTCGGACATGACCTGCTGCCAAACGCCTTCAAATTCCTGCTCGAGGAGCGTGGGCGGAAGTTCGAAATCGTAATCCTTGTCCAGCTGGTCCAGCAATTCCTTCTTCAGACGGGCGCGGGACATCGCATTGAGCTCGCCGGAAAGGTTCTCTTTCACGCGCTCGCGCAGTTGCTCAAGGGATTCAAGACCAAAGGCCTTGGCCAATTCGTCATCAATGGCGGTTTCGGCTGGGGCTTCGACACCCTTGATGGTGACATGGAACACGGCGGCTTTACCTGCGAGGTGGCTTGCACCATATTCCTCGGGGAAGCTGACATTGACATCACGCTCTTCGCCGATTTTGCCACCAACGAGCTGCTCTTCAAAGCCCGGAATGAAGGAGCCTGAACCGATCACCAGAGGCACATCGGTGCCGCTGCCGCCTTCAAAGGCCACATCGTCAATTTTACCAACGAAATCAATGATCGCACGATCACCATCCGCGACTTTGACCGTTTTGCCTTCCTTTGCCGCATAGCTGCGGTTCTGGTTGGCAAGATTGGAAATCATTTCATTGATTTCGGTTTCGGTCGGCTCGACCACCAAACGGGTCAGGCTGACATTGTCAAAGCCCTTGAGCTCGATTTGGGGCAGGATCTCAATGGAAACCTTGTATTCGAGATCGCCGCGGGCTTCCATGACCGCTTCAATCTGTTCTTTTTCCTCAGGAAAATCGACCTTGGGTTCCATGGCAAGCTTGAAACCATTGTCATCGACAATCTTGCGGTTGGTTTCATTGACGATATTTTGCAACACATCCGCCATGACCGAACGGCCGTAAACGCGGCGCAAATGCGCAACCGGCACTTTGCCCGGACGGAAACCATTGATGCGGACGCGATCTTTGATGGTGGCCAATTCACCAGTCAGGCGTTCGTCAAGCTCGGAAGCCGGTAAAACGACGGTAAAAACGCGCTTAAGACCATCGGAGTGCGTATTATGAACCTGCATGACGTTGCCTTCGAATCTAAAAATTTCAAAAGAACCAAAAGACCGGGTGTGATCGGTCGGTCGGAGGCTGGTGCGGGCGAAGGGAGTCGAACCCCCACGACTTGCGTCACCGGAACCTAAATCCGGCGCGTCTACCAGTTCCGCCACGCCCGCACTTCGACAGCCCGTCCGTTGACGATAAAAAGCATCCACGACCGCAAGCGATGCGTGAATGCGAAGCGCGCTCTATAGCATTTTGCGGGCAATGTGCCACAACAAACTTTAACAAATGACAGGAAAACACAGAAATGAACCCAAAAAGGTCTGTTTTTGCTGTATTTGCGTCATTCCTGACATGATTCACGACGAAATCCGCGCCCCCAGACCGGCCAATTCTTGCAGGCAAGGCTGTAAAAGCGCCTCCAAATCATCTGCCACAAGGTAGCGCCCGCCTCTTTGTCCGGCCAATCCATGCACATAAACAGCCATGGCGGCGGCATCACAAGCAGGGACGGCTTGCGCCAAAAAGGCTGCGACAAGTCCGGCCAGCACATCCCCTGTGCCGGCGGTCGCAAGCCAGGCCGGCGCATTGTCATTGATCCGCATGAGACCATCAGGGCTGGCTATCACCGTATCAGCCCCTTTCAACACAACCACACAATCGAGATAGCGGGCGGCAGCCAATGCCCGCTCGGCCTTACTCGGCGGGTGAAGAATATCGTCTTGTTGACTGAAAAGGCGGGAAAATTCCCCTTCATGCGGTGTGATGACACAAGGAGCGTCCCTCAAACCATTGCCTGCGAGTTCGGCTTTGAGGAGGTCAGCCGCCCCCGCATAAGCGGTCAAAGCACCGGCATCGAGAACCAAAGCCCGTTTGGCCCGCACGCCCTCCGCAATCATCTGGCGGATTGTCTCGGTCTCCTCGGGGAACAATCCAAGACCCGGTCCAATCACAAGGACATGCCGCCGATGATCGGCCAAGAGTTGACACCAGTCCTTTATCCCGTCGCAGCGCCTGACCATGATCGCTTGCACGGCAGCCGCATGGGAGGCCAAAGCATCCGTTGGGCTCGCAATGGTCACAAGCCCTGCCCCGCCGCGCAAAGCCGCACGCGCAGCCAGACGCGCCGCACCGCCCTGCTCAACACCTCCCGAACAAACAAGGACATGGCTGCGATGATATTTATGCGCCGTCGCCGGATAATCGGGCCAGTTGTGCATCCATAAATCCGGATGATTGCGGTAAAATGGCGTTTGGATCTGAGAGAGCACGGCGTCCTCGATCCCGATATCGGCCATGGTGAGGCTGCCGCATAATGCACGGCCCGGGTAAAGATAATGGGCGGGTTTGGCTCTGAAAAAGGTCACACAATAATCAGCCCGCACCGCCGGCCCAAGCACCTGACCGCTGCGGCCATCAACCCCGCTCGGCACATCAACCGCCAGAACCGGTCGGCCAGACTGGTTCAGCCTGTCTATGACCTGCGCATAATCATCCGTTATGGGACGGGTCAATCCGGCGCCAAACAAGGCATCGATCACGAGATCACAGGATGAGAAATCAAGATCGTCAAAAGAAACAACCGGTTGATCCCATGCCTGTGCCGCCAAAGCCGCATCACCGGAAAGGGCTTTGACGGACTTGGACGTCGCCACACGCACGGCAAGGCCGCGCCCTGCCAAAAGGCGGGCCGCCACATAGCCGTCCCCCCCATTATTGCCGGGACCACACAAAACCAGCACGGATTGGGGCTTTGTCGCCAAAGCCGCATCGGCCACTGCGCGACCCGCCCGCTCCATCAAAACCGAACCGCGCAAGCCCTTGGCGATTGTCAGTGAATCAGCTTGCGCCATCGCTGCAGGGGTCAGAAGTTCATGCATGGGAAGTCCCGTTCAAACCGGTGATGATACAGCCCGTAAAATGAATAAAATTGGCACATATGCACAAATTTTAATCACATTCTGCTTAATGGGAGTGCATTGCCTTTATTTAGACCATGGTATTTTATTTCGAATTGTAGTTAAACCAAAATCATACCGATGATCGCTCTACACCCCCAAAAGAGAGGAAACGGAAAACGATGAAAAAGATTGAAGCTATCATCAAGCCGTTCAAACTCGATGACGTTAAAGAAGCTCTCCAAGACGTTGGTTTGCAAGGGATTACGGTAACTGAGGCTAAAGGGTTCGGGCGCCAAAAAGGCCATACCGAGCTCTATCGTGGCGCTGAATATGTTGTTGATTTCCTACCCAAGGTCAAAATCGAGATTGTCCTGCCGGATGATCTCGTAGAACGTGCAGTCGATGCTATTCGCAAGGCCGCGCAGACCGGACGCATCGGGGATGGCAAGATTTTTGTATCCACGGTTGAAGAGGCCATCCGTATCCGGACCGGTGAAACCGGCCTTGATGCGATCTGACACTCTTTAAGACCCGTCGTTTATGATCCAACCGGCTTCCCTTGCACGGGGGCCATTTTTTTAAAACGAGGAAAACACGAATGAAGACCGCCAAGGACGTGCTGAAGTTTATCAGCGACAATGACATCAAATATGTTGATTTCCGCTTCACCGATCCACGCGGCAAATGGCAACATGTGACCTTCGACATCACCATGATCGACGAAGAAATCTTCGCCGAAGGCACGATGTTCGACGGCTCCTCCATTGCTGGCTGGAAAGCCATCAATGAATCCGACATGATGCTGATGCCTGATCCCTCCACAGCAACCATGGATCCCTTCTTTGCAGCGCCGACTTTGTCGATCGTTTGCGACGTTCTCGAGCCCACCACTGGCCAGCCTTACGAGCGCGATCCCCGCGGTATTGCCAAAAAGGCAGAAGCCTATTTGCAGTCAACCGGTATCGGCGACACCATCTATGTCGGCCCTGAAGCTGAATTCTTCGTCTTCGACGACGTCCGTTTCATGTCGGACCCCTATAACACCGGCTTCAAGCTCGACTCGTCGGAATTGCCTGTGAACGGCGATACCGAATATGAAGGCGGCAATCTCGGCCACCGGATCGCCACCAAAGGCGGTTACTTCCCAGTTCCTCCGCAAGATTCCGCTCAGGATATGCGCGGCGAAATGTTGGCTGCCATGGCATCCATGGGCGTGAAGGTTGAAAAGCACCATCACGAAGTGGCCTCGGCCCAGCACGAACTCGGCATGAAGTTCGATACGCTGACCCACATGGCTGACCAGATGCAGATCTATAAATATGCCATCCACAATGTGGCAGCCTCTTATGGCAAGACCGCCACGTTCATGCCGAAGCCGATTTTCGGCGACAACGGCTCGGGTATGCATGTTCACCAGTCCATCTGGAAAGCAGGCAAGCCGATCATGGCTGGCAATAAATATGCTGATCTGTCGCAGGAATGCCTGTGGTATATCGGCGGCATCATCAAACATGCCAAAGCATTGAACGCCTTCACCAACCCATCCACCAACAGCTACAAGCGTTTGGTGCCTGGTTACGAAGCGCCTGTGTTGCTTGCCTATTCTTCACGCAACCGCTCTGCATCTTGCCGTATTCCTTACACCAGCAACCCGAAAGCCAAGCGCGTTGAAGTTCGCTTCCCTGATCCGATGGCGAACCCCTATCTCGCTTTCGCTGCCATGCTGATGGCAGGTCTTGACGGTATCCAGAACAAGATCGATCCAGGCCCCGCCATGGACAAGGATCTCTATGATTTGCCCCCACGCGAATTGAAGAAAATCCCGACCGTTTGCGGCTCGCTGCGTGAAGCGCTCGCCAATCTCGACAAGGATCGTGGCTTCTTGAAATCCGGTGGCGTGTTCAATGACGACTTCATTGATGCATACATCGAATTGAAGATGCAGGATGTCATGCGTTTTGAAATGACCCCGCATCCTGTCGAATTCACGATGTATTATTCTTACTGATTGGCGGGGGGCGCTTGCCCCCTTCCTTTCATGTCAAACAAATCAGGGCACCTTCGGGTGCCCTTTTTTTATGATCGGATGTTGCGGCTCAAAAATTAGAGACGCTTGAAGACGAGGATCAAATCTCGATTTCAAACCCATCATGGGCAGGACGAATATGATCCGGCAAACGCTGACACAGATCGGCATAATCCATATCATGATGCATATTCGTCAAAATCCCTTGTCTGGGCTGCATGCGTTCAATCCACTCCAAGGCCTCGTCAAGATTGAAATGGGACAGATGCTTGCTGTGTCGCAAGGCGTCGATAATCCAGACATCCAGTCCTTCCAAAGCCGCTAAACTGCTTGCGGGAATATCATGCACATCCGGCGTATAGGCCACAGGCCCGATCCGAAACCCAAGCGCATCGATATGGCCGTGATGCACATCGAAGGGTAAAAAGTCCAACGCCCCGCCCGCACCATGAATGGTGAGTTTTTCACCGGCTATGATGTCGCACTGTGTGAAGATCGGCGGATAATCGCTGTTTGCGGGTGCATGAAACGCATAACCGAAACGGCTCAAAACACCGATACTGGTCCGCCTGTCCATATAGACATTCAAGCGCGCACGATGACGCAAAACAATTCCACGCAAATCATCAATCCCATGCACATGATCGGCATGGTCATGGGTCAGTAAAACCGCATCGAGATGATGACAATTCACCGATAATAATTGCTCCCGCAAATCAGGGCCTGCATCGATCAATACAGACGTGCGTCCACCATGGTCTGCGATCTGTTCGACCAACAAAGCGCAGCGCCTGCGCCGGTTGCGCGGCTCGTTGGGATCACAATCGCCCCAGCCAAAGCCAACGCGCGGCACGCCACCTGACGAGCCACACCCCAGAATGGTGATTTTGAGTTTGCTCATTGCGGTCGCTTCGCCTTTTTAAACAGGCTGAAGAAATTTTGTGTCGTCTGTGCCGCCATCGCCTCGAATGAAAGCCCATGCACCTCAGCAAGGGTCTTGGCGGCCTCGACGACATAAGACGGTTCGTTGCGCTTGCCGCGATAGGCTTGCGGCGCAAGAAACGGCGCATCGGTTTCCACCAATAAACGATCAAGGGGCACATGTTGGGCGATTGCGCGCAATTCATCCGAACGCTTGAAGGTGACGATGCCCGAAAAGGAAATATGCAAGCCAAGCGCGACCCCCACCTCCGCGAGAGCGGGTGTGGAGGAGAAGCAATGCAAGATCGCCGGAAACGCGCCGATGGCGCTTTCCTCTTTTAAAACAGCGATAATATCAACATCCGCATCTCGGGCATGGATCACAAGCGGAAGACCGCTGATCCGTGATGCCGCGATATGAGTCCGGAAGACTTTTTTGGCTGTCTCGCGATCGACTTTGTCATAGAAATAATCAAGACCCGCCTCGCCGATGCCTATACATTTTTCATGACCCGCCAGATCCAAAAGCGTGCTGGTGGAAATATCGGGTTCTTCATTGGCCCCCAAAGGATGCGTGCCGATGGTAAACCAAATATCAGGATCGCTTTCGGCTATTGCCTTATAGGTTTCAAAGCGCGCGACACGCGTTGAAATCGTCACCATGGTGGAGACACCAGCCGCGCGCGCGCGTGTGATAATATCCGCTCTGTCTTCCGCCAATTCGGGGAAATCCAGATGGCAATGACTATCGACAAGCATGGGCAATCAGGCTCCGCTTTCCTTGTCTTCCTCGACATAGCGCGGGAAAACAGGGCTCGGCGCAGGCAATAAAGTGCCGCCTTTGATCTGATGGTCTGCGGTCACAGCGGCAAATGTGCGCGCGTCCAAATCAACGCCCAACGCATCCAGCATTTTGGCCATGGCCGTAGGCATCACCGGCTGCGCCATGATGGCGATACAACGCAAGGTTTCCAAGGTCACTGCCAAAATAGTGGCAAACCGCGCCTCGTCGGTCTTGCGTACAATCCATGGTTGCTCATTGGCAAAATACCGATTGGCATCGGCCACAACCCGCCAGATTTCACCCAGCATCATATGCAAGGCAAAATTCTGCATGGCAGCCCGCGCTTTCTCCGGCAAGGCATAGGCCTGTGCCAGCATGGCTTCGTCTTGCGGTAACAAGGGGCCATAATCAGGGGCTTGCCCACCCAGATTTTTATTCACCATCGACAATGAGCGTTGCGCCAAATTGCCGAGATCATTGGCGAGATCGGCATTGATCCGCGAAACAATCGCTTCATGCGAATAATTGCCATCCTGACCAAAGGGGACTTCACGCAGGAAAAAATAGCGCAGGGGATCAACCCCGTAATGGTCGGCCAATGTGAAGGGATCAATCACATTGCCCAAAGACTTGGACATCTTTTCACCGCGATTGAACAAGAAACCATGTCCAAACACACGCTTGGGCAAAGGCAGGCCAGCCGACATCAAAAAGGCGGGCCAATAGACCGTGTGAAAGCGCACAATATCTTTGCCAATAATATGCACATCGGCGGGCCAAAAATGCTTGCGCGGCCCGTCTTCAAGATAGCCGGTGGCTGTCAGGTAATTGGTGAGCGCATCGACCCAGACATACATGACATGTTTGGGATTTCCCGGCACCGGAATCCCCCAATCAAAGGCGGTGCGGCTGACGGACAAATCCTTCAAACCGGATTTAACGAAACTGACAATTTCGTTTTTGCGCTCTTCGGGTCCAATGAAATCAGGTTTGTCATGATAGAGCGCCAATAAGCGCTCTTCAAAGGCCGAGAGACGGAAAAAATAACTTTCCTCCTCGACCCATTCAACCGGTGTGCCTTGCGGACCGATCCGGACGCCATCGCCGGTGACAACCGTCTCACCTTCCGCATAATAGGCTTCATCGCGCACGGAATACCAACCGGAATAGCTCGCCAGATAGATGTCGCCGGCGGCCTCCATGCGGTTCCAAATCGCTTGCGATGTTTTGTAATGGCGCTCTTCGGTGGTGCGGATAAAATCATCCTGCGAGGCGTTCAGCGCTTCAGTCATGGCGCGAAAACGTGCCGCATTGCGATCCGCCAGAGCCCTCACCTCAATGCCTTCTTTCGTGGCCGTTTGCAGCATTTTTTGACCATGCTCGTCTGTGCCGGTCAAAAAGAACACATCATACCCATCAAGACGCTTGAACCGTGCAATGGCATCCGTGGCAATCAGCTCATAGGCATGGCCAATGTGAGGAACACCATTGGGATAAGAAATGGCGGTGGTGATATAAAATGGGTAACGCTCAGCCATAGGATCCTCGTAACAACAATCAAACGGCCTGTCATCGACGAACGGCAGCAGCGAGATCATTGAACATGTTAAGGGCCAATGCGCGCCGATCAAGATTATAGCGTTCGGCTTCGCGTGCGGCCTGTTCCGTCTTTTCCCATACCTCGGCGAGTGGTGCAAGACGATGCACCCCCTCGCTGGCCCGTGCATGGATTTGAGCGCTTAACCAATCAAGCACGCTTTCACGCATGGTCTCGAAATCCGCCCGCCCCTCTTTCCGGCCAAAGGCTTCCGACATGGCCAGAACCTCCGCACGATCATAATCGGGCAATTGGCCCAGCAGTTTTTCGACATGCTGGCTGACGGCGGCAAACCGCTCATCCAGCCATTGAAACCCACGTCTGGCGGAACCGCCCGCACGCGCTGCCGCCTCTTCCACATCCGCCGCGCTGTGATCGCCAGAGGCCTTTAAGATCTGGGCGATATCGGGCGGGTCCAACAGGCGAAAAGGCAAAATCCGGCAGCGGGAGCGGATGGTCGGGAGCAGGCGCCCGATCATATGCGAGACGATGAAGATGACCGCTTGTCGGGGGGGCTCCTCGATGGCTTTCAGCAGAGCATTGGCGCTGCTGCGGTTGAGGTGGTCGGCACTATCCACGATCAACACGCGATAACCGCCAGCACCCGCCGTTGATCCGAAAAATCCGATGGCATCACGCGCAAAATCGACCGAAATCTCATTCGGAATAGGCTTTTTGTCACTTTCCGCCCGGCGGCGCAGCACATGCAAATCCGGATGTGACAGAGCCAACACCTGACGGCTGCTCACACTGTCGGGATCCGTGTAAAAATGCGGCCCATGTTGCGGATTGAGGAGATAGCGCGCGGCCAGATAGGCAAAACTGGCTTTGCCAACGCCTTGGGGGCCGGACAAAATCCACGCATGGTGCAAACGACCGGACTGGACCGCCTGCATGAAGGTGGCAACGGCCTCATCCTGGCCAAGCAAAAGCGAGGCCTCGCGCGGATGGGGCGCAACCGCCAAGCGATCATCGGTGGTGGGATCGACGGGCACCATTATTTGAGCTCTTTGCGGGCCTTGATCCGGCCTGAAAGCACCTGCCAGATCTCTTTTTCGACCGCATCGGCGGTTTGGGTGGCATCAATCACCACCCAGCGTTCGGGCTCCGATTGCGCCATCATGCGAAACTGACCGCGCAGAGCCACATGATAGGAGACCGCCTGTTGCTCAAACGGGTCGACTTGCGCATCCCCGCGCCGCATTTGTGCCCGTTTCAGCCCTTCGGCGGCGGGTAAATCGAGCAAAAACGTCAGATCGGGACGGGTTTCCCCCACCACAAGCTTTTCAATGGCGGCAAGATCAGCTGGATTGATCCGCCCGTCCAGCCCCTGATAGGCGCGGGTTGAGTCGGAAAAACGGTCGGAAACAACCCAATCCCCGCGCGACAGCGTGGGACGGATCAATTTGTCCAAATGTTCGGCGCGGGCGGCATAAAACAACAAAACTTCGGCCATGCTGGTAAAGCGGCCGGCATTGGGATCGAGCAACAGCGCCCTGATTTTTTCAGCGCCCGGCGATCCCCCCGGTTCACGCGTGCCCACCGCATTGATCCGCAAGGCCTGAAGGCGGCTGATCAAACGGTTGACTTGAGTGGATTTGCCTGAGCCCTCGCCCCCTTCAAAGGTAACAAAATACCCGCGCATCCGCGCATCGGAAAAGGCTTTCATCGGAAGAATCCATCATCAGGCATGAGGTGACCATGCCCAGAGCGACGGCAAAAGGCAACCTTGCTGCCGCGCTGGAACGCTGAAACCACGGATTAAAAACAAAAAAGGATCGTTACGCGGGGAAAAGCAGTGCAGAGAGGCGCAAAAACGCCTGATCAGACCTGATCAGCGCGAGACAACCATTTGCCGGAACCCGCCGACAGGCTGGGAACCAACAGGCTTGTCAAAGGCGGCGGTGCGCTCAGACGGCGCGTCATCGCCAAGCCCCACAGGACGCACGGGCGGCAAAGGAATGCGGCTGGGCAGAGCGTCTGCGGCACTCTCCTCAGAAGACGCAGACGCGGTCACGGGAGTTGAACGAATATCTGAACTTTTCTCTGCAACCGCTGGTTTTTCCAGCATTTTCAGGCCTTCAAAATGCGGCTTGAAACTGGCCTCGCCCATCGAGACGGGCCGTTGCGGCGGCACGGGAACAACCTCCAGCGCGGCCTGAGCCGGTGCCGAAGTCTGTGCCGAAGCCGCACCCACATCGGCGCGATCAAAGCCGCTGCGGCTCTCCTCGCCAAACGGATCCTGCGTAAAGGCAGCGGCGCGCTCGGACGGAGCCACCTTGGCCACTTGGGACGCCACACCAAGCCCACCCAATTGGGCGGCGGTGCCATCCACCCGCAAAGTGGCCTGCAACATCGCACTGTCATCGACATTGACCGGCGCGCGGCCGATATAGTCAACCTTCAAACGGGTTGTGCCTAAGTGCTTGAAATTCAGGCCGATTGCGACCTGTTCCGAAACATCGACCAGACGATTGCCCTTGAACGGCCCGCGATCATTCACACGGGCGATGATGGAACGGCCATTGAGCACATTGGTCACCCGCACATAGCTGGGCAGAGGCAGGGTTGGATGGGCCACGGTGACGGAATCACGGTTGAACAGCTCGCCATTGGCGGTTTCACGCCCATGAAAGCCAACCCCATACCACGAGGCCAAACCCGTGGCTGTATAGCCTGTTTGCTCTTTGGGCACATAAAGCTTGCCGGACACGGTGTAGGGCTTGCCGGTTTTGTCATAACCCAAAGCACGGCCCGCATCAGAAGCATCGTCTTTGGAAACGGTCTGCACGGGTTCTGGCGCTTTAGAGGATTGAATTTCTTTGGTTTTTTTCTGTTGCGGTTGCACCGCCGCACTGTCGAGCGAGGATTTTTGCGCCTCAACATTGCAGCCAGCAAGAGCCAGCGCACAGCCTGCCGCCAGAAGCGCATGAAGGGTAAAACGGCCCAAAACCGATTGCGAGACAGCCTGACCAGACTTGGCCGCAGTGACTTGATTTTGCTTCAAAATCACATCCTCTGACGCTTCTCTCACCAAAAGCAGACCGATACAACGGACGCACTTTCAAGAAGCCAACAAAAACCCACGACCTCATTGCCGTAAATCTTAATGAAACCCTAACGTGCTTTTCACGCTTTGGCAACCAAATCATGGTTAACGAAACATGGAGAAGCAGACTATCGTTAACGCAGCCCGCCTCATCGGCAGACGAACATCCGTTCGTCTGATGAACGAAACCAAGGCCCCAAAAGCCCAAACAACCGGATAAAGCGGCCCTATCCCAAGATAATCAGGCCGGATAAGCGCCGAAACAAATACTGGTTCAAAGTTTTTTCCAAAAATTGTCTTGGGACGAGAAAAAAACCTTGCCAAGCGGGTCCGCGCATAGCAATGAAGGCGCCAACGGAAGGGTGGCCGAGTGGTTTAAGGCAGCGGTCTTGAAAACCGCCGTGGGTGCAAGCCCACCGTGGGTTCGAATCCCACCTCTTCCGCCATTTTTTTATTATAACACATTGATATTAAATAAATTTTATCTTTTGAAAATTTAACGGCCCCAATATGGGCCCCAATTTCATCGTATGTTAAAATCAACATCTGTCTGACATACAGTGCCAATTTTACCCTAATTGATAAAATCACTAATTTTAAACCTGAATGGGACTTCGATATATTATTTTGGGAGCCCATCGAGTTTCCCACCCCAAAAAAAATCAGCAAGAACAAGTTATGATTTGATTATGAGTTGCGCAATAATCAACTACCATACTAAACTTAATAATAATCGACTGCACTAAAATCGAAAATTTTCTTGATGGCTCCGACCCAAAAAAAATTGAAATCGAACAGTACTATCTAATTTAGCAGGCGAAATGAGTTGGGAGATGGAGATGCCAAGTAGATTGAAACCAGTCTTAATTGCACTATCAATTCTGATTCTAATGGTACAGCCATCAAATGCTTTTTTCTTTTTCTTTTTTTTCCCAATTCCGTCTTTTGGAAACAGCACATCAGCGGATCCAAATGAAAAATGTACATCATCGGAAACTCGTGCTGGTCAGCTGATTAAATATGACGGTGGCGTACTCCGTGTTAAATCAATTCTAGGTGCGTCATCAAAATGTACAAACGATCGCCTTCCAATACTAATTTTGACGGAAAAATTTGAATATGAGCCTCGACCATTGCAAGCTACTTTATCACTTCATAATGGCTGGGCAGAAAGACCACTAACAGATAAAATGAGCCAAAGAGGCTTCAAGCTTTACGCCGCAAATACATCACTAGACATAGGGATTAATTTAAGCTCAGCCGACATTAGATTTGTGCCTGATTTCAAAAGTACGATTAGAAAAATTTATGAATCAGATGTTCCAGCAATGACTGAGCGTAGCGTTTCAAATTTGCGTTCTATAACAATATCGGGATTACCGGCTCTACAATGGGAATATACTGGTTATGTTAGCGGAAAAAAATTAACCTACATAAATACTTATGTACAAAGTAAGTATGAAATTGTCAGCATATCAACCTGGACACTTGACGCAAATATTGCGCGTAACAGGCCGGAAATGATTAAGGCCATTAATTCGTTAAAAGGACTTAATGGTATTATTCAAAGTAAACCATCACAAGACGCCACAACCGCAATCAAACAAACAACCGCTTCAGAAAAAAAGCCAGCTAGCAACCCTGTAGTGCAACAAAGCACCCCGCAATTAAAAGAAAGTGCTGTTACCGAAAAATTACATGAGTTGAAAAAAATTTTTGATAACGGACTAATAACATCTGATGAATATGCCGCTAAAAAGAAACAAATCCTTGATGGCATGTAAAATTAAAAAAGGCTAGTTCGGACATTAAAATTGCGATCAAACTCTCAGAATAACAGATCAATGGAATAATCGCCGTTTCTTGCACTTTGCAGTAGAACCGCCGCGGTTTGCGTCCACATTAAGCCTTTAGATCAGATTTGACCGAGAGACGCCAAGCATTTTGGCAATCCTTGTCATCGCAAATCGTCCTTCAGCAGCGACGCTAACAGCAATGTCTGTTTTTTTAACTGCGATTTGGCCAGGGCCTCTTTCAAAATCTCGATTTCCATGGTCTTGCGGCCCAAAAGCCGTTCCAGATCCCGAACGCGTTCTTCGAGTTTGCGAACATCCTGATTGCCCGTCATCCGGTCATCAGCCTCAATTGCCACAGCAACGCCCTCCGTCATCAGCCTTCGCCAACGATACAAGAGATTAGGCGCAACGCCATGACGGCGCGCTACCGCCGAAATACACTCGCCCGGCAAAAGCGTCTCCTAAATCATGCGGAGCTTGTCTTGTGTGCGCCAACGCCGCCGCCGGGCTGTTCCTGTTATGATTTCTACACGTCTATAATCGTCAGACATAAGCCTATGCTTAAGGATATCCTCAAGCCCTCTCGGTAAGGCCTAACTGTCCTGTCGAAATGGGGGCCAGTTCAAGGTGTCAGATGAGCCGGTCCGATCTGACGTAATTTTAAAAGGGAGTAATCACGTCGATTTTACCCAACAAGCCATTTAGCGTGCCACGCGTTGGTGATCGGCGGCTTTTGTACGTTAAGATCTACGAAATTTGATTTGCTGGCTTTATTACTTTTCGAACTTTTGCTTCTTATCCAAAATCGACATTCATGCTATACAATGAACAGGGAGCGTGTTCGGAGTATAACTTGAATGTCCAGCAGATATTTGCACCCTTTGGCTTGCCGGCTGCCTCGCAAGGAGCGCAATGCAATCGACGAAATAGCCAGGACAAATAAAATGAGCGTCTCCGCGCTGACAAAAGAGGCGCTCAGACGCATGCTTTTCGGCGTCCACCCCGGCGTAAACATGCCGTCAAATACCGAATTTAGGGCAGCACCGGATCCCAGCGAGGACAACTTGTCCCGTAATGGCTGGAAAGAATATGGTCGCGCGGTCATTCCGGCAACGCCATTGAAAAAGAGCACCCTTCAGCCCGCAAAATCAATGCCGGACAACCAAGGCGGTCTCTGGCGTGAGTAAGCCCGTGCGCGGGCAATTATGTGCGACTGAGACCATTTGAATGAGCAGGCATTGGTCTACAGGTATCAAATTGGTCTACAGGTATCAAATTGTCTAAATGCTCTTACAGGGCACCGGATTTCCGCAAGTTCATCCTTCGAAACCATCTTGTATTTCAGACCAAACCCACCTGACGGTGCTCAGTGCGCCCCCCCCCACCCCTAAAGGGGTGGTAGGGGGGGGCGCCACTTAGCACGGACCGCGATCAGGCCAATAACATGCAAAACATGCCTAGGTGCGCGCGATTTGAACAAATACAAAAAATGGCGGAACAAATTTTGTTTTGTTCCGCCATATACAAGCATCCGTATCAATAAAATTTATTTTTCCATTTTATTTTCAAGTACCTCATAGATTTTTTGTTTTTTTCCTTTGCTGCATGTTTTCTCGAGAATTTTAATTTTTTTCTCCATTTTGAGTTTTATGAGTATTTTAGAAATTTTGTCTCGACCTGTTTTTTCATAAGAATTCAGTCCCAATATTGGCGCGATTGCATGCCCGGCCCAATCAGGTGAGTTGCAATGAGTTCGGTATTCACACGATTTTATGATTTGCAAAATTGCTGCTTCCTGAGCTGCAATTTCGTCATCGGAAATCTGTGTCATCACCTCCGGCACGACATAGCACGAGGTCACATCCTCATTATCTTCGTCCAAGCCCACAAACATGGTCTTCAAGGAAAAGGCTCCCACCGGCCCTTCCTCACCGACACGGGACTTCGCCAGCCACAAGAAGTGGTTGCTAACAACCCCTGTCAGTTGGTTCCGATCCGCCGTCACTGACAAAACAGCATCCGACCCTGCCCGCCACGCCGACGCACCACGGAGGCCCGTCTCCGCACCCTTGCCATAGTGATGCACAGGCATGACCAGACAATCCAGAGATTGCGACATATTCGCCAAGACTTTGATGACCTTGGCGGCCTCGGAATTGTCGTTTTCATCTTGAAGTAGGAAAGTGGCCGCCAAGGTGTCAAAGATCACCACACCCAGCCTGACCCCGTGACGCTGTTGAAACCACTGCCCCAGCCGCCGCAACTGGCTCAACACTTTCGGCCCGTTACGGGAATCCGCCAGATTTGGCACATTGGGCATCCATGCAATCGGCAGCGGCTCCTTGATGTTTCTTGCCTGCCTGGCAACATTGACGCGCAGCCTGAGCGTCTCTGCCCCTTCGCCTGCCAGAATAGCCACACCGACCTTTTCCTTCACCTTCCGACCGAAGAATGGCTGCCCGTCGGATAAGGCGATTGCCAGATCAACCGCCAGAAAGGTCTTGCCCGCTCCGGACTGCCCCCCGATGAAAGCAATACCGGTTTTAGGCAGAAGGTTCTTGACCAGCGAGGGTGGGAACTCGAACTTGGACGCATCGTCGTAATCGAACGGGTCGTCCCTTTCCTTGGTAGATTCCGGCGCTGCCTGAGCTTTCTGGGCCGCGTCTGGTTCCGGCGAGGCTTCAATCGGCTCGAACCACTTGGAGATCAGAAAGAATGGTACCTTTGCTCCATTATTGAATCCTGAACGCATAGTCGCACGAACACCTTGATTTCCGTCGTAATCGTTTATAAGCCCGCAGATGGATGCGGCATTAAGAATGGTGTTTTCGACCTCGCCCAACTGGACCAGACCGGCGGCCATGGCCTGCCCGGCGATGTAAGAAACACGGAAAAGCTGATCGTTGCGCGATCCTTCATCAAGCCGGGCGAGAATGTCGGCCTCTTCGATGATCTTGCTTAAGATAGTTTCCCGATCATTGACCAACGTGTCCCCTAAAAACAGAGATTCTTTATATTCTTTCGCTGGCGTAGTTTTGAATTGGACTTTTTCTTTGATTGCATCGAGGAATTGGTCGATCTGTTGTTGAGAGATGATCGGGATTAACGGGTCGTCAGCGGACAGATCGAGCGGGCTTTTGATCGGCCACTCGTAATCCTTACCAGCGCCCGCATGATAACCGAAAGCAACGAATTGGCCGGAACCAGAAAAGATTTCGATGGGATGGTGTTTGCGCGACCGGATGTTGCCGTCTGAACGAAACACAAGCAAACAACGTGGCGCCCTTCCGATGCGGATTAACGGGGTAATACCAAGATGTTTTTCAATTGCTTTTAAAATTTCTTTGACTTTTTCCTCATCCTCAACATCTATATCAATAACAATAATTTCGTTTTGTACTGCAAGACATACGATCTTGCCTTTATCAAGTCCGCGCCCATTTACCATTTCGATAAGCTCGTCAGATTTCCACTGACGTTTGCAATATTGATTCCATTTTGAAATTGAAGGTCGCTTGGTATCTTCATACCCAGGCAAGGGCCTCCAGTTATTGGAAACCAATTTAATTGCTGTACTGCTAAATAACGATTTGAACTCAGTCATTTCTGACTCCTTGTCTAAAGGAGTCACTTTCCAAACGCCTTGGAATGCGTTATATTTAATCCCTATAATTGAAATATGCCGCGGGTCGCTTGGGAAAGTGTCTCGCGGTTTCAATTAATAGAGATTAAAGATTCTGCTGAATCAACCGGAATGAGCCTGCATCCGCCCAATTTTATCGAGCGAAGCTTTCCGATTTTAATCAATCTGTAGATGGTAGCTTTCGATAGTCCATAAAGTGTTCCGAACTCCCGCACTCGCAGTGCGCGCTTCGGATTCGTATCAATCTGTTCCATATTGGCCATAGCCGTCTCCTTATGTTGAGGCGGCTTGTAGATATGACCATTTTTTCTAAAAATACGACAGGATTAAAGGGCTAAATCATTTAACCCTTTTCGACTTTTTTCCAATCTGTTAGAGCGTTCTTGAATGCATTTAAGCTATATAATCCACCTTCTAGGACAACTTGTCCTAAATAGGCACAAACAGCCTTATGCATTATCTTGCGTGGGGGTAAATTATCAAGGTTTGGATATAATCGATTTAAAGCCCCAATCATTTCTGGTCTTCTAGTCGGTTTACCAAGTTTCTTTATCGATTTATTCAATATTATGATTTCTGGTTTTTCTTTAATTCTTTCAGCCAACCAAATTTTGAATTGATTTTCATTCAAATCCATAGCTAACAACCATGACGGAAAAAAATTAAGGGGCTGTCCCAGATAATCACCTTAGATAGCGTTTAACCCATTGTTTTAACGTTGTTAATTGGAGCGTTGGGTCACTGTTATTGAAACGCCACTCACACTCCTTCAAAAATAGCCCAAAATGCGCCTTCGGCACAC
>CAIJVU010000062.1 GCA_903824185.1 uncultured Hyphomicrobiales bacterium
CCGAACCATGTTTGGTCGTATGACTTTGTCGAGGATCGTACGCATGACGGAAGAAAATACATGATGCTGAAGCGAAACAATTTGATTATTTGCGCGTAATGTCTTGCTTGAAAATCGGGACAATTATATCTATATTTTGATAAATGATTGATCCTCAGAATGACCTCCCGCTCCGAATGAAATCGCTCAAGCTGAGCCACGGACAGGTGTTGCGCGTTATGAAAGACACGCGCTTGGCAGAGCATATGTCCGATACGGCGCTTGATGCGATGGTCAAGAAATTTCGTCGCGAGGGCCTCCCATTTGAGACCGATGAAGTCGGATCTTATCAATGGGAAGAAATCGTCTACCGGTATGAGCATATTATAGAATTGGCCGTTGCATTGAAAATGCTGACTGACGGAATGGCATTTCGCCATATCGTTGCGCTCCTGACACAATACCGCATGAAATTGCGCAAATTCTATCGTGAGGCTTTGCTTGAGGCTCGAACTGGACGTGGCGCGGATAGAACCATCACGAACCCAGCGCCCCTGAAGGGAGAACTTGCCAAAATGAATATAGGCGGCCTCTATCTTGAGTTCATGGCAATAAACAGGAACGGGATCGTCGGCACGCTTAGCCCCGAACTGATCGGCCCCTGGAAGGCTTTCGAGCGTTACATGTCATATTACGACGGTCTTTATCCGTTTCCACTCATCATGCTCAGCCAGATATGCGAGCGTGTCTTGAAGATCGCCGAGGCAACTCCACCGGTAAAACGCGGTCGACGCACATAAAGAAAATCCCCACAAGCGGATCCTTGACTTATTAAATACGATACAGGTATAAAGTTTATAAATCGAATTGATTCCAGTTCGCCGGCGTATCCGGTCGAATTGGAATCGTGAACCCAATCACAACCCGAACAGGGATTACGCCGTCATGATGTCTTTTGCAGCACTGAAATACGATACAGTTGTCGAATATATTGAGGAGCTGGAAAGTCAGGAGTTAAGGCAAGTGAAGCCCTCCCCTCACCGGTCTCTCCTCGCACTCGCCAATCTTTTGGGCCGGCAGGCTGCAGCACATGTTCACCAGTATCGCTTTGAGGGCCTGGGTAGGATCGAACTGATCCGCTTGCAAGAAGAAGCGGCGAGATTGAGCTCTGATAGGCCAGTTATTAAAGCATAGACTAATAAGTTATTGTATTTATTGAAGTAATAACTTCAATAAATACTGTCTGTAATGAAGTTAACTTGCAATTTTATTACAGACATGCATACTCTGAACATCAAATACTGGTAAAAGGAGGCCGGAATGGTAGAGGATATAGTTAAACAGGGCACGGTGATTACCATCGAACCCTCTCTCTCCGAAGCCTGGGTGTCCCACATTAGGCCTATTCCAAACCGTTATGATCGGTCTTTCATGAACCAATTGGGGCTTCGCTGTTCCACATTAGGGATCGAGCCATGGCAGGTCTCTGACGAAATTATGGCTGGATTCGAACGCTGGGCGGTTGAAGATGGCCGGACACCATCCCGTGCAAAACAATTGCGGCGCGATGTCACCAAGGTCTGGAACAGGCTGTCGGAGACCCAACCCGATTGGCCGCAAATCAAATTGGCCTTGGTCAACAGCCGGCCTCCTGCATCCGTTTCGATCGCAGACCTTCCCAAGACTTTTAATGCTGACCTTGAGCGCTTTTTAACCCGTGCTGGCCGAAAGAATATTTTTGACACAACAAGCCTCAAAGCCCTAAGCCCGGTCTCACAATATGACCGGCAGAACAAAATCCTATTGATGACCACTATCCTGATTGAATCGGGTATGGATCCGCATTCCATCAAAGGATTGCGGGATCTCGTGACCCCTGAAGCACGTGAAGCCATTTTGGGTAAGCTTTGGGAACGCTCGAATGAAACGGCCAATGCTCATTTTTATAATCTTGCCCGCATCCTGACCCAGATTGCCAAATATTGGGCCAAGGTATCAGAGGAAGAGCTTGCGCTGTTTAAAGCGGCTGAAGCCAATCTCCGCCCGGAAAAGACAGGCATGACCCCAAAAAACGAAGCGCGCCTTCGTGTTTTGACGGCTCCGGCAAATATTCACAAGCTCGTCAGCCTTACAAATAAGGTTATCGCCTCTTTCGATCATTCCAGGCCGAGTGTTCTGAATGCGGTCGAAGTCCAATCTGCAATCGCAATCGCCATTCTTTTGATTGCACCAATCCGCGAGAAAAATCTCGCGGCACTTGATATCGAGCGCAATCTTCATCGTGTGCGCGACGAAGAATGGTTTTTGGTTATTCCCAAACAGGATGTCAAAAATAAAGAAGACCTGACGTTTCCGATCCCGCAAACCATTGTGGAGCTCATCAAAATCTATTTGGGTGTCTATCGCCCTCTGCTCCTCAAGCAGCCATCA
>CAIJVU010000063.1 GCA_903824185.1 uncultured Hyphomicrobiales bacterium
TTTTTCTGCTATCTATGTCAGCCCCAAAATGTATTATATTTTAAGGAGAAAAAACTGTCCCACTTTGGTATAAATATATGTTTTTATTCAATATCCTTGTCCCGGCTAGGGGCACCACGCTTTTTTTGCACCTCAGCATCACAAATTTTCATGACCCATTTCAATCACGCAAGACGCATGATGTCGGCTTGGGCATTGCCACGTAAGCGATTGAAACAGAAAGTGTGACCATGCTCCGCCGCCTTTATGACTGGACTGTGGCGCTGGCCGAAAAACCCTATGCCTTATGGGCTTTGGCGCTGGTGTCTTTTTTAGAGAGTTCGATTTTTCCGGTGCCGCCCGATGCGCTGTTGGCGCCCATGGCTTTGGCGCGTCCCGAACGGGCTTTTCGTTATGCGTTGGTTTGCACGCTGGCCTCTGTCGCGGGCGGGGTGGCAGGCTATGCGATCGGCTCCTTGCTTTATGACAGCCTCGGTTTGTTTTTGCTGAACCTTTATGGCTATGGCGGCAAGATCGAGGCGGTGAAGGCGCTTTATGCCGAATACGGGGCGTGGTTTATTCTGATCAAAGGCTTTACGCCGATCCCGTTTAAATTGGTGACCATTGTTTCGGGCTTTATGGATTATCCGCTCGCGGCCTTTGTGGGTCTGGCTTTGCTGACCCGCGGCGCGCGGTTTTTTCTGCTGGCCTTTTTGTTCAACCGCTATGGCGGTAGTCTGCGCTTGTTCATCGAGCAGCATCTGACGGCTGTGGTTTTAGGTTCGCTGATGATTATTGTTTTGGGCTTTGTTCTGGTCAGCAGGTTGGTGTGATGGGCAAAAGCTATTGGCGCTTGGATCGACTGGCTATGGTGTTGGTGCTGGCCTGTTTGGTGGTGGCCGTGATTGCGATTGTCTCGGCGTGGTTTATCCAGCTGGTTTTGGGTATTGCGCCCTGTCCGCTGTGTCTGGAGCAAAGGCTGTCTTATTATGCGGGCATTCCGATTGCAGGCTTGTTGCTGGTCTTGTTGCGGGATGGGCGCAGGCGTTTGCTGATCAAGCCGCTCTTGCTTTTGCTGATGCTGTGTTTTGCCTTCGGGGCGGGCCTTGGCCTTTATCATGCCGGGATTGAATGGGCCTTGTGGGCCGGACCCACAGACTGTTCCGGCCAGCTCGCGCCCATGGCGGGTGCCGGTGATTTGCTGGCGCAATTGGACAAGGTCAAAGTGATCCGCTGTGATCAGGTGGCGTTTCGCCTGTTGGGGCAATCACTGGCGGTGTGGAATCTTTTGGTGGCGGGGGCGGTCACTGTCATGGCTGCCATCGCATGGCGGGCCGAAATGTCCCGCGATCACGGCTCCAGCTCGCTGTCCCAGTAAAGATAATCCATCCAGCTTTCATGCAGGTAATTGGGCGGGAACAACCGGCCATTGGCATGCAGATCATGCACGCTCGGCGCATAGGGTTTTTGCAGCGGAAACATTTTGACCTGCGCGGGCAGGCGGTCGGCCTTGCGGACATTGCAAGGGGAGCAGGCCGCAACCACATTGCCCCATGTGGTCAAGCCGCCTTTCGAGCGCGGAATGACATGGTCGAAGGTGAGGTCTTCGCGCGCCCCGCAATATTGGCAACAAAAGCGATCCCGCAAAAAGACGTTGAAGCGCGTGAAGGCGGGTTCGCGGCTCGGTTGGATGAAGGTCTTGAGCGAGACAACCGAGGGCAGGCGGATTTCAGCACCGGGAGAGCGGATGGTGCGGTCATAATGGGAGACGATATTCACGCGGTCCAGACAGACGGCTTTGATCGTATCCTGCCAGCTCCAGAGCGAAAGGGGGTAATAGCTCAACGGGCGGTAATCCGCATTGAGCACAAGCGCGGGACAGGCCTGTGGCGACACAGGCTGGGCCTGTCTAGGCTGAGCAACGTGAATGGTCACGCAAACGGCCTCCTTCAAGCGAAGGGTCGAACCCTTGAGGGAGGCTGCGGGCTGCAGCTCCCGAATCGCATCTCCCCCACAGTCTAACGGTGCTGTGACAAAAATGTGAAGCCTTCAGGTCCGGGGCAAGCCGGTTAATCAGCGCGTGGGAACTGGTGTCTCGCCCCGATAATCATAAAAACCGCGTTTTGTCTTGCGGCCAAGCCAGCCAGCCTCGACATATTTGACGAGCAAGGGGCAGGGCCGGTATTTCGAGTCGGCCAGCCCTTCATGCAAAACCTGCATCACGGACAGACAGGTATCAAGACCGATAAAGTCGGCCAGCTGCAAGGGGCCCATCGGATGATTGGCACCCAGCCGCATGGCGGTGTCGATGGCTTCCACCGAACCAACGCCCTCATAAAGCGTATAGATGGCCTCGTTGATCATCGGCAACAAGATGCGGTTGACGATAAAGGCCGGAAAATCCTCGGCCACGGTCACGGTCTTGTTCAGCTTGCTGACAAAGGTGCGGGCCGCCTCAAAGGTTTCATCCTCGGTGGCAATGCCGCGGATCAGCTCCACGAGCTGCATGCGCGGCACGGGATTCATGAAATGGATGCCGAGGAAGCGTTCAGGCCGGTCGGTGACAGAGGCCAGACGCGTGATGGAAATCGAGGATGTATTGGAGGCGATGACAGCCTTTTTGCCGATCACTTTGCACAGATTGATGAAAATCTGTTTTTTGACGCTTTCGTTTTCGGTCGCCGCCTCGATGATGATGTCGCAATCATCGAGATCTTCCAGATTGGGGGCGCTGTTGATCAAGGCAAGCTGGGCTTGGCGGGCCGCTTCATCCATGCTGCCTTTGGCAATCAGGCGCGACAAATTGCCGTTGATGGTGGCAAGACCGGCATTGATCCGTTCGGCGCTGATATCATGCATGAGCACTTCAAAACCGGATGCTGCGCAAACCTGAGCAATCCCATTGCCCATTTGACCCGCACCGATAAGACCGACCTTGCGAATTTCCATCGAACTCTTCCTGCTGCCTGTTACAACGTCCCCAGTTTCCGTCGCCTCTAGGCGCCGGTCAATGCTTTGTGCAAGTCAGGCAACACCGTGTAAAGGTCGGCGACCAGACCATAATCGGCGACCTGAAAAATCGGCGCCTCCTCGTCCTTGTTGATGGCAACAATGACTTTCGAATCCTTCATGCCTGCCAAATGCTGGATCGCACCCGAAATGCCGACGGCAATGTAAAGATCAGGCGCAACGACTTTGCCGGTCTGTCCGACCTGCCAGTCATTGGGGGCATAGCCCGCATCAACGGCGGCGCGTGACGCCCCCATCGCCGCACCCAAGGCATCAGCCACAGGCTCCAGATAGGTTTTGAAGTTTTCGGCATTTTGCATCGCACGACCGCCGGAAATGATGATCTTGGCGGAGGTGAGTTCGGGCCGGTCTGATTTCGACAAGGCCTCGCCGGAAAACTGCGACAAAGCGCCGGATTGGGACACTGTTACAGTTTCTACCGGAGCTGATCCGCCGGTGCCTGCGGCCGCGAAAGAGGCCGTGCGCACCGTGATGACTTTGATGGCATCGCTGGACTGCACCGTCTGGATCGCATTGCCCGCATAGATCGGACGCTCGAATGTATCGGGCCCATGCACTGCGGTGATGTCGGAAATCTGCATGGAGTCAATCAAAGCCGCAACGCGCGGCATGATATTCTTGCCATTGCTGGTGGAGGGGGCAACCAATGCGCCGTAATCCTTGGCATGGGCTGCAATCAAGGCAGCCACAGGCTCGGCAAGCTGATGGGCCAGCGAGGCATCATCGGCCAACAAAACCTTGGCCACACCGTCAAGCGTTGCCGCTGCATCGGCAGCAGCGCGGGCCTGATGTCCTGCAACCAGAATATGGACAGGCGCACCCAAAGCCTTGGCAGCGGTCAGCGCTTTGTGGGTGGCATCTTTGAGACCCGACGCGTCATGTTCGGCAATCAGCAGTGTGGTCATGACAGCACTCCCGCTTCGTTTTTCAATTTATCAACCAGTTCAGCAACAGAACCCACTTTGACACCGGCTTTACGGCCCGCAGGTTCAGCTGTTTTCAGCACTTTCAGACGCGGCGTTATATCCACGCCGAAGCTTTCGACTGCCTTCTCGTCAATCGGCTTTTTCTTGGCCTTCATGATATTGGGCAGGCTCGCATAACGCGGCTCGTTCAAACGCAAATCGGTGGTAACAATGGCAGGCAGCGACAGGTTGACGGTTTGCAAGCCGCCGTCTACTTCGCGGGTCACAGCCACATGGCCGTCAGCCAGCTCGACTTTGGAGGCAAATGTGCCCTGACCCCAGCCGAGCATCGCCGCCAGCATCTGGCCGGTGGCATTGCTGTCATCGTCAATCGCCTGTTTGCCAAGCACAACCAAAGATGGATTTTCTTCAGCGATCACGGCCTTAAGCAATTTGGCAACCGCCAAAGGCTCAACCGGCGCATCGGTTTTGATGAGGATGCCGCGATCCGCGCCCATGGCCAAGGCCGTGCGGATGGTTTCCGCCGCCTGTGCGGGCCCGATGGAAACAATGATGATTTCTTCGGCTTTGCCGGCTTCTTTCAGCCGCAGGGCCTCTTCGACGGCGATTTCATCAAAGGGGTTCATCGACATTTTGACATTGGCGAGTTCAACGCCGGAGCCGTCCGCTTTCACGCGAATTTTTACGTTGTAGTCAACCACCCGTTTCACGGGAACAAGAATTTTCATTCCGCACACCTTTTGTCGGCTTAACGATCATTTATCAGGGCGTTGCGAACCTAAAGCCCTGACTTCGGACTTGTCAACGCAGGTAAAAGTCTATTTCCGCTTTCTCAAGCGCGATGCGGTCTTTTAAAGGCAGACCGGATGCGATCCTAGCGGGTGGCTCCGGGAACCCAGAGCACATCGCCTTTGCCTTTTCCGTTGACGTAGCGGGAGGCCACAAACAGAAAATCCGACAGGCGGTTGATGTAGCGCAGCGCGGCGGCACCAATTTTTTCATCGGGATCTTGAGCTAATTCCACCATAATCCGCTCCGCGCGGCGGCAAATCGTGCGTGCCAGATGCAAATGGGCCGCGGCCGCCGTTCCGCCGGGCAGAACAAAGGAGTTCAGCGGGCTTAATTCGGCATTCAGCTGGTCGATTTCATTTTCAAGACGTTCGACTTGCGCCGGAATCATGCGCAAAGGCTCGTAAGGCAGCGGTTCGACGGTTTCAGGCGTGCATAAATCAGCACCCAAATCGAACAAGTCATTTTGGATTCGGCCCAACATTTGATCGACCAGCGGGTCTTGGGCCCCTGTGTAAAGCCGTACCATGCCGATGGCGGCATTGGTCTCGTCGACGGTGCCGAAGGCGTCAATGCGCAGATCATGTTTGGACCGACGCTCGCCGGTGCCCAGACCTGTCGTGCCGTCATCGCCGGTGCGGGTATAGATTTTGTTGAGTTTGATCATCGCTTTCGGGTCAGAAACTATAGCCGAGGCGCAGACCCATATTGGTCAGACCGCGATTACGCTCACAAAATCCGGCATTGGAGGCATGTTCGATGGTGGCCAGAAGGCTCAGATTGCTGCTGAAGCGGTACCCTAAAGAGCCTGACTCTCGGAAGGCTGCGGAGCAACCCATGGCATTGCGGCCTTGCACAAGTGTATTGCCGGTTTTGCCGTTGTTGAGATCACCCCCGAAAGAGGCTTCCACAAACAAGGTTTTGGTCAGGTCATAATCCCAGGTCAGGCCGGTATAGCCATGGCTGGTTTTGCCAGCCGTATTGATGGTGGCCCCCAAATGCAGCCGCGGCACCAAGATTTGCCAAGAACCGGCATTGATGGGCAGGCGCGGGGAAAGCATTTCGGCATTGATATCTGCGGAGCCTTTTTCGGGGCTGACGGGATCATGGGCAAAAACACCACCGCGCAATTCATAGCGGTTGAAGGCATCTTGCGCCTGTGCGGCACCCACATTCATGATCAAAAGGCCGGTTAAAAAGGCCGAAGCAAGGGAAAACGCGCGCATCAGATATTATCCTTGGAGGCTGTCAGTCCTGTATCGCAATAGTCTCTCTTATCGCATGGCTTGGCCTTGAAAGAAAGGCGCTATTTGGGGCCTCTCAGGCTAGACCGCTATCAATTGCCCCGAACAAGTGGCTTTTTTTGACCGAACATTCAGAGCGAACGCAAATAAAGCAGACCCATGGCAATGATAATGGTGACAAATTGCACCAAAACGCGCATCCGCATGAGTTTTTGCGAGGTATTGGGGCTGCCGCCGCGCATCATATTGAGCAAGCCGAACAGCAAAATCACCGCAACACTTGCGGCCGCAAAAGGTAAAAGTCCATCAATGAAGGCCACGGTTTCTATCTCCTGATCCATCGTCTTGAGCTGAGAAAAGACGGACGGAATTCCTATTCATCACCGGCAAAGACAAGATCATAGGCTTTAAAACCACCCGTTCAAGGGCGGGGCTCAGGGTTTGGCATTGAGACCATCCGATTGCAAGAGCCGTTTGAGATAATCCATCTCGGCTTGCGGGCGATCCATCTCGCCCAGCCTCCGTCTGAGCTCTTCCAATAAAGCGCGGGCGCGCTGTTCGGGTGCGGATTGCAGGCCGTCGCCTTGCATGCGCGCGCGGTCATTGCTGCCTTGTGAGGGTAAGGGGCGACCTAAGGGATCGCGTCCATTGCTGTTTTGCCCATTGTCCCCCTGACCGTTTTGCCGGTCTGCTTCCTCCTGATTTTGGCCGGTATCGCCGTCCCCGTTTTGTTGCCGCAAATATTTGGCCAGTTGATCCGCCCCCTGACGCAAGCCTTGAATGGCGCGATTTTGGGCGTCGAGCGCGTCGCTGTCCTGCCCCTGTTTCAAAGCCTCTTCGGCTTCCCGCATGGCACTATCAGCGTCGGCAAAACCATCTTGATCAGCCCCGTTTTGCTGCATGCCCTGCCGCAGGGCGTCGAGTTTATCGCGCAATGCTTTTTGGTTGTTTTCAAGATCGGACAGTGGCCCATCCGGATCCGCTTTTTGCTCTGATCGCGGACGTTGACGGTCTTGCTGGCGCTCCAGACCTTCGCGATAGGTTTTGTCACGCAGATTTTGCTGGTCGCGGGTCATATCCTGCAAGGCCCCCAATGCGCGCTGTTGGTCAGAGGGCGACGCTTGACCATCGGGGCGGGCGGTTTGCAGGTTGCGGGTGATCTGGCGCAATTGCTCCAACAGGCGCAGAGCTTCTTCCTGATCACCCCGTTGCATGGCCTGATCCAATTTGTCCATCAAGGCGCTGAGATCTTGGGGCGTGATCGTTTGCCCGCCCTCCCGTTTTGACAAGTCGTTTTGGGAGGGATCTTGCTTGCGCATTTGATCGGTCAGGGCCAGCAATAAGCGGTTCATGGCTTGGCGAACCGCCTCGCTTAATTGCTTCAATTCATGTGCGGGGGCTTCGCGTGCGATGGCTTCTTTTAAGGCCGCTTGCGCTGCTTGCAGGGCCTTTTGCGCATCATCGGATCCTTCCGTTTCGATCATCACCGCCATGTCCCATAACCACTGGGCGGTTTCGATCAAACGCGCTTTATCAGCGGGACGCGATAACCAGCGCCGCGCCCTGTTTAATCCGAGATAGGGTCCAAATTGCGGAGTGAACAAATCCGGCGCAACCATCAAAGCCTCCAGCGCCATCAGAACCTTTTTTTGCTGATGCGGCGCACGAACAAGAAGTTTGCGTTGTTCATCCAGTGCACGCGCCAGAGGATGCGTAAAAAGCCGTTGCGGTAGAGTGAAACGGAAAGTTTCGCTCAGGCCGTTTTGTTGCACATCATCGTGCACACTCAAACGGGCTTCCACCGTTAATCCGCTCCATAAATGCTCCTCATACCCCAATGGCTGTTTTGTCTCGCCACGGCGTTGATCGGGCATAAAGCTCAGGGCAGCGCGTGGGGGGTCGAGCAAGGGGGGATGGCGGATGATCTGCCCGTCTTCCACGATGCCGGTGATGTCGACAAAGCCTTGGGCTATGCCATAATCATCCTGCCAGCCATAGGTGATCAACAGGGATTCTTGTCCCTCTGCCACAGGGGCTTTGATCAGTTTGATGGTCGGTGGCTTATCGGCAAGGGCTGTGAAGTGAAAGTCCACGCTCCGGCGTCCAAGCAAGGCCACTTGAAGTTGGGCATCACCACTGATCTTGAAACGTAAATCCTGCTCGTGTTGTGACGTATTTTGATCGTTCGGGATCAGCACCAAGGGGCCCTTGATCGTCGTGCTGATCGTGTCGCCGCCAGAGCGGCGTAAGACGAGGACTGACCCTGTCGGGACTGTGTAAAGAGGCTGGTCGCCGTCCTTGAATGTTGCGAGATCCAGTATGATCGGCGCTATCTGGGTATAGGCGGGCGGGTCGATCCAGCCATCTTCGCGCAAGGCGATGGTGTTTGTGTGCGACCATTGAAAAGAGGTGGCCGCCCAAAGCCGTTCTGGCCGCTCGGCGCCGGCGGCAAAAAAACCGGTGACCAGAATAAGCACGGCCAAATGCCTGAGAGCACAAGGATCCAAGCGGCTCATGATGATGCGTGGTGGCGCGCATGAAAGCTGCATGATCGAGGCCGCCAGTTGCGCACGGTGTTTTTGCCACAACGCTTCGGTCAGCGGGTCATTGGCAGAAAGCGCCAATGGATCGCCAAAGCTGCTGGCGGGGCGGTTTTTGAAATCCTGATCAAGGCGAAACAGGGCGTCGCGCTTGGATGGCCATTGCAGCAGTCCTTGACGGGCGCGCAAGGCCAAGCCGATCATCAAGAGGGTTGCCAAGAGGCCGATCAGGATTGCGCTGCCATTCCATGGCGTAGGCAGAATCAAAAACAAGCCAAGCCAAATCAATCCCAAAAGACCGATCCAAAGGCTCAAAAGCAAAAGAGCGGGCGGGCAAAAAAACTCAATGGCCAGCGTCACACGCGACAGCTGCGACAACCACGCCAGCCTCTGCTGGGCAGCGTGGTCAGACGTCTTCTGCGTCATCGTCAGCTGTTTTTCAGACACGCCCAAAAATCCCTCGCAAAACGAGATTTGTTTTTAGCACGCCGATTGCAAACCCGTCATAAAAAAGAACGAGGGATCAGAGCCAGTTCGGCAATTGATCGCGCCCGATCAGGGTTTCAAAGCTTTCGCGCGGACGTATGACAGCCGTCTCCGATCCTTTGACCAGAACTTCCGGCACCAGCAAGCGGGTATTATAGGTGCAGGCCTGAACGGCACCATAAGCGCCCGCGGTCATAACAGCCAAGAGATCCCCTTCTTTGGGCAGGGGCATGTGTCTGTCCAATGCCAGATAGTCGCCGCTTTCACACACAGGGCCGACCACATCGACAAGAACCGTTTTCTGTTCGGTTGCATTCTGGTGCACCGGCCACAGATCATGGTGAGCTTCATACAATGTCGGGCGGATCAGGTCATTCATCGCGGCATCGACAATCACAAAGGTTTTGCCTTCACCTTCTTTGACATAGATGACGCGCGTCACCAAAATGCCCGCATTGGCAACCAACAAGCGACCCGGCTCCAGAATGAGCTGACAGCCAAGCGTCCCGAGATGCTTTCGGATGACCTCTGCATAGACCGCAGGGGCGGGCGGGGCAGGCTGGTCAAGCCTATAGGGAACGCCCAGACCGCCGCCCAGATCCAGATGATGGATGGCATGGCCGTCCGAGCGCAATTGATGAACAAAATCGGCCAGCAAGGCAAAGGCATCGTCAAAGGGCTGCAGATCCGTGATCTGGCTGCCGATATGCATATCAACACCCGTGACTTCAATGCCGGGCATCTTGGCGGCCTGTGCATAGGCTGCCCGCGCCTGTGAAATCGGAATGCCGAATTTGTTTTCGGATTTTCCGGTCGAAATTTTGGCATGGGTTTTGGCATCGACATCAGGATTAACGCGGATGGCGATTTTGGCGGCCAGACCCAATGCACTGGCGACTTTGGATAGATGCACCAATTCCGGTTCAGACTCGACATTGAAGGACAGAACACCGGTTTCAAGCGCCAGCTTGATTTCGCGATCGGTTTTGCCGACCCCCGAAAAGGTGATTTTTGAGCCCGGTACACCTGCCGCCAGCGCGCGATGCAGTTCGCCTTCTGACACCACATCCATACCCGCACCCAGACGGGCAAATGTTTTCAAGACGGCCTGATTGGAATTGGCCTTCATGGCATAACAGGTCATGGCGTCAAGGCCGTGAAAGGCCTCGGCAAAGACCGTGTAATGGCGCTCAAGCGTTGCGCTCGAATAGCAATAAAAGGGTGTTCCGACATCGCGCGCGATCTCGTCAAGCGCGACATGTTCGGCGTGCAATGCGCCGTTTTGATACGCAAAATGATGCATGGAATAAAAGGCCGCTTTGCTTACAGGATCGGATCGAGAATAAAAGGACGCTTGGGTCGATCGATTTTTTTGACCGCTTTTTTCTGCTCCTGCCCATCCGCGCCCGGCAATGTCATCACCGAGGGATCGGCGCCGTCCTCGCTATCGGAGGGCTGCACATTGACAGGGGATTTGCTGCCTTCGGGTGCTTCCAAAGGGCCATGACGGCCACAACCGGACAACACCAGACCCATGAGGGTCAGGGCAATAAGGGCAGTGGTTTTTCTCGTGAAGCCGGACATTTGGTTATTCCCTGTTCAAACAGTCAGAGACTAAATCAGTTTTACGAGTGTTTGAACCCGCGTTGTGCGTAAAAGAGTGATTTTGACGATAATTTATTGTCAAAAAAGGCGTTCACCGCATTTCTTTGCGTAATTTGGTCAGCCAGCGCCGCGCCTGCGACCGAACCTGCTGGGGCGCGGTTCCGCCATAGCTTGTGCGGCTTTTCACAGATTTATCAACGCCCAAAACCGCAAAAACGCCGTCATGGATGCGGGGCTCCACGCTGCGCATGTCCGACAAAGACAGTTTTTCCAGCCCGATCATGCGGGCGCTGGCAAGTCCGACCAGACGGGCGGTGACGTGATGGGCTTCCCGAAACGGCATATTCAGGCTTCTGACCAGCCAATCGGCCAGATCGGTGGCCGTGGCATAGCCTGCACCGGCGGCCTTTTTCATGGCTTTGGTGTCGGGGGTCATATCCGCAATCATGCCGGTCATGGCAGCCAGCATCAAGGACAGGGTCGAAAGGGCGTCAAAAGTCCCTTCTTTGTCCTCCTGCATATCTTTGGCATAGGCCATCGGCAGGCCTTTCATGACCACCAGCAAGGCCGTCAGGGCGCCGATCACACGTCCCGATTTGGCCCGCACCAGTTCCGCGGCGTCGGGATTGCGCTTTTGGGGCATGATTGAGGAGCCGCTGGAAAAGGCGTCAGAGAGGCGGATAAAGCCGAATTGCGGCGTGGTCCATAAAACAATTTCTTCGGCCAGACGCGACAGATGCATCGCGCAAATCGAGGCAATGGAGAGCGCTTCAAGCACAAAATCCCGATCCGACACGCTGTCCAATGAATTGGCGGTCGGATGGTCGAAGGACAGGGCTTTCGCGGTGGCAAAGCGGTCAATCGGAAAAGACGTGCCCGCAAGGGCTGCGGCACCCAAAGGACATTCATTCATGCGCGCGCGGGCATCTTTGACACGGCTGCGGTCACGCCCGAGCATTTCCACATAGGCCATCAGGTGATGGCCAAAGGTCACGGGTTGCGCCGATTGCAGATGGGTGAAACCGGGCATGACAGAGGCAGCATGTTCTTGGGCTTTTTCCGCCAGCACCAATTGTAAATTGCGCATTTGCGCATCCAATTCGTCGAGTGTGTCGCGCACCCATAGCCGCATATCGGTCGCGACCTGATCATTGCGTGAACGGGCTGTGTGCAAACGGCCAGCAGGGGCACCGATCAGCACGGACAGGCGGGATTCGACATTCATATGCACGTCTTCGAGCGCACGGGTGAACTGGAATTGACCGCTTTCAATCTCGTGGGCCACGGCATCCAGACCCTTCAGAATGGCTGCGCAATCTGCTTCGGTGACAATTCCTTGCTGGGCCAGCATCTTTACATGCGCGCGCGATCCGGCGATATCTTGCCGCCACAGGGTTTGATCGAACTCGACCGATGCATTGATTTCTTCCATAATGGCCGCAGGTCCGCTTTCGAAACGACCGCCCCACATCGCATTGCTCATTGTCTCAAGCCCTTTGTCTCACAACTTTGCCGGTTTAACGCAGCTGACCGGTTGATACAGGAATTGGAATGTCCCGCATTCGTTTGATCATCATTTTTGTCGTGCTGCTCGGCGCTACCGTGGCGAGCACGTTCTTTCTATACGGGAAAAAAGGGGATGCGGGCAACAGCGCGGCTGATCCATGTTCAGCGACATTGGGGCAGGCCGCAGGTTTGAAACCCCTCATCAAAGGTGAAATTGCGGCTTTGCAGCCTGTTTTGAAGCCTTTGGCATTTCCTCTGGTGAGTTTTGAAAGCGATCAGGGTCCGTTCACGCTTGAAAAGTTCAGCGGGCGGGTGGTGTTGTTGAATCTTTGGGCCACTTGGTGCGTGCCCTGTCGGGAGGAAATGCCGGCGCTTGATCAGTTGCAACAAAAGCGCGGCGGTGCCGATTTCGAGGTGATCGCCTTGAATATGGATACGCGGAATGTGGACCGCGTGCCGAAATGGCTTGCGGAGAACAAAATCAATACGCTGGCACGCTATTTTGATCCGGCTGGCAAGGCCTTTCAAACCTTGCGTGGGATCGGCAAAGTGCAGGGGCTTCCGACAACATTTCTGATCGACAGACAGGGATGTTTGTTGGCTGAAATGGCAGGCCCTGCCAATTGGGCTTCGGATGAGGCTTTGGCTGTGCTGGATCATGCTTTGAAGCTGCCAAAATAATGCATAGAAGGGTTTTGATGAGATGACGCGGTCTTTGATTTCAACCGGCTCGCCTTTCGAGGCAGCCTATGGCTATTCGCGTGCCGTGATCGATCAGGGCTTGGTGTTTGTGTCGGGCACCACAGGCTATGATTATGACACTATGACCATGCCGCATGATGTGGCGGTGCAGGCGCGCAATATTTTCAAAACGGTGGCGGGCGTTTTAACGCAGGCCGGAAGCGGACTTGACCATATCATGCGGATTCAGATTTTTGTGACTGATCATGATTATTGCGAGCCGGTTCTGGCTGTCTGCGGCGAGGTCTTGCATGCCATCCGGCCCGCATCCGGAATCTATGTCGTGGCAGGGCTTTTGAAAGCCGAAATGAAAGTCGAAATAGAAGTCACGGCCACATGCACGACCACACGTGCGGCCACACTTGCGGCCACACTTGGCGCATAAAAAAAACCTCCCGCCTGCATAGAGCAAGCGAGAGGCTTGATCTGAAATTTGAGGGGCGCCTCAGGGTTTGGCGGGGGTTTTCACCTCGATGCCCTGTTCGCTCAGATAGGTGTGCAATTCACCGGACTGGAACATTTCGCGCACGATGTCGCAACCGCCGACAAACTCCCCTTTGATATAGAGTTGCGGAATGGTCGGCCAATTGGCGTAATCCTTGATGCCTTCGCGGATATCCTGATTGTCGAGAACATTGATGCCTTTATAAGGCACGCCGACATAATCAAGAATTTGCACAACCTGTCCGGAAAACCCGCACATCGGGAATTGCGGCGTGCCTTTCATGAACAGCACGATATCTTGCGAGGTGATTTCGGATTTGATCTGGTCTTGAATGCTCATGGTCTTTGGTCCTTGGGCCGTGCGCGTTCAAGGCGCGCCGTTGCAAAAAAGATGGTCCGAACAACGGACCATCGGGATGAGGGGATTAAGTATCCTTGGTAACCGTTGTCAGGGCAAGCGCGTGCAATTGTCCGCCCATTTTACCCTGCAACGCCGCATAGACCATCTGGTGCTGGCGCACGCGCGGCAAGCCTTTGAAGGCAGAGGAGGTGACCGTTGCGGCATAGTGATCACCGTCTCCTGCCAGATCTTTGATCACGACATCCGCATCCGGCAAGGCTTCGCGGATCATGGCTTCAATATCTTGGGCTTGCATGGCCATCGGTTTGTCTATCCTTGTCGTTTTTTGTCAGGCGCTGTCTTTGCCGCTCATATATTTGGGCAGCCAGCCTTCATGTTTGTTGCGTAATTCCATCACCGATATGGGTTTTTCACCCGGCAAAATCAAGGCGTCGCCGCCCGTCGTGCCGATTGCGCTATGGGGTACGCCGGCCGCATCCAGTGCTTGCAGCAATTTCTTCAGCGATTTACCGGGAACGGCTGCGACATAGCGGGCCTGATCTTCCCCAAACAAGGCCGCGTGAACCGGAATCCCCTGTGGCAATGCATCGATCTGCGCACCAATGCCGCCTGCCATCACCATTTCTGCCAGCGCCACGGCAAGACCGCCGTCTGACAGATCGTGAACGGTGGTGAGATCACCGGCTTGGATCAAGGGACGGATCGCATCACCGGTTTTGCGTTCGAGAGCCAGATCAACCGGCGGCGGTGCGCCTTTTTCCTGACCGGCAATTTCCTTGAGCCAGATGGATTGGCCGAGATGGCCTCTGGTATGGCCGATCAGGACAATGATCTGTCCTTCGCCTTTAAAGGCCAGCGTGGCATGTTTTGTATAGTCGGCCAAAAGGCCGACGCCGCCAATGGTCGGTGTCGGCAAAATGCCTTCGCCATTGGTTTCGTTATAGAGCGAGACATTGCCGGACACGACCGGAAAGTCCAAGGCTTCACAGGCGGCACCAATGCCTTTGAGGCAGCCCACAAATTGGCCCATGGCATGGGGGCGTTCGGGGTTGCCGAAATTCAGATTGTCGGTGATGGCCAAGGGCAGGCCGCCGACCGCCGTAATATTGCGCCAGGCTTCGACCACGGCTTGCTTGCCGCCTTCGAATGGATTGGCCTCACAATAACGCGGCGTCACATCGGAGGTCAGTGCCAAGGCCTTGGGGCCGTCTTCCACCCTGACAATGGCCGCATCGCCGCCGGGTTGCTGAACGGTATTTCCGAGAATGAGATGATCATATTGTTCCCAGACCCAGCGCTTCGAGCACAGTTCCGAGGAGGCCAGCAATTTCAGCAACGCATCGCGGTTGGAAAGCGTGTTCGGGACTTTGCGCGCATCGAGTTCAGCTTGCGGAACGGTCTCTTCATAGGGACGATCATATAAGGGGGCCTCGTCCCCCAGCTCCTTGATCGGCAAGTCAGCCATGACCTCGCCATGATGTTTGATCACAAAGCGTAATGTGTCGGTGGTGTGGCCGATCACGGCAAAATCGAGCGCCCATTTGCGGAAGACCGCTTCCGCCTGTTCGCGCTTGGCCGGATCAAGAACCATCAACATGCGTTCCTGACTTTCCGACAACATCATTTCATAGGCTGTCATTCCGTCTTCACGGCAGGGCACATGTTCGAGATTGAGTTCGATCCCGAGATTGCCCTTGGCTCCCATTTCAACCGCAGAGCAGGTGAGACCCGCCGCCCCCATATCCTGAATGGCGATCACCGAACCGGTTTTCATCAATTCAAGGCATGCTTCCAAGAGAAGCTTTTCCGCGAAGGGATCACCCACTTGAACGGTGGGGCGTTTTTCCTCCGACGCATCGTCAAATTCCGCCGAGGCCATGGTGGCGCCATGAATGCCGTCACGCCCCGTTTTGGACCCCAGATAGACAATCGGATTGCCGACGCCGGTGGCTGCCGAATAGAAAATCTCATCGCTGCGGGCGATGCCCACCGCCATCGCATTCACCAAAATATTGCCGTTATAGCGTTCGTGGAATCCGACCTGTCCGCCAACGGTCGGGACGCCGAAGGAATTGCCGTAGCCACCGATGCCCGCCACAACCCCCGAGACCAGATGGCGGGTGCGCGGATGGGACGGGTCACCGAACCGCAAGGCATTCAGACAGGCAATCGGGCGTGCGCCCATGGTGAAGACATCGCGCAAAATGCCGCCCACACCGGTGGTTGCGCCCTGATAGGGTTCGATGAAGGAGGGGTGGTTGTGGCTTTCCATTTTGAAGATGCAGGCCAGCCCGTCGCCAATGTCGATCACACCGGCATTCTCACCCGGTCCTTGGATCACCCAAGGCGCTTTGGTCGGCAGGCCCTTCAAATGCAGACGGGAGGACTTATAGGAACAATGCTCGTTCCACATCGCCGAAAAAATACCGAGTTCGGTCAGGCTGGGGGCGCGGCCAATCAGCGCCAGAATGCGCTCATATTCATCAGGCTTGAGACCATGTTGGGCAACCAGATCCGGTGTGATGTCCGGATTGTTCCAGTCACTTTTGCGCGTATCGCTTGTCATACCACGAGGTCCATTCATTCAAGAAACGGTCAGTCGGAAGTGTCAAAAAGGCTGCAATGTCACGCCGCTTTGGCAAGGCTTGCAAAAAGGCCGCGCCCATCGGTGCCGCCCATGATGTCTTCGATCAGATTTTCAGGATGCGGCATCATGCCGAGAACACGACGGTTCTCAGACAAAATGCCTGCAATATCATTGATCGATCCGTTGGGATTGGCGCCTAACGTGCGTGTGCCATCGGCATGGCAATAGCGGAACGCGACACGGTCCTGCTCTTCAAGCGCGGTGATCGTGTGTTCATCGGCCATGTAATTGCCTTCGCCATGCGCGATGCAGACTTTGATGACCTGTCCTTTTTTATAAAGGCTGGTGAAATCGCTGTTTTGGGTAGCGACCTGCAAATGCTGCATTTTGCAAATAAACCGCAGGCCCGCATTGCGCATCAAAATACCGGGCAACAAGCCCGATTCGACCAAGATCTGGAAGCCGTTGCAAATGCCCAAAACATAACCCCCGCGCGCTGCATGGGCGCGCACGGCTGTCATGATCTCGGCATGACCGGCAATCGCGCCGCAGCGCAGATAATCGCCATAAGAAAAACCGCCGGGCAAGACAACAAGATCGGTTCCCGCCGGCAATTCATGGTCGCCATGCCAGACGGCGGCCGGGGCTGTGCCCGTGGCCTGCTGCAAGGCCCGCATCACATCCTGCTGGCGGTTGGATCCGGGAAAGGTGATGACGGCTGTTTTCATAAGTCCCGCCCCTTTAGTCGTTGATTTCGACTTTGAAATTCTCGATGACCGTATTGGCCAAGAGTTTTTCGCCGGCCTGCCGGAGGGCGTCTTCCGCCTTGACCGCGTCTTTGGTGCTCAGTTCAATATCAAAGACCTTGCCTTGGCGGACGGATTTGATGCCATCGACCCCAAGCGCCTTGAGTGCGCCTTCAATGGCCTTGCCTTGCGGATCGAGGACACCGTTCTTCAAGGTGACTGTGACGCGGGCTTTCATGCGAGAGTGTCCTTATATCAAGAGAGTCTGAGGGGATTTTATCAAAAAAGCCCCAGAATCAGCTCATTAGAGCATAAAAAAGGGAGAATTTCATGGAAAAAGGCCGCCTTGTTCCCAAGACGGCCTGATTAAAACAGCAGGTTTACTGCACCAATTTGGGGCTGGATCCGCCGATGGGCTCGTTTTCACCCAAAATGCCGAGACGCTTGGCGACCTCTTGATAGGCCTCCACCAATCCGCCCATATCGCGGCGGAAACGGTCTTTGTCCAGCTTGTCGTTGGATTTCATGTCCCACAAACGGCAGGAATCAGGTGAAATTTCATCCGCGACCACGATGCGCATCATTTCACCTTCCCACAGACGCCCGCATTCCATCTTGAAATCAACCAGACGGATGCCAACACCCAGGAACAGGCCGGACAGGAAGTCATTGACGCGAATGGCCAAAGCCATGATGTCGTCAATTTCCTGCGGGGTGGCCCAGCCAAAGGCGGTGATGTGCTCTTCCGACACCATAGGGTCATTGAGCGCGTCGTTTTTGTAATAAAATTCAATGATCGAGCGGGGCAGCTGCGTGCCCTCCTCGATGCCCAGACGTGTGGACAGCGAACCTGCTGCCACATTGCGGACCACAACCTCGAGCGGAATGATCTCCACTTCGCGGATCAGCTGCTCGCGCATATTGAGCCGTTTGATGAAATGGGTCGGCACACCGATCTCGTTGAGATTGTTGAAAACATATTCCGAGATGCGGTTGTTCAGCACGCCTTTGCCATCAATCACCTCGTGCTTTTTGGCATTGAAGGCGGTGGCATCATCTTTGAAATGCTGGATCAGGGTGCCGGGTTCTGGACCTTCGTAAAGGACTTTGGCCTTGCCCTCGTAAATGCGACGACGACGATTCATCGGTTTTGACCGTTTTCACTTGGTTTCTGCGGGGGCTGGACAATTTTCCGTTCAAAAACAGAAAAATGCAGCCTTTTCTAAGATTTAGTGCCGAAAAAACAAAATAAACGGGTCAGACCCGTTCTTTTGATGTCTAGGCTCCTTCTTCTCCTAGCCGATTGAGCTGCAAAGCACAATGTTTCTGAGGCTTTGGCTCCCCTTCATCAACATCTATGGGCAAAGACCGAGCGAATTGAGCATTTCTGCTGTGCTTGCGGGGTGGCTTGCTGTTCTTGTCAAAAGCCGCTTATCTTAGCTTCCTTGTTTGAGCAGGTTGCGGTTGCTTGGCCGTGACGGCATGAAAAGAACAGAAAATGGAAACTCCGAGGGAGAAATCTTATGAGCGCATCATCGGTGGCAAGTCTGGCACAAAGGTTGGGGAAGGGCACCCCTTTGATAACCGCCTGGACAGGAATTCCGGACCCTTTGTTGGTGGGCATTCTGGCGCGTGAAGCCTTTGATGCGGTGGTGCTGGATATGCAGCATGGCGCTCAAGACATCAGCACGATCATTCCCTCGATCGCGCAGGTGGCTTTGGCGGGTAAGCCGGCGATTGTGCGGATTCCCGTCGGACAATTCGAGACCGCCTCACGCGCGCTTGATCTGGGCGCTTCCGGCATTATTGCACCGATGATCAACAGCGCGGCGGATGCCCGCCAGCTGGCCGCTTTTACCAAATTCCCGCCATTGGGCGAACGCAGCTGGGGTCCGGCTGTGACTTTGAACATGACGCAGCAACAACCGTCTGACTATCTCAAAGAAGCCAATAAAATGCATGTCACCATCGCGATGGTTGAGACCCGCGAGGCCTTAGCAGCGCTTGATGATATTTTGTCGGTGGATGGCATTGATGGCGTTTTGGTGGGTCCGTCCGATCTGTCCATTGCGCTGTCGAATGGCGGCCATGTCGATCAGACCCATGCCGATGTTTTTTCGGCCTTGGATCATGTCTTGAAGCGGTGCCGTCACCACAAGAAAGCCGCAACGGTTTTCACAGCCAGCGGGCAGGTTGCGCACAAGCTGGCAAAAGACGGGTTTGATCTGTTGTCGATCGGCACGGATATCATGCAATTGCGCGCGGGCGCGAAAGCCGCCATCGAGGCCTATCACAAGGGCTGATGGCCCTTTTGCTTTGCTTGAAAAGTCCGGTTTTGCCGGACTTTTTTTGTGCGCAATAAAAAGCGGTTATTGCGGTTTCAAGGCATCGGCCAGCCGCATTTGAGCGGAGCCGGGTTTTAAGGGCTTTTGTTGATCGGGATGGGGGGCCCAACCTGAAAACCAGATGATCTCGAAACTGGCCCTGATCCGCCCATCGGGGTCGGAAAATTTTTTCGCATAAAGGCGGGCGGCCTCGATTAAAGTCTGCTTGTGAAGCGGCTGTTTGCGGCGTGCCACCAACGGATTGCTAGCCGCCATTTTGCGCAAATCATGCACGAGATCAAACAACGTGTTATAGCGCACAATCACATGGTCGCTATCGGTTACCGGCAAAGCCAGACCCGCCCTTTGCAAAAGCCCGCCCACGGCACGCACATCGGCGAAAGGGGCAATACGCGGACTGACGCCGCCTTCGCATAGGGTTTCCGCTTCCACCATCACCGTGCGCAATTCATGCAAAGTATCGCCGCCGAGCAGAGCGCCGATCAGCAAGCCGTCGGGTTTAAGCGCGCGCCGCAATTGCACCAAGGTGCCGGGGAGATCATCGACATTTTGCAACGCGAACAAGCTTGAGATCATGTCGAGCGATTCGGATCGAAACGGCACAACCGCCGGATCACACAGCACAGTCTGCCATGGTCCAAACCCTTGCGCCTCGGGGATCGGGCAGGCACGGATCACATGGTCTGTGATCCCCGATGTGGCCAAGACTTCGGCCCCATGCGGTCCTGGACTGGCCCAGTCAAGCGCATTCGGAAAACGTCGGGTGATCACCGACAGCCTGTCTGCCAAATCATCGGCCGCACGGGCCAATAAAAAATCAGCCGGCTGCTGCCGATAGGCGCGTCGAAGCCTTTGGCGGTAAAGGTGAGGATCAAAAAGGCGCGGGGGTGTCTGCATAAGGCCCTTATAGCCTGTCCGGTCTTTTCGTCAAAAATCACCGAGAGCGGCGGCCCTTTTGCCAGTTTGCACGCTTCCTGTTTTATGGGACAGTGATGCTTGATGTTCTCCCTTGGCGCGATCAGACGGACACACGCATGACACTTTTTGATCCGCTGCAATCCCTGCAGGGTTTGAAGACATGGGGCCGCACACTGTCAGCGGCAAGTCTTGATTTTTTCTATCCGCCCACCTGCATCGCTTGTCCGGCCTTTACACAGGCGCATGATCTGTTGTGCGCGCAATGTTGGCAGTCCATGCCCTTTATCGCGCGCCCCTTTTGCGAACGGTTGGGCGTGCCTTTGCCGGTTGATTACGGCGGGCCTTTATTGTCCATGCGCGCCATGGCGGATCCGCCGGTATTCGGACATGCGCGATCCGTTGCTCTTTATGACGGTGTGGCGCGCGAATTGGTTCACCATCTGAAATATGGCGACAGGCTTGAACTTGTCGCCCCGATGGCCCGATTGATGGGTCAAGCCGGTGAACATTTGCTGCGGGATAAACCGGTTCTGGTGCCGGTTCCGATGCATCTATGGCGGTTTTTATGGCGGCGGTTTAATCAATCGGCACTCTTGGCTGCTGAAATCGGACGTTTGAGCGGATGTGAGGTTTTCTTTCATGCCTTGCGGCGGGTGAGACGCACGCGTCCTCAGCCGAGGCTCACAAAAGCCGAGCGGGCTCAAAATTTACAAGGCGCATTCAAGGTCGACGGGCCAGAGGCGCTTTTCATACGTGGTCGGTCGGTTGTGCTGGTGGATGATGTGCTCACTTCCGGCGCCACGGCCAATGCCTGCGCGCGCGCCTTGCTCAAGGCCGGCGCCAAGTCCGTTGATCTGCTCTGCTTTGCATGCGTGGCCAGAGGGGTTTGAATGCGTTATAAGCCTTTGCTTAATGGATTGTCTGTGGAGTTTTTATCATGTCCGAAGTCACGATTTATACAAAATCTTGGTGCCCTTATTGCCAGAAAGCCAAGGCTTTGCTGGATAGCAAACAGGTAACCTATGAAGAAATTGACGTGGGCCATGATCCCGAGGGTCAGGCCGCGATGGCACAGCGCGCGCATGGCCGCTCGACGGTTCCGCAAATCTTCATCAATGGCACGCATGTCGGCGGGTGTGACGATCTGCATGCCTTGAATGATGCGGGCAAGCTCGACACTTTATTGGCCGGTTGAAGAAAGAGAAAAACCATGACCCAGTCCCCGACCTCATTTGTTGCGGCGATGATTCAAATGCGCTGCGGCGTTGATCCCGTACAAAATACCGATTTTGCGGTCAAAACCATTCGTGCGGCTGCAGAGGCGGGTGCTGATTATGTCCAGACGCCGGAAATGTCGAATGCGGTCAATCGCGCGCGCGACGGATTGATGGCCTCGCTCGCCCCCGAGGACAAAGACGGCATGTTGGCGGCTTTGCGTGATCTGGCGCGCGAGAAAAAACTGCATATCCATATCGGCTCGCTTGCCTTGTCGGTCGGAGAAAAAGTCGCCAATCGCGCGCTCATCATCGGACCGGACGGGGATATCCGCGCGCGCTATGACAAAGTGCATCTTTATGATGTTGATTTGCCAAATGGCGAAAGCTGGCGGGAATCACGCACCTATACCGCAGGGGCGGAAGCGGTGGCAGTTGATCTTCCATGGGGCCGCTTGGGCGTTTCGATCTGTTATGATGTGCGTTTTCCCCATCTTTATCATGATCTGGCGGAGGCGGGCTGCCATTTTCTCTCTGCGCCGGCCTGTTTTACCAAACAGACCGGAGAGGCCCATTGGGTGGTGCTGCATCGGGCGCGGGCCATTGAAAACGGCGCCTTTTTCATGTCCGCCGCGCAAGCCGGTCACCACGAGGACGGGCGCGATACATTCGGCCATTCGATCATTGTGGATCCTTGGGGGCGCGTTCTGGCGGAAGCTGAGGCCGAACCGGGCTTTATTCTCGCAAACATTGACACCGCATTGGTCACGGATGCGCGCGCCCGCATTCCCACGCTGGTTCATGCCCGCAAAGTGCCGGTGAAGGTGATTGAGGCCTGATACTGTTCGTGATTTAGCTTTTGGTGCTCGCGACCAGCATGTAATTGACATCCATGTCGCGACTGACCCGCCATTGATCCCGCAAGGGGTGATAGACAACCCCTGTCTCATCCAGCGGCACAAAGCCGCCATAAGACAGGGCCTTTTCCAGCTCCTCGGGGGTGACAAATTTGTCCCATTGATGGGTGCCGCGCGGCAGCCAGCCCAGCACATATTCGGCCCCGACAATTGCCAGCGCAAAGGCCTTCAGCGTCCGGTTCAGGGTTGCCAGAAACAAAAGACCGCCCGGTTTGACCGCTTGGCAGCAGCTTTTAATGAAAAAATCGACATCGGCGACATGTTCTACCACTTCCATGGCCATGACGATATCAAATTGCCGTCCCTCGGCCACCAAAGCCTCGACGGTTTGCTCCTCATACGCAATGGGCAGGCCGGATTGGGCGGCATGCAGGCGGGCCACCCCGATATTTTTGGGGGCCGGATCAATGCCGGTGACATGGGCGCCCAGCCGCGCCAGCGGTTCGCATAACAATCCGCCGCCACAGCCAATATCCAGCAGATCAAGCCCCGAAAGCGGGGTCAATGTGTCACCTGAGCGCTGAAAATGCCTCAAAATGTGATCGCGGACATATTCAATGCGGACCGGATTGAATTTGTGGAGGGTCCGCATCGGGCCAAATTCGTCCCACCACGTCTCGGCAAGCCTGTCGAAACGGGCCACTTCTGCCTCATCGAGGGTGGAAATAGGCGGATTTTGCGGCGATTGCGTCTGAAAACGGCGATTTGACATCGGATGGACCCCTGACTCGACAATCTATTATAGAGAGAAGGTTGACAGCAGGCGAGGCCAGCTGCATGAGAAAGCGCGCTTTTTTATATGGCGCGGGCGTGACAGCCACTGGCTTCCTTTGTAGAAGGGCCGTTCATTGCTCTGTTACTTTTGCCTTTAAGGGATTTTTGACGCGCATGGCTCGTCTGGTGATGAAATTTGGCGGTACGTCCGTCGCGGATATGGATCGCATCCGCAATGTCGCGCAGCATGTCGCCCGCGAGGTTGCGGCTGGCTATCATGTGGCTGTGGTTGTTTCGGCCATGTCCGGAAAAACCAATGAATTGGTCGGCTGGGTGCGTGACGGCTCGAAAATGTATGATACGCGGGAATATGATGCGGTGGTGGCGTCTGGTGAGCAGGTCACCTCGGGTCTTCTCGCCATTGTTTTGCAGGAAATGGGAATCGCGGCCCGTTCCTGGCAGGGCTGGCAAATCCCGCTGGAAACCTCGGATGCCCATGGCTCTGCCCGTATCAACCGTGTTGACGGGCACAACCTGATCGAGGGTTTTGAAAAACGCGGCGAAGTGGCGGTGATTGCTGGTTTTCAGGGGATCCATCCCGAAAGCGGCCGCATTACAACGCTGGGTCGTGGCGGTTCCGACACCAGTGCGGTGGCGGTGGCGGCAGCGATCAAAGCCGAACGCTGTGATATCTACACGGATGTGGACGGTGTTTACACAACCGATCCGCGGATTGTGACGAAAGCGCGCCGTCTGGATCGGGTGGCGTTTGAAGAAATGCTGGAAATGGCCTCGATGGGGGCTAAGGTTTTGCAGGTCCGTTCCGTGGAGCTGGCCATGGTGCATCGGGTGCCGACCTATGTCCGGTCGTCATTTGATGATCCGGCCAATCCGGGACTGGGAACGCTGATTTGCGATGAGGAGGATATTGTGGAGCAACAGATCATCACCGGCATCGCCTATTCCAAGGACGAGGCGCAAATTACATTGCGGAATGTCTCGGACAAGCCGGGCGTTGCGGCCAATATTTTCATGCCCTTGGCCGATGCCAATATCAATGTCGATATGATTATTCAGGTTGTCTCGGATAATTCGACCACGACCGATATCACCTTTACGGTTCCTGCCGCTGAATTCGAACGCGCCAAAGTGCTGTTGGAAGAAGCCAAAGGCGGGATTGGTTATGCCAGCCTCGAAGGGGCGACCGATGTGGTCAAGGTCTCGGCCATCGGCATCGGTATGCGCAGCCATGCAGGCGTGGCAGCCCGTGCCTTCAAGGCGCTGGCTGACAAAGGCATCAATATCCGGGCCATCACGACATCCGAGATCAAATTTTCGGTATTGATTGATGAGGCCTATACTGAATTGGCCGTGCGCACGTTGCATGCTTTATACGGTCTCGATAAGGCCTGAGACTGCGAACGAAGGGGCTTGGACCAAAGCCCTCTGTCGAAGGTTGTGTAATTGGCTGTGGTGCCTGTCTTTGCTGCGGGCATACGGCCTCATTTTTAATGACACCTTACTTTGTGCGACGTTGAGGGGCCGCGTGCCCTCAGGGATAAGGATACTCATTGATGCGAGGCGTGCCAGCAGGTCCGCGCATTTTGCTCAAGCGACTCCGCGAGGTGATGGCTGAACCCATCAACGCGCAGCTTCGGCTTGACAAGATCGTGCGTTTGATCGCGGGCAATATGGTCGCTGAAGTGTGCTCGCTTTATGTGATGCGGGCCGACAGCATGCTGGAACTGTTTGCGAGTGAAGGCTTGGCCCGCGAAGCCGTGCATATGACCACCATGCATGCGGGCGAAGGTCTTGTCGGTTTGATTGCGCAACGGGCCGAACCGCTCAATCTGGCCAATGCGCAAGCCCATCCGGCCTTTTCTTATAAGCCGGAAACGGGCGAAGAAATTTACCAGTCGTTTCTGGGTGTGCCTGTTTTGCGCCAAGGTGTGATGCTCGGGGTTCTGGTGGTCCAGAACCGCGCCTCGCGTCTCTATACCGAGGAAGAAATCGAGGCGCTGCTAACCACCGCCATGGTATTGGCGGAAATTATTTCCTCCGGTGAATTGCAATCGCTAGCCAGACCCGGCACCGACATCGCGGTCAGGCGTCCGCTCGATTTGAGCGGACTGGCTTTGGCGGAAGGCGTGGGTCTCGGGCATGTGGTGTTGCATCAGCCGCGTGTGGTTGTGCAAAATCTGATCGCCGATGATCCCGCACAAGAAAAGCAACGGCTTGAAGCCGCATTGAATGCGTTGCGCGCCTCGCTTGATCATATGTTGGAACGTGGTGATCTGGCGCATGGCGGCGAGCATCGCGAAGTGCTCGAAGCCTTTAGGATGTTTGCCGATGATCGGGGTTGGACACGCCGTCTGACCGAGGCTGTGATGACAGGCCTCACGGCGGAAGCCGCTGTCGAGCGCGTCCAATCGGACAATAGAGCGCGCATGATGCGCCAGACCGATGCCTATCTGCGGGAGCGCTTGCATGATCTCGATGAATTGGCGGATCGCTTGCTCAACCAGTTGCAAGGCCGTTCGATGACGCGGCTGGCCGGAGAATTGCCCGACAATGCAATTCTCGTGGCCCGTTCGATGGGGCCCGCTGCCTTGTTGGATTATGACCGTTCGCGCTTGCGCGGTCTGGTGCTTGAGGAAGGGGGCGCGCAAAGCCATATCGCCATTGTGGCCCGCGCCATGGGCATTCCCGTTGTCTCGATGATTGAAAATGCGGTGGGCCTTGTTGAACCCGGCGATGAAATCATCGTGGATGGCACAACAGGTCTCATCCATATCAGGCCGCAGCCCGATATTCTCAACACCTATCGTGAAAAAGCCCGTTTGCGGGCTGACCGGCAGGCCAAATTTCGCAGCTTGCGTGATGTCAAGGCAGTCACCAAAGACGGCGCAGAAATCCATTTGCATTTGAATGCGGGTTTGATTTTTGATTTGCAAAATGTGGTTGATACCGGTGCCGACGGCATTGGGCTGTTTCGCACCGAACTGCAATTCATGGTGACCGATCGTTTGCCGTCCCTCGCTGAACAGACCGCTTTGTATCGGTCGGTTCTTGAGGCGGCGGATGGACGCCCCGTTGTGTTCAGAACACTCGATATCGGCGGCGACAAAATCCTTCCCTATATGGCGAAAGCCGAGGAGGAGAACCCGGCTTTGGGCTGGCGCGCGATCCGGATCGGGCTTGACCGTCCGGGCTTGTTGCGCGCGCAAGTGCGCGCTTTGTTGCGCGCGGCTGCAGGCTATGATCTGAAAATTATGTTTCCCATGGTGGCCACCATTGATGAATTCCAGCGTGCGCGCGCCATTGTGCATCGCGAGCAGGCGTTCATGGAACGGTTTGGTCGTGACAAGCCGCGCTCGGTGCAATTGGGTGTGATGGTGGAAGTGCCGTCACTGCTGTTTGCTTTGGATGCTTTGGCGCGCGAAGTGGATTTTATGTCGGTCGGCTCCAATGATCTCCTGCAATTTTTGTTTGCCGCAGATCGTGATCATCCGCAAATGGCCGGTCGCTATGATGCGTGCAATCCCGCGGCCATACGCGCCTTGCGCATGATCGTCGAGGCGGCGGACCGTGCCCAGATTCCGGTGAGTGTTTGCGGTGAATTGGCAGGTCGTCCGGTGGATGCCTTGATGTTGATGGCGCTTGGTTATCGTCATCTGTCGATGTCGCCTTTGTCGGTCGGCCCCATCAAGGCGATGGTGCTGGATTTGGATCTCGGCGCTTTGCAGCAAAGAGTGACGCAGGCTTTAGAAGCCAGCGAGACAGAGGCCACGATCAGGCCCGCTTTGGAGCAATGGGCGCATCAGCACGGGCTGTTGTAGCGAGCGATGGTTTGGACGCTGCCTCGCTGATCTGACCCCCTTTTTTATTGCGCTACCGGATACATTCATGTCTTTGCCTGCCACGAAATTAGACGCCATTCTTGCGCGCCATACCGCTGTTCTTGAACGGTTATCCAATGAGCATGATGCAGAGACCATCGTTGCTTTGTCGCGCGAACGCGCCGAGCTGGAACCGGTGGTGGAGGCGATCGCTTTATGGCGAAAGGCTGAAAGCGAAGCCCATGATTTGCATCATGTGATGATGGATCAAACGGCCGATGCGGAACTGCGCAGCATGGCGGAAATCGAGATCATACCGGCACGCGAGGCCTTGGCGCAGGCCGAGCATGCGATCAAGCTTTTATTATTGCCGAAAGATGCCGCCGATGAGCGCAGCGTGGTTCTCGAAGTCCGCGCTGGCACTGGCGGCGATGAAGCCGCATTGTTTGCGGGCGCTTTGTTCAGAATGTATCAGCGCTATGCCGATTTGCGGCGTTGGAAAGTTGAAGTGCTTTCGGAGAGTGAAGGCACGGTGGGGGGCTATAAGGAAATCATCGCTGAAATTCGTGGCAAGGGTGTTTTTGCGCGGTTGAAATATGAGAGCGGCGTGCATCGCGTGCAACGCGTTCCCGATACGGAAACCAGCGGGCGGATCCACACCTCGGCGGCAACGGTGGCTGTGTTGCCCTTGGCCGAAGATGTGGACATCAAGCTTGATGACAAGGATCTGGTGATTGAAACCATGCGGGCCGGTGGCGCAGGCGGACAACATGTCAATAAAACCGAAAGCGCCATCCGCATCACCCATGTGCCGACGGGTCTCACGGTGATGATGCAGGAAGAGCGCTCACAACATCGCAACAAAGCCAAAGCGCTTGATTTGCTGCGAAGCCGTGTGTTTGATCTCGAACGTCAAAAACTCGATGCCGCACGGTCTGCAGACAGGCGTAATCAGGTCGGTAGCGGCGATCGGTCAGAGCGCATCCGCACCTATAATTTTCCGCAAGGGCGTGTCACCGATCACCGGATCAATCTGACATTGTATAAATTGCCGCAAGTGGTCGAAGGCGAGGCGTTGGATGAATTGATTGATGCCTTGATTACCGAGCATCAGGCAGCCTTGCTGGCAGAGGAGCAAGACGCATGATCGAGACACAGTTGACCGCAGACAGCAATCGCGTGCAGGCTCTCAAACAGGCCTCGCAATTTTTATTGGATGCCGGATTGGAGTCTGCGCGACGGGATGCACGTTTGCTGATGCTGGCAGCACTGAATATCGCGCATACCGATTTACTGGCACAGCCGCGCGAGGCCTTGGGTCATGAAGCCGCACAACGCTTGATTGCCTTTTTATACGAGCGGAAAAAACGTGTGCCCGTCGCACGGATTTTGGGCGAGTGGGAATTCTGGTCTTTGCCTTTCACTCTTTCCCCCGCGACTTTAATTCCCCGCCCCGATAGTGAAACCGTGGTGGCCGCAGCACTGATCAATTTGGGCGATCGACGGCACAACAGCGAAGGCTTGCGCGTGCTTGATCTGGGCACCGGATCGGGGTGTTTGCTGATCTCGCTTTTGCATGAATTGCCACAGGCGCGCGGCTTGGGCGTGGATCTTTCCTCTGAAGCGCTTGATACCGCTCTCATCAATGCCCGCCGCAATCATGTGGCCGAGCGCGCCTCATTCTTGCAATCTGATTGGCATGCGGCCGTTGATGGTGAATTTGATCTGATTGTTTCCAATCCCCCTTATATTGCGGAGCGGGTGATCACGACCTTGGAGCCCGAAGTGCGCGTGCATGACCCCCATCTGGCACTGTCGGGTGGCCATGATGGTCTGGATGCCTATCGCAGTATTTTGGCAGGTTTGCAGCGCCTTTTGGCGCCCGATGGGGTCGCGGTTTTGGAAATGGGATCTGATCAGTCCGAATCATTGGCAAGACTTGGACGTGATGCAGGGTTCGAACTCACAGGCCCTTATGCGGATTTTGGAGCGCGTCCGCGTGCCTATGCCTTCCGGAAAAGATGATTTTTCAAGAAAAAATGCGGATGGGCGTGATATTTCTCTTTTTATTCCGGTGATCTTGCGGCATAATTAAACACGTCGGAGTCGAAGGCTCGCTTTTTGCGGTGCTGTTTGGGGCCTCAATCATCTCTCAAGATCGTTTTTTAGATCTCGTGATGCACACCGACAATGCCCGTATGAGCCTGATTGGTTGTTGTGCTGCTAATCGGTTTTGCTGCGTGCATCTTAAACGGACAGACATGACCGCTTGGCCCTTGAGGGGCTGATGTTGTCTTATGCAGAATTGGCGTCAAAGCCAGCCTATGTTTTTAGGGAATTTCAATGCGACCCAATCACCAGAATAACAATAAGCGTATGCGCGGCCGTGGTCGTAGCAATGGCGGCGGTAACAAAGGGCCTAATCCTTTAACCCGCAGCTATGAGTCTAACGGCCCTGATGTCAAAATTAGGGGCACAGCCCAGCATATTGCTGAAAAATATCTGCAATTGGGTCGGGATGCGCAAGCAACGGGTGATTATGTGGCCGCTGAAAACTATTTTCAGCATGGCGAACATTATCTGCGCATCATTGCTTCGGCACAGGAGCAACAACGCCTTGCCAATCCGCAGCATCGTGGATTTGAAGGCGGGGAGTCCGATGAGGGCGACGAGGATGAAGACGGTGTTCCCTTTGCGCCCGGGACGCCACAGCCGGAAGTGCGGTTCACCCATATGCAGGGCACGGGCGATCAACCCGATATCCAGCCGCGCGAGCGTCGGGAATTTCGTGAATCCCGCGAATTCCGTGAGCCGCGCGAAGGCGCTGAGCCCAAAGAATTTCGTGAACCCCGCGAGTTTCGCGAGCCAAGAGAATTCCGGGAACCAAGAGAATTTCGGGAACCCCGTGAGCCGCGCGAACCGCGTGAGTTTCGGCAACCGCGCGAGCCGCGTGAATTCCGCGAGCCGCGTGCGGAAGGCGCAGAGGGCGAGACGGCCCGTGACGGCCAGCGCTTTGAACGGCGTGATCGTTATGGCCGCCGCAATTTCAGACAAGACCGCGAACCCGGTGTCGAGGCAGAGGTCGATGCCCGTCCCGCAGGCTTGCCTGCTTTTATCACAACGCCGGTCCGCACGATGGCCGATGAATTGCCTTTGGGCGGTGATATCTTGGAGCCTGTGACCTTGCATGAAGAGCATGATGGTGAGGAGCTCGCAGTTCCAGAGCGTCGTCGCCGTGGTCGTCCACGCAAAGAGGTCGTTGATTTCGGTGATAAAGGCGAATGAGACGCTTTCATTGAAACACCACTGATCAAGCCGGGTTGTTTTTCTGGCGCGATTTAAGGAGGGCCATGCCCTCCTTTTTTTATGGCAGATTTTTATCGAAACAGAGGGGGCAAATGCCCCCTCTTTTTTTGTGCAGTGTGTTCCCGATCAGAAAAGGAAAAACCGTCATGGATCTATCGCGTTTTGTTTCAACCCTTGCATCTGTCGCGCCGACGATCGCCTTGGCTCTTGGGGGGCCTGTGGCGGGATTGGCAACCACCGCTTTGTCACAGGCTTTAACCGGCAAGCCCGACACCACCTCGGATCAATTAGGCTTGATGCTGGTCAAGCCCAATGCCGATCAATTTGCCAAGATCAAAGAAGCGGAACAGAGCTTCACTCAAAAAATGAAAGAACTGGATATTGATGTCATGCGCTTGGCCGCCGCCGATCTCGCCAGCGCCCGCCAACGTGAGATGGCCACAGGCGATCATGCAACACCAAGGATCTTGGCCTTTCTGGTCTCCATCGGCTTTTTCGGCATCCTCGGCTTTATGTTGATGAATGCCATTCCCAGCACCGGCAAAGAAGCCTTGCTGGTGATGTTGGGTGCATTGGGGACAGGCTGGACAGCCGTTCTGTCTTACTACTTCGGGTCTTCGGCAGGGTCGTTTGATAAAAATGCCGTCTTGCAACAATTGGCGCGCAATCGTCAGCAGGGGGGCGTGTGATGGACCAGTGTCAAAACAATCCACATTGGGTGCGTGTGGCTCAGGCGTTGATCGGTGTTCATGAAGGTGTCGGGCCTGCGATCAATCCTGTGATCATAGATTGGGCGCGGCAGGAGGGCGGATGGATCGAGCGGTTTTATCGCGATGATGAAATCCCGTGGTGTGGTCTGTTTGTCGGCCATTGCCTGCAAGTGGCAGGATTTGCGGGGCCTAAAAATCCGCTCTCGGCCTTGGCTTGGGCGGATTGGGGGCAGCCGCTTGCTCCAGAGGCGCTTTGTGTGGGGGCGGTTCTTGTGTTTAAGCGGGCGGGGGGTGGCCATGTCGGATTTTATATGGGCGAGGATCCCGACCGGCAGGCTTTGCATGTTTTGGGGGGCAATCAGGCCGATCAGGTATCCGTGATGCGGATCAGGCGGGACCGGCTTTTTGCCGCCCGCTGGCCAGACGGCCTGCCGCTTGATGGCAGCGGCCCGCAGCTTGAGCCCCTTCAGGTGGCGTTTTCGCAAAAAGAAAGCTGAATTGAAAAAAGAAAGCAGAGGAGACCTTTTGCTCTTTGGGTCGCGCACCTATCTATAGTCTGAACAATGGTCGCCAAGAAGGGGCCATCGGTGCGGGACGCCTGTCGTGTCTTTCAGAGCGGCGGGCGTGGCCAAAGGAGACGGAACATGAGTTTTGAGAATTATACGGATCGGGCAAAAGGCTTCATTCAGGCGGCGCAAACCATTGCGATGCGCGAGGGCCATCCCCAATTCACACCCGATCATATTTTAAAAGCCCTACTGGATGACAGCGAGGGCATGGCATCGGGTTTGATCCGCGCTGCAGGTGGTGATCCGCGGGTTGCCAAGCACGAGATTGATAATGTCATTCATAAATTGCCGCGCGTGAGCGGTCAGTCCGCGGCCCAGCCGCAGGCCACCCGTGATCTCATGCGCTTGTTTGAAACGGCAACGGAATTGGCCAAAGCCGCCGGTGATCGTTTCGTCACAGCCGAACGCTTGTTGCTGGCCATCGCGCATGAAAACGGCATGGAAGCGGGCCATGTTCTGGTCAAGGCCGGTGTTAGCCGCAAAGGACTGGAAGAAGCCATCGCGCAGTTGCGCAAAGGGCGGACCGCTGACAGCGCCAGTGCCGAAAACGCCTATGAGGCTTTGAAAAAATATGCCCGCGATCTAACCGCCGTGGCGCGTGAGGGCAAGCTTGATCCGGTCATCGGGCGCGATGAGGAAATCCGCCGCACCATTCAAGTTTTGTCGCGCCGGACAAAAAACAATCCGGTTCTCATCGGCGAGCCCGGTGTGGGCAAAACCGCGATTGCCGAAGGGCTGGCTTTGCGCATTGTCAATGGCGATGTGCCCGAAGGTTTGAAGAACAAGCAATTATTGTCGCTCGATATGGGGGCCTTGATTGCGGGTGCCAAATATCGTGGCGAGTTTGAAGAGCGGTTAAAAGCCGTGTTGCAAGAAGTAACCTCTGCGGAAGGTGATATCATCTTGTTCATTGATGAAATGCATACTTTGGTGGGTGCCGGTAAAGCCGATGGGGCGATGGATGCATCCAATCTGCTCAAGCCCGCTTTGGCACGCGGTGAATTGCATTGTATTGGTGCGACAACCTTGGATGAATATCGCAAGCATGTGGAAAAAGACGCAGCGCTTGCGCGACGGTTCCAGCCGGTGTTTGTCAGTGAACCAACGGTTGAAGACACGATCTCGATCTTGCGTGGCTTGAAAGAAAAATACGAGCTGCATCATGGCGTGCGCATCAGTGATGCCGCGATTGTTGCAGCAGCGACTTTGTCAAACCGTTATATCACCGATCGGTTTTTGCCGGATAAAGCGATTGATCTTGTCGATGAAGCGTCTTCGCGGTTGCGGATGCAGGTAGACAGCAAGCCCGAAGAGCTTGATGAGCTGGATCGCCGCATCGTGCAGCTGAGGATTGAACAAGAAGCCTTGCGCAAAGAAAATGACGAGGCTTCGCGCGATCGGCTCGGCCGTTTGGAAAAAGAATTATCGGAATTGGAAGAGCGGTCTTCGCTATTGACCGCGCGTTGGAAAGCAGAAAAAGACAAACTCGGTTCGGCGCAAAAACTCAAAGAGCAACTTGAAGCAGCCCGCAATGAATTGGCCATTGCGCAGCGCAACGGCGAATATCAGAAGGCAGGCGAATTGGCCTATGGCCAGATCCCTGATCTTGAAAAGCGCTTGAAGGCGTTGGAGGGCGAGGAAAAAATCATCGGCGGTGCCTTGGTGGATGAAGCCGTGGGTGCCAATGATATTGCGCAAGTGGTGTCGCGCTGGACAGGCGTTCCGGTTGACCGGATGCTGGCGGGCGAAAAAGAAAAACTCCTGCAAATGGAGCAGACATTGGGCGCGCGTGTTGTGGGTCAGGTCGAAGCGGTGCATGCGGTTGCGACTGCCGTGCGGCGAGCGCGGGCGGGTCTGCAAGATCCCCATCGTCCGATTGGCTCCTTCATGTTCCTCGGGCCGACAGGGGTCGGTAAAACCGAACTCACCAAAGCCCTTGCCGCTTTCTTGTTCGATGATGAACAGGCTTTGCTGCGCATCGACATGTCCGAATATATGGAGAAACATTCCGTTGCCCGTTTGATCGGCGCCCCTCCGGGTTATGTGGGTTATGAAGAGGGCGGGGCTTTAACAGAGGCGGTGCGTCGCAGGCCCTATCAGGTCGTGTTGTTCGATGAAATCGAAAAAGCCCATCCCGATGTGTTCAACATTTTGTTGCAGGTTTTGGATGATGGGCGTTTGACGGATGGTCAGGGACGTGTGGTGGATTTCCGCAACACGCTGATCATCATGACATCCAATCTGGGTGCCGATTATCTTGTCAACCAGCCGGAAGGCGAAGACAGCGAAGTGGTCCGCGAGGAGGTCATGGCTGTGGTGCGCGCTCATTTCCGGCCGGAATTTCTCAATCGCGTAGACGAGATCATTTTGTTCCACCGCCTGCAGCGCAGCGAGATGGGGGCCATTGTCGATATTCAGGTGGCCCGTTTGCAAAAGCTGTTGGAGGAGCGCAAGATTGATATCACCCTTGCCCCCGAGGCGCGGGAATGGCTGGCCTCGCATGGCTACCAGCCCGCTTACGGGGCGCGTCCGCTCAAACGCGTCATCCAGAAACATCTGCAAGATACTTTGGCGGAACTGATCTTGTCGGGCGTGGTCAAAGACGGCAGTTCAGTGCCGGTCACGGCTGGCCCTCTGGGTCTGTTGATCGGCGGCCATGGCGTCCCCGAACAGCGCCCCGTCAAGGCTTTGCTGAACTGATCCCTGCCATATGCGGGAGCAGCGGGCATTTGAGCCGCGCTTTGCTCCCGTATTCCCACAGGCCCTTAGCTGTTTGAGGTTTTACGATCCTCAGACTTTTTGACCGGCATGAGGGGCTTGCCGTTGGGCGAGCCCGTCCGCTATGGTCCGTCGGCTTGAGTCAAGGTGGTGATTTGGTATGCTTCCTGAAATCAGAGACGAGGCGCTATTGCGCGCGGCCTTTCAATGGACCATTCCCGACTATTACAATATTGGCGTTGATGTCTGCGATCGCTGGGCCGACAGGGCGCCTTCGCGTCCTGCGATTTTGGATGTTGCCGCCAATGGCACGGTGCGTGTTGCGACTTATGGCGATTTGAAGCTGCGCAGCAATCGTCTGGCTTCCGCGTTGCAGGCGCAGGGACTGGGGATCGGGGACCGGATTGGTATTTTATTGCCCCAATCCATCGCCGTCGCCGAAAGCCATATCGCCATTTATAAAATGGGGGCCATTGCGCTGCCTCTGGCGGCTTTGTTTGGCGTCGAGGCTTTGAGCTACCGATTGCAGGATGCCGGTGTGCGGGTCTTGATCACCAATGCCTCGGGCGTCAGCAAATTGCGCGAGATGCCGCATTGGCCGGACGGATTGGAATGGGTGCTCTCGCTCGACGGCGCCGATGGTGTGGTGCGCGATTACGAGCATTTTTTGCAAGCGGGTTCGGCTGAATTCATCCCTGTCAAAACCCGCGCCGATGATCCCGCCATGATGATCTATACTTCGGGCACCACCGGCCATCCGAAAGGGGCCTTGCATGGCCATCGTGTGTTGTTGGGTCATTTGCCGGGCGTGCAATTGCCGCATGAATTTTTGCCACAAAAAGACGACCTCTTATGGACGCCAGCGGATTGGGCTTGGGCGGGCGGCTTGCTGAACGGTCTATTGCCCTGCCTGCATTTCGGTGTGCCGATCATCGCGCGAAAATTCGATAAATTCGATCCCGAGGAAGCCTATGATCTGATGGCGCGCATGAACGTGCGCAATACCTTCGTTCCGCCCACCGCTTTGCGCATGTTGCGCATGGTCAACAATCCGCGGGCGCGGTTTGATTTGCAATTGCGCACCATCGCCTCCGGTGGCGAAGCATTGGGGGCGGAAACCTTTGCATGGGGACAAGAGGCCTTGGGCCTCACGATCAATGAATTTTATGGACAGACGGAATGCAATCTGGTGCTGGGCTCCTGTGCGGCTATTGGCATGGTCAAGCCAGGATTTATCGGCAAGGCCATTCCCGGACATGAGGTCGCTGTCATCCGTCCTGATGGCACCAGATGCGAGGTGGGCGAATTGGGACAAATCGCTGTCCTCAGACCTGATCCCGTGATGTTCTTGGGCTATTGGAACAGGCCCGAAGCCACGGCAGAAAAATTCATCGGTGATTATATGACCACCGGTGATCAGGGCGAGCAGGATGAAAACGGCTTTGTGCGCTTTGTGGGTCGTGATGATGATGTGATCACCTCATCGGGCTACAGGATCGGACCTGTTGAAATCGAAGATTGCCTGATGCAGCACGAGGCGGTGGCCTTGTCCGCGGTGGTCGGCAAACCGGATGCTTTGCGGACTGAAATCGTCAGGGCCTTTATCGTGCTCAAATCAGGCTTTGCGCCCTCCGATGCTCTGGCCGCTTCGATCCGCGATTATGTCAAAGGGCGATTGTCGGCGCATGAATATCCGCGCGAGATCACCTTCCTTGATGATCTGCCGCTCACCACCACCGGTAAAGTCATTCGCCGCGTCTTGCGTGATCAACCCTGATCTTTAGCGGGGATGGCGCAAAGACAGGGGATTGTCTGACAGCGCTTGTGCATCGGCTTGGTCAATTTGCGGCGTGCCGGTCAAAACATTCCAGAGGCTGCGGACAAAGTGCTCGTCAAGATCTTTGGTGATGAACACCAAGCGCGTGCGATGATCCGCATCGGGCCAATGGGGCAAGCGTTCGGGTGGATGAAACACATGCTGGACGCCGTGCAATAATATCGGGCGCGACAGATCCTCAGCCACACAGACCAATCCTTTGAGGCGCAGCAAGTTCGGACCATGGGCCGAGCGCAACAGATCAATAAACATCTCCAGTGCAGAGGTGCGGATCGGCTGATCGCTGGTCAAGGCAAAAGAGCGGATATGCGCATTATGCCGGTTTTTGTCATGGCTATGCGCAGAATGATCATGATGCCCATGCCCATGCCCATGCGCATGATCATGGTGATGATGAGCATGGTCGTGATGCGCATCGTCTTGAAGCCAGTGCGCCACGTCATGGTCTTTGCCCTGTGTCACAAATCCCTGCAGGGATAGCAAGGCCTGCGCGCGGGCTTCCCCTTGGGCCGCATCCAGCAGAGGAGCAAACGGATTGAGCCCGTGCAAGCACGCAACAAGCTCTGCATGGGTTGACGGATTGTCTGCCAGCAAATCCGTTTTGCTGATCACCAGCAGATCCGCCATGGCCGCTTGTTTATAGGCCTCTTCATGCGCGGCCAATGTGGCCAATCCGTTCACGGCATCGATCAATGTGATCACGCCTTGCACCCGATAGCGGCGCGATAAATAAGGATGCCCCAAAACCGATTGCAGGACAGGCGCCGGATCGGCCAAACCGGTGGTTTCAATCATCACGCGCTCAAAGGGAGGAATGCGTTTGTTGTCGAGATCTCGCAACACGTCTTCCAAAGTGCTGACCAGTTCGCCGCGCACCGTACAGCACAGACAGCCCGAGGCCAGCAAAACCGGTGTCTCGTCTTTCACATCCAGAAACAAGTGATCCAATCCGACGTCACCAAATTCATTGATGATCACCAGCGTTCCCGCCATCGCCGGATCATGCAGCAGCTGATTGAGCAAGGTGGTTTTTCCCGCTCCCAGAAATCCGGTCAGCACATAAAGCGGAAGAGGGGCCGGTGGCTTCATCATGGGGTCGGACTTTGCGTTGCGGGTTGATCGGCTTTTTTCAGAGCCTGATGTTCCTGAATGATCGAGATGACAATGGCCAGCACCACCATCACGCCGCCACTATATTGCAGCATGCTCAATTGTTCATCCAAAATCACATGCGCTGACAAAGCAGCGATCACCGGCTCCAGACAAAACACCAGACCGGCCGCGGTGGGCGAGATACGGTTGAGCGCCATGATCTGCAATAAAAATCCCAAGGCATAGCCCCCCATGGTGAGGGCCGAAGCCCAAGGGGCCAACATCAAAAGATCAAGGGAGGGCAGGCCGACATTCAACAGCATGATCAGTAAGGCCGCAGGGATCATGATGATCTGGATCATGATCAGTTTCGGCATGGTCGGCGACAGGGGCGAGCGTGTTCCGTAGAAAAACTGCACACTGGCCGAAAGACTGGCACAGCCCGCCAAAATCAGGCCCACGGGATCAAGCCTTTGCTGATCGGGCCCCAGCACAATCACAATGCCTGCAAAAGCCACCACCGCCACCACCAGCATCATGGGTTGCATGGCTTTGTTTTCAACAAAGGGTGTGGCCAGCACCACCAAGATCGGGAATGTATAAAAAATCACCGCGGCGATGGTCACAGGGATATGGGCCACCGATAAAATATAGCACAGGCTCACAGCGCTGCTGGTGACGCCCATCATCACAATGGCGCGTGTTTCTGATTTTTTGATCCGAAACGGCGTGCCTGATATCCACATGGCGATCACGGCCAGCGGCAGCATCAAAAAAACACGGTAAAATAAAATCACCGAACCATGGATACCGGCATGGGCCGACATCTGTGCAAAAACAATATTGACGCCATAACAGAGCGCGCCCCCCATCCCCAGCAATAAGCCGATCATAAAACGGCGCTTGGTCATGGCATCCGATTCCGGCATGGCTTAGCTCTGCTTCTGCGCGGGCTTTTTCGGTGCCGCCGGTTTGCCGCCACCCAAATGCACAAGGATCGGTTCCGCCTTGTCACGCGGCGGCAGGGGGGGCGGTATCACGCGCGGTGCTTGCCCTGCTTGCACCTCAGCGGGCGGGTCATTTTCATTCTGTTCTTTTTGTCCGCAAATCATGCCCCGCAAATCGGTTAGCGGCGCACGGCTTTTGGGCAACATGTCCAGTGATTGCTGGAAGCCTGTTTGGGGCGCGGCAAAGCCGCTGTCCAAAAGCTCCATGGTTTTCAACGTGCGTTCGGCCCCCGAACTGGCTCCGAAAACAACCGCGATCAACCGATGGCCATTGCGTTGGGCACTGGCCACGACATTGAAACCGGAGGCGCAGATGAAACCGGTTTTCAATCCGGTTGCGCCTTGATAGCGCCCGATAATTCCGTTGGTGTTTTCAATCACCCGCTTGCCAAGCTGGATGGCGGGAATGCCGAACAGGCTGCTTTGACGCGGAAAATCGAGAAACAGGCGACGCCCCAAAATCGCCATATCGCGCGCCGAGGTTTGTTGCCCTTCGGCGAATAATCCGTTCGGATTGACAAAGCGGCTGTCGAACATTCCGAGACGGGCGGCTTCGCGGTTCATCTCCTCTGCGAATGCTTCGACCGATCCCGACAGATTTTCAGCCACCACAACCGCGACATCATTGGCTGATTTGACCATCAAAATTTTCAACGCCGCATCCAGCGTCAGCGTGGTTCCGGGTTTCATGCCGACTTTGGAGGGCGGCATGGAGGCCGCATGCTCTGAAACGGTCAACGCGCTATTCATGCTGATTTTGCCAGCCTTCACGGCTTTCAGCGCCAGATAGGCCGTCATCAATTTGGTGACCGAGGCCGGATGCCAGGGGTCGGTGGCATTGTCAGACGCAATCACCCGTCCCGTATCGAGATCGGCCACCAGCCACGGACCAGCCTTCAATGGGCCAGACAGGGGCAGCGATAACACCAAGCAGGTCAGGACAGTCAGACAAAGACGCATGAGGGCTCAGATCAATATTGGACAAGCGGAAAACAGGCCCCGCAAATTAGAGGGTCTGATCCGATTTGCCTAGGACAGTTTGGCCTGATAGGCAGAAAGCTCCTCTCTCTCAGGTGCAGTCTCATGGCCTCTTTCTGGATTTTGGCAACTCTTATCGCCTCTGCGGCCCAAACCGCCCGCAATGCCATGCAAAGCACGCTGACCGCCAGCATCGGTACGATTGGGGCGGCACAGGTACGGTTTTTATACGGCTTCCCCTTTTCGCTGCTGTTTTTGCTCGGCACGGTGATGGTGACAGGTGAGGCAGTGCCTGCGGCAGACGGCGTCTTTTTATCCTATGCCGTCAGTGGCGCGGTGTTGCAGATTGTCGGCACTGTTTTGATGCTGGCTGCCATGCGCTTGCGCTCTTTTGCGGTGGCTACCGCCTATCTGAAAACCGAACCGGTCTTGGTGGCGCTGGCCAGTGTTGTGGTTTTGGGCGAGCATCTCGATCCGCAAGCCTGGCTGGCCATTGTGATTGCAACCCTCGGCGTCTTGGTGCTGACATGGAAAAAACCGGCACAGGGGGCCGAACCGCAAACGGGTCAATGGGCCTCCGCCCTTTATGGCGTGGGTGCGGGCGGCTGTTTTGCGCTGGCGGCAGTGTTGTTTCGTGGTGGTATCCTGCATTTGGGCGAGGCGCCCTTTTATGTGCGCGCCACCACGATGTTGTGCTGGTCTTTGGGCATCCAATCCCTGATTTTGGCCGTTTATATGTTGTTTTTTGACCGTCACGCCTTCATCGGCAGCTTGCGGGTCTGGCGGCATTCGCTGTTTGCGGGTTTTATGGGGGCCTTGGCCTCGCAATTCTGGTTTATCGGCTTTTCGCTGTCCTCGGCCGCCAATGTGCGGACTCTTGCGCTGGTCGAGGTGGTGATGGCGCAAATTGTCTCGCGCGGCCTGTTCAAGCAGGCGGTGGCGCGGCGTGATCTTTTAGGCATGGCTTTGGTTGTCGGCGGGGTTGGCTGGCTGTTGATTCTGCATCACTGATCAGCCCTTGTTTATTTGACATTTGCCGTGCAGATTAGACCCTAATTCAATCTCAGGGAGTGACGGATTATGACTGCAGCCATTGTCGGATGGGCCCATACACCTTTTGGAAAACTCGATGCGGTCAGTGTCGAGAGTCTCATTGTGCAGGTTGCGCGTGAGGCGCTTGACCATGCGGGGATCGAGGCGGGCGCGGTCGACGAGATTTTGCTGGGCCATTTCGGGTCGGGCTTCTCCGTGCAGGATTTTACCGCCTCTCTGGTGTTGCAAGCCTCAGACGCTTTGCGCTTCAAACCCGCCACGCGGGTTGAGAATGCCTGCGCCACCGGTTCGGCGGCGGTGCATCAGGCGCTCAAATCCATTGCTGCGGGCGCTGCCAAAATCACTTTGGTGGTGGGTGTCGAGCAGATGACCACAACACCCGGTCCTGAAATCGGCAAAACGCTGCTGCGCGCCGCCTATCTGCCGGAAGACGGCGATACGCCCAATGGGTTTGCAGGCGTGTTTGGTAAAATTGCCGCCTCCTATTTCCAGCGTCATGGCGACCAGTCCGATGCCTTGGCCATGATCTCCGCCAAAAACCATTTCAATGGCGTTTCCAATCCCTATGCGCAAATCCGCAAGGATTTCGGCTTTGATTTCTGCCGCAATGAAAGCGAGAAAAACCCCTTTGTCGCAGGGCCTTTGAAGCGCACCGATTGCTCGCTGGTGTCGGATGGGGCGGCGGCCATGGTGATCGTCGAGGGCGCTCTGGCGCAGCAATTCCCGCGGGCCATCGGCTTCCGGGCGGCCGCGCATGTGCAGGATTTCCTGCCGATGTCCAAACGCGATATTTTGAAATTTGATGGATGCGCTGCCGCTTGGCACAAAGCGCTGGATCAGGCGCAGATCACGCTGGATGATTTGTCCTTTGTCGAGACCCATGACTGTTTCACCATCGCCGAATTGATCGAATATGAGGCCATGGGCCTCACCCCCGAAGGGCAGGGTGCCCGCGCGATCAAGGAGGGCTGGACCCGCAAAGACGGCAAATTACCCGTCAATGCCTCGGGCGGCTTGAAATCAAAAGGCCATCCGATTGGCGCGACCGGCGTGTCGATGCATGTCTTGACCGCCATGCAATTGGCGGGCGAGGCCGGCGAGATGCAGATCAAGGATGCCAAATTGGGCGGCATTTTCAATATGGGCGGTGCGGCGGTTGCCAATTATGTCAGCATCCTCGAACGCCTCAAATAGACCAGCGCGCTCCTGCTTTATTGAAAAAACCCTGCTCCGGCAGGGTTTTTTTGTGCACCATGACACAGGCTTTTGATCAGGTGGCTTTGGCCTCGATGGCCAGCGCATGCACGCCGCCTTTCAATTCCGCGGCAAGGGTCTGGTTGATGAGACGGTGAATGGCGACCCGGCTCTGGCCCGCAAAGGCTGCGGCTGTGATTTTGACGCGGAAATGGGTCTGGCCGCCCTCCTGCCAACCGCCATGGCCGCGATGCTGGTCCGATTCGTCGATCACCTCCAGAAAAGCGGGGGCAAAGGCCGCGGTGAGCTTTTCCTGAATGGTGTTTTTGACGGTCATGGGATGTTTTTCCTTTGAAAACAGCGGTTCGGTGAAATTTTTATCACAGGCGTGGAATTTTTGCGCATTCAGCGGCTTGCGGCAAGCGCCTCCCTTCTCCTATGAAGAGGGCATGAATTTGAACTCGCCTTTGTTTGACAAAATCAGAACGCGTCGTAAAGCGGAAGCGGCTTCCGCCACGCAGCCGCGCGGCTGCGAACATGTCGGCTGCAACAAAGCGGGCGAGTATCGCGCCCCCAAGGGCCGTTCCAGCGAGGGCCAGTACTGGAATTTCTGCCTCGACCACGTCAAAGCCTATAACCAGACCTATAATTATTTTGTCGGCATGACCGATGACGCGATTGCCCGTTACCAGAAAGATTCGGTGGTGGGCCACAGGCCGACCTGGTCGATGGGCACCAATTCGCGCGGCGGGCATGCGCAAGTGCGTCCCGATCAGGCCGCAACCGATGTGTTTGATTTGTTTGGCGGCGACGGCCCCAAAAACCGCAAAGCCGCACCAGAGGCGCCGCGCAAGCCGGCCGTGGGGCCTTTGGCGCTCAAATCGCTGGAGCGTTTGGGGCTTGAGGAGGGCGCGGACGCCGAAACGATCAAAACCCGTTTCAAATCCTTGGTGAAACAGTTGCATCCCGACGTCAATGGCGGGGATCGGGCCACCGAGGACCAGCTGCGCGAGATCATTGATGCCTATAATACCCTGAAAGCCTCGGGTCTGGCCTGATCAGACAGGGGTTTGGGGACGCCAGTTTTGAGAGGGCCGGAGAGGATCACGAACCGGCCACAGGTTGATTTTGCTGTTTGGGTGCATTGCCTGTTGCTGGACATGCCCCTAAGCTTGATGGAAATGAGCGCTGACGGGTCGGGTCCGCAGCCATGCGACAGATGAGGTTTTTATGCGGGCGGTGAATGAAGCAAGCGAGATGATGCCGGATACCACTGTTTCGGTGCGTCAATTATTCGGGATCGACAGCGACATGATGGTTCCGGCCTATGCCAAGCGGGACGACAATGTGCCCGATCTGGATCCGGATTATTTGTTTGATCCCGCCACCACGCTGGCCATTCTGGCGGGATTTGCCCGCAATCGCCGCGTGATGATCACCGGCTATCACGGCACCGGCAAATCCACCCATATCGAACAGGTCGCGGCCCGTCTGAACTGGCCCTGCGTGCGCGTCAATCTCGACAGCCATGTCTCGCGTATCGATCTCGTGGGCAAAGACGCGATTGTGCTCAAAGACGGCAAGCAGGTCACCGAATTCAAAGACGGGATCCTGCCTTGGGCGCTGCAAAACAATATCGCGCTGGTGTTTGACGAATATGATGCGGGCCGCCCCGATGTGATGTTCGTGATCCAGCGCGTGCTGGAACTCTCCGGCAAGCTGACTTTGCTCGATCAGCGGCGGGTGATCCGCCCCCATCCCGCTTTCCGTCTGTTTGCCACCGCCAATACGGTGGGTCTGGGCGATACGTCGGGCCTTTATCACGGCACGCAGCAGATCAATCAGGGCCAGATGGACCGTTGGTCGATTGTCGCCACCCTCAACTATCTGCCGCATGACAAGGAAGTGGATATCGTTTTGGCCAAGGCCAAGCATTACACAGGCAAAGAGGGCCGCGATATCGTCAACCGCATGGTGCGCGTGGCCGATCTCACCCGCAATGCCTTTATCAATGGCGATCTGTCCACGGTGATGAGCCCGCGCACGGTCATCACCTGGGCTGAAAATGCCGATATTTTCCAAGATGTTGGCATGGCCTTCCGCCTCACCTTCCTCAACAAATGCGACGAGCTCGAACGCGCTTTGGTGGCGGAATTCTATCAGCGCAGCTTCGGCGTCGAATTGCCGGAAAGCGCTGTCAATGTCGCGCTGAGCTGATGGTTTGCGGGGCCAGTCTCCGGTCAGGATCGGTGAGGCAGGATTTGTCATGAAGGGTGCGCTCTGATGTCCTCAAGCAATCGCAAGCCCGCACAGCCGAAAGAAACACCCACCGAACCGTTCAAGCGGTCGGTGGCCATGGCGATGCGTGCTTTGGCGCGGCGTCCGGATCTCGAAGTCACCTATTCCTCCGATCGCCCCTCTTTGGTGGATGAGCGCGCCCGCCTGCCCGAGCCGCCCCGTCGCCTGTCGCCCCATGATGCGGCGATCATGCGCGGTTATGGCGATTCCATGGCGCTGCGTCTGGCTTGTCACGATCAGGCCCTGCATCGCAAACTGACCCCGCAGGGCGACGAGGCAAAACAGGTGTTTGATGCGGTGGAACAAGCCCGCGTCGAGGCCATCGGCTCGCGCCGCATGCAGGGCGTTGCGGGCAATATAGGCGCCATGCTCGATGACAAATATCACCGCGGCAATTACCACGAGATCACCGATCAGGCCGATGCGCCTTTGGCCGATGCGCTGGCCATGATGGTGCGCGAGCGGCTCACCGGCCTGAAGCCGCCGCCCGCCGCCCAAACCTGTGTCAATTTGTGGCGCGACACGATCGAGAAAAAAATCGGCCCCGAACTCGACAAAATGGGTGAACATATCGAGAGCCAGTCGCATTTTGCCAAATTGCTGCGCGAGATGCTGACCACGCTGGAACTGACCGAAGACTCAGCGCTTGATCCCAATGACAGCGAGGACGACGATCAGGACAATTCCTCCGACGACAATCAAAACAGCGAGGACGGCGAAAGCTCCGAGGACACAAGCTCCGAAAGCGAGCAGATGGAGCGGTCGGACGAGGCGTCCGACGAGATGGAAGACGGCATGCAAGACTCGCCCGACGGTCCGGCGGGTGAAATGTCGGAAGACATGGACAATGCCGAGGGGGATGACAGCGCCGAGCCGACGCGTCCGCCGGTTGCCATGGAGAACAAGCGCAACATCACCGACTACAAAATCTTCTCGACCAAATTTGACGAGATCATTCTGGCCGAAGACCTCTGCGATGCCGAGGAGCTGACCCGCCTGCGCGCCTATCTCGACAAGCAGCTGTCGCATTTGCAAGGCGTTGTGGCACGGCTCGCCAACCGCTTGCAGCGCCGCCTGATGGCGCAGCAAAACCGCTCTTGGGAATTTGATCTGGAGGAGGGGCAGCTTGATCCCGCGCGCCTGACGCGCATCGTCATTGATCCGCAGCAGCCCCTGTCCTTCAAGCGCGAGCAAGACACCAATTTCCGCGACACGGTCGTCACGCTGCTGATCGACAATTCCGGTTCCATGCGCGGGCGGCCCATTACGGTCGCGGCCACCTGTGCCGATATTCTGGCGCGCACGCTTGAGCGCTGCGGCGTCAAGGTCGAGATTTTGGGCTTCACCACCCGCGCCTGGAAGGGCGGACAGTCGCGCGAGGCGTGGCTGGGGGCGGGCAAACCCGCTCTGCCCGGGCGGCTCAATGATCTGCGCCATATCGTCTATAAATCAGCCGATGCGCCATGGCGGCGTGCGCGCAAAAATCTCGGGCTGATGATGCGCGAAGGCTTGCTCAAGGAGAACATCGACGGCGAGGCGCTGGACTGGGCGCATCAGCGTCTGTTGGGTCGGCCCGAGCAGCGCCGCATCATGATGGTGATTTCCGACGGTGCGCCGGTGGATGATTCCACGCTGTCGGTCAATGCGGGCAATTATCTCGAACGGCATTTGCGCCATGTGATTGAAGAGATCGAAACCCGCTCGCCCGTCGAATTGCTCGCCATCGGCATCGGCCATGATGTGACGCGCTATTACCGCCGCGCGGTGACGATTGTGGATGCCGAAGAACTCGGCGGCGCCATGACCGAAAAATTGGCCGAATTGTTTGACGACAAAGCACCGACGAAAAAAACCGGCGGGCGGTGAGGGCGTGTGTTTAAATTGGATGTGTCACCATCCTTATTAGATGATCAAATTTAGGCCATTAAGTATTAATAGTAATCTCATTACTTTTAGTAATTTGCGTCAAGTTAATATTAAAATGTGACTCTGGACTGTGGTGCAATAATGGCTCAGATTATTTATATTTTAACAAACGAAGCAATGGACGGACTAATAAAGATTGGCCGAACAACAACCAGTGTTGAGCAGCGCATTAAGGAGCTGGACAACACGAGTATTCCTTTGCCATTCCAATGTTTCTTTGCTGGCGAGGTAGCAGATTGCGCGCATGTTGAAGCGCATCTTCATTTAGCCTTCGCGGATAAACGTGTGCGAAATAATCGTGAATTTTTCCGCGTTGATGCAAACCAAGTCCGTGCAGCAATAATGCTCGCAAACCCAAAAGATATTACACCAAAAAATGATGTCGTCGTTGATGCGAGTGATGTTCAAGCCTTGCAAAAAGCAGCAGCGACACAAGATAGACGTTCAAGGCTAAAATTCAGCGAACTCAACATACCAGTTGGTGCAAGACTCGTGTTCATTAAAGATGATTCCGTGACTTGTACTGTTGTTGCTAATGGTGAGGTTGATTTCCAAAATAAAATTATGTCACCCAGCAAAGCAGCATTGGTTGCTATTCAGGCAATGGGCTACAAATGGTCAGCTTTAAGTGGCAGTGATTATTGGAAATATGAAGACGAGACACTCACAGCTCGGCGATTGCGTTTAGAGGATGAACAAGAGTAATACCCAGTATTATGGGTGCGGTTTCAGGTAGGGCTTTAAAGGTTCATTTTTCCACTCTGTCGGTTAACGCTGGTAATTATCTCGAACGGCATTTGCGCCATGTTATTGAAGAGATCGAAACCCGCTCGCCCGTCGAATTGCTTGCCATCGGCATCGGCCATGATGTGACGCGCTATTACCGCCGCGCGGTGACGATTGTCGATGCCGAAGAACGCGGCGGCGCCATGACCGAAAAATTGGCCGAATTGTTTGACGACAAAGCTCCTGTCAAACAAGCAAAGACGCGCACCCGCAGAAGAGTGGCGTGAGGCTGGCGTATATCTATCGCACCCTCGTCACATCCTCGCCATCAATCATGGTGTGATGCCCTCATTGCGTCATCGCGAGCGAAGCGACGCGATCCAGACAGGCCTTGTTGTTGATGACGCGGAAGCGCAACACGGCTCAGCTATCTGCGCCATATCTGCCATCAGCAACGGTTCTGTCTGGATTGCCACGGCGCTTCGCGCCTCGCAAAGACGCTGTGACAGGCACCTACAAAAAATTTGCGTGCGGCCTTGCGTAAGCATAGCAGCATTATTTCAGAAACAGTCAATGGCAGCAGGCTGCGTCCCTGAAGGACTTAACAAAAACCCGCCTCACCTCGCTTGCCTGAATAGTTTCGGTATTAAAATCCAGCACATAAATGATTGTTTCAATATCTCACTCAAACAAATCAGCATGTGTGCCCGCTCTGACAAAAATCACCTGCTCATTTTCAATCTGGTAAATGAGCAAAAAATCACCGCCGATATGACATTCACGATAGCCGTTCCATTCCCCCTTCAGCGGGTGGTCCAGCCATTCCGGTCCCAAAGCTTGGTCATTGGCCACCAGCAAGAGCATGACTTCCTTCAAACGCGGCATGTCAAAGCGGCCTGAGCGCGAAAGACGCTCCCAGTCTTTTTTGAAGTGCTTTGTAAAATCGCAGGAGCGCGGTCGTACCGCGCGTTTTGCGTCAGTGGGCTTTTTTATCGAGGGCATTGATCAAATCCTGCCCCGATGAAAAGCCTTTGTTTCGCTGGATCAGCAGGGCGCGTGCTTCCCGCATGGCGTCTTGGGTTTCGGCATTCGGTATTTTGAGTTCGAACGGCAATCCTTTTTCGCGGGCGATACGGGTGAGCGTCATCCGCACGGCATCGGATACGGTCAATCCGAAATAATCAAGAACAGCCTCAGCCTCTTGCTTGATTGCGCCATCAATGCGGGCACGCACAAATGCATTGGTGGTCATCTCATTTTCTCCTGATTATGGAAACAGTCTAGCTCAAATGGGCAACAAAGACAAGAAATGAAGGGGGGCACAACAAAAAACCCGCCTGACCATGGTCAGACGGGTTTGAATTTTAAAAGCGGGCCAGCTGATTAGGCGTGGGCAGCGGCTTCCGCATGCTTCTTGTCGATTTCGCGCTTCAAGACGCGTGCGCCTTGCGACAAATCGGTTTCCGAAGCCTTGATCAGGAACGAATCCAAACCACCGCGATGTTCAACGGTGCGCAGCGCATTGGCCGAAACGCGCAACCGCACGGAGCGTGCCAGCAGATCAGACTGCAAGGTCACATTGCACAGGTTGGGCAAGAAGCGGCGCTTGGTCTTGCGGTTCGAGTGGCTTACCAGATTGCCGCTCTGGACGGCTTTTCCCGTCAATTCGCAACGGCGTGCCATGGGTGTCTTCCTTATTGCTCGATCAAATTCAAAAACGGTTTCGGCCACCAACCAAAAATCCACGCGCCCAAAGGGGCAGACAGATCCCAAGTCATGCCGGAGGATGAGGGTCTATAGGGGAGGATCACCACAGCGTCAAGTCAAAGCGCGACACGGATTCACAAATCAGCTAATTTTATGCGCGCTCCAGATTCGGACGATCACCCCATAGGACCGGTTTTGCCACAGAATAACAGGGATAGAACAGTGTTTTGCGGCAAAAAGACCGCTTTGTCGTTCTGTTTCGGGGTTTTTCTGCTTGTTTCGGGGTCAAGTGACGCTGCTTTTCAGTTCACCAACCGCAAATTGGGCGCGCCGCTGGAAATCGATTACCGCATCAGCCTGCTCGATATCGGCATCGGCGTGGCGCAGGCGCAAGGGGATCTGGGCAGCGGCCAGTACCGCCTGACCGTCAGGGCGCGCGCCACCGGCATGGCGGGTTGGCTGACGGGGACATCGGCGGAGGCCTTTTCCATGGGTGCGCAGGTCGGCACGCGCGTGGTGCCGACAAGCCATGGTCTTGATTTTACAGGACAAAAAAACGCCTTTTTGTTGCGGATGGGTTTGGTGGGCGGCACGGTGTCGCAGGTCAAAATCGATCCGCCGCTGATCCCGCGCGATGACCGCGTGCCGGTCGAGGAGAGCCATCGGCGCAATGTCGTTGATCCCATCGGCGCGACGATCTTTTTGCAGGGCCAACGCGGAGGCTCGCCTGATCCCGCGGTGTGCAACCGCACCTTGCCGGTGTTTGACGGGGTGGGGCGCTTTGATATCGCGCTCACCTATAAAGAGACCAAGCCGTTGAAAATATTGGGCTTTAATGGTCCTGTACTGGTCTGTTCCGTGCGTTATATCCCCGTGTCGGGCCATCGCATGAACCGGCCGGCGGTGGAATTCATGCGCGAGAACAAGGACATCGAGATTTGGCTGGGGCTGGTGCCCGGCACCCGCGCTTTGGTGCCGCTGCGCATCTATGTCAAAACCATGATCGGCGGGTTGGAAATCGAGGCCACGCGTTTTGGCGCGGTCGCGGGCGATCCGCTGCCTGCCGCCCAGCCGCCTGCGGATGCGCCCAAACAGCCTTGAGGGGCAAAGCGGGGCAAGAAAGCTTTGGATGGCGGTTTGTTTTGCCCTGAAAAGGCGGGCCTATCCTGTCCAAATCCCTTCTGCCGCCCTATATTGGATTTGTTCTCTCTATCTCGGCTTTGTTTCGCCCCTATCCGGCTGGTTTTTTTCAAGGCTTTTTGGATTTTGTGAAGGTTTTTCTGGATGCCCCCTCCGTTGATGCCCAGTTTGCGCGCGCGCGGTGTGGTGGCTGTCCTCGGCCCCACCAATACCGGAAAAACCCATTATGCGATCGAGCGGATGCTGGCGCATGGCGGTGGTTTGATCGGCCTGCCGCTGCGGCTTCTGGCGCGTGAAGTCTATGGTCGTCTGGTTGATCGGGCAGGGCTTCATGCCGTGGCCTTGGTGACGGGTGAGGAAAAAATCAAACCGCCCAATGCCCGTTATTGGGTGGCAACGGTCGAAGCCATGCCGGAGGATTTGCAGCTTCCCTTTGTGGCCATTGATGAAATTCAGCTGGCGGCGGATTTTGACCGCGGCCATGTGTTTACCGACCGCTTGCTCAATATGCGCGGCCGCGAGGAAACATTGCTGATCGGCTCTGAAACCATGCGGCCCGTTTTGACGTCTCTTTTGCCGGGCCTGCATGTCATGACGCGGCCCCGCTTGTCGCAATTGACCTATGCGGGGGATGTGAAAGTCATGCGGTTGCCGCGCCGTTCGGCCATTGTCGCTTTTTCCGCCGAGGAGGTTTATGCGGTCGCCGAATTGATGCGGCGGCAACGCGGCGGCGCCGCCGTTGTGTTGGGCGCTTTGTCGCCGCGCACCCGCAATGCGCAGGTCGAACTCTATCAATCGGGCGAAGTGGATTATTTGGTCGCCACCGATGCCATCGGCATGGGGCTCAATCTCGATGTGGACCATGTGGCCTTTGCCAGTTCGCGAAAATTCGACGGACGACGGCATCGCTGGTTATATCCGTCAGAATTTGGCCAGATTGCCGGTCGCGCCGGCCGTTATATGCGCGATGGCACTTTCGGGACCACGGGACGCTGCGATCCTTTTGATCCCGAATTGGTCGATGCGCTGGAAAATCATCAATTTGATGCCGTCCAGACCTTGCAGTGGCGCAATGCTGACCTCGATTTTCGGTCTATCGAAAGCTTGTTGGCCTCGCTTGAGCAACCGCCCCGCGAAGAGGGTTTGGAGCCTGCCCAGCCTGCCGATGATTATCTGGTGCTCGATGCCTTATCCCGCCATGCGGATATCAAAAAACAGGTTCAGGGGCGTGCGGCAGTCGAAAAATTGTGGGGATTGTGCCAAATTCCTGATTATCGGCGGGTTTCCCCGCAGATGCATGCTGATCTAATTGAAACATTATATCGGCAATTACGAGACTTCGGGCGTTTGAAAACCGACTGGTTCAAGGCGCGCGTCGCGGAAGTAGACAGGGTTGACGGCGATCTGGATACGCTTTCAACCCGTATCGCCCATGTACGAACACTGACATTTATTGCACAAAGACCTGACTGGCTTGTTGATCCTGCCCATTGGCAGGGCGTGACGCGTCAGGTAGAGGACAAGGTGTCAGATGCTTTGCATGAGCGGTTGACGCAACGTTTTGTGGATCGGCGCACAAGTGTTTTGATGCGCCGCCTGAGAGAGAATGCAATGTTAGAAGCGGAAATATCAGCAACGGGCGAAGTTACGGTCGAAGGTCATGTCATTGGCCATTTGCAAGGCTTTCAATTTGTGCCCGATCCGCAAGCCGGCGGAACCGAGGCCAAAGCCTTGCGGGCCACAGCGACCAAGGCTCTGGCGCAGGAATTCGACAACCGTGCCCAAAGGGTGATCAACGGTGTGGATGATGCCTTCGCTTTGGCGCAGGATGGCGCATTGCGTTGGCTCGGGGAAGTGGTGGCCCGCATCACATCCGGCGAAAGGGTGCTGGAACCGCAAATCCGTCTCTTGGCGGATGAGCAATTGGCCGGTGCCCCGCGTGAGGGGGTCGAGGCCCGGCTGCAAACCTGGCTGAAGGCGCATATCGCCAAACTGCTGGGACCGCTTCAGGCCTTGGAAAGCGCGGAAAGCCTGACCGGTATTGCCCGCGGCATTGCCTATCAGGTCTATGAAAGCTTGGGCGTTCTCGATCGCACAAAAGTCGCGGATGAAGTCAAAACATTGGAACAGGCCGACAGGGCCGCCTTGCGCGCCTTGGGGGTCCGTTTTGGAGCGTTCCATTTGACGGTACCGGCTTTGCTGAAACCGGCGCCACGCGCGCTTGTGGCGCAATTATGGGCGCTGCATCACCCCGATCTCGATCACGCCAAACTCGAAGAAATCTTGCATCTGGCCTATTCCGGTCGCACCTCTATTCCGGCGGATGCGGCTTTGGGGCCGGATTTGTACCGTATGGCCGGGTTCCGTTTGTGCGGCCAGCGCGCGGTGCGGGTCGATATTCTCGAGCGTTTGGCGGATTTGATCCGGCCAGCCATCCAATATCGTCCGGGCCTGACGGGCGGCGAACCCCCTGCCGGAGCAGCGGATGGGGACGGTTTTGTCGTCACCACTGCCATGACCTCTTTGTGTGGATGTGCGGGCGAGGATTTTTCCGAAATTTTACGGGCCCTTGGCTATGTCATGACCAAACGCACCGGTCCGGCCATTACCAAAGCGCTGGTGCCCTTGGCACCGATGGAAGAGGTATCGGCTGTTGCGCAAACAAGCGCTGAACCAGCGTCCGAAGCCCCTGAACAAACAGACCAAACGCCTGCACCAGCAGCAGAAGAGCCAGAACAAACCGAACAAACCTCTGGCGAGGCACAGGTTGTGGCGTCAGACAGTCTGTCTGAAACACCCGCTGAACCATCCGCTGACACGCTTGCGCCGGAGGCCGGTGCTGCCGACGCTGCGGTTCCAGAGGCGGTGGTGGCTGAGGAGGCAGAGATCGAGATCTGGCGTCAGCAGCGCCAGCACCGGCCCCGTCATCAGGGACAAGACCGACATAAGGGTCGCCACAAAGGCGCTGGGTCAACACCCTCGACCGACACGTCATCACCCGAAGAGAAAAAAGAGGGCGCGTCACCGCGCCGTGACCGTCCGGCCTTCAAAGCGCGTCCGCAAGGCGGGGAGGGTGGAAAATCCGAGGCAGGTGAAGGGCGCTCCTTCCGGCCGAAACGCAGCGATCACAAAGGCCATGACGGCAAGCCGCAGGGCGAGCGCGGGTCGCAGGAACGCGGCGGTAAAAATCAGCGTCAGTCCGGCCGGGACCGCCCGATGTCCAGCTGGCAGGACCAGCCGCGCAAGCAAAGCAATCAGGAACCCGATCCCAATTCACCTTTCGCCAAGTTGCTGGCCTTGAAAGCGCAGATGCAGGGTGGTTCCGATCAGGATAAAAGCTAGGCTTTATGGCGGCACGCAAACCTTCATCAGGACGACAGGGTGATGAAAGCGGTGATGACGAGCGTCAGCGTCTCGACAAGTTTTTGGTCTATGCGCGCTTTGTCAAAACACGGACTTTGGCCGCGGAATTGATCCAGCGGGGACGCGTGCGGTTGAACGGACAGCGTGTGTCCAAGCCAGACCGGAAGATTGTGCCGGGCGATGTTTTGACGCTGACCCTGCCCCATGCCACGGAAGTGGTGCGCTTGCTTGATTTGCCGGAAAAACGGGGTTCGGCACACGATATGGCAGAACTTTACGAGCGTCTTTCCAGCGAAAAGCCGCGTTAAACAGTCAAAAAGACCAAGTCATGAGGCAAAGAAAGAGAAAGACTTTCTCTTGCATCGCACAATCAAACTGATTAGAGCAGGTTCAGGTATAAGCCTGCCGAGACGTAGCGGATATAGGAGACACCGATGACCTATGTTGTCGTCGAAAATTGCATCAAATGTAAATATATGGACTGCGTCGAGGTCTGTCCGGTCGATTGTTTCTATGAAGGCGAAAATATGCTCGTCATTCATCCTGACGAATGTATTGATTGTGGCGTCTGCGAGCCCGAATGTCCGGCGGAAGCGATCAAGCCCGATACCGAAAAGGGTCTTGAAAGCTGGCTGAAGCTGAATGCCGATTATGCCAAAAGCTGGCCGAATGTGACGATCAAGCGCGATCCCTTGCCCGAGGCCAAAGAGCATGACGGGGAAGAAGGCAAGTTGGAAAAATATTTCTCAACCGAGCCGGGTCAGGGCGACTAAAGCACTCCTCGTTCTAAATTTAACATTTTTGCACGTCAGGCATGCGAATCATTTTCATGCTGACCCCGCCTTTGTCTTTGAAATTGGTGATTTTTTCTGTTATACAGGGCGATATTCTTGGTTTCCGCCCATGGAAAGTCTGACCCGCGTCTTCCTCCGGCCCATTTTTGAGCTAGGAAGCGGCAAAGGTTTTTTGTTGGATTGATCAACCAAAATAACAAGGCTTTTCAATAAGCCGGCCCTCATCCTGCCCAGCTGCATGGCTGCCGACCGCGGAGTATAACGATATTATGACGAGTGCAAAGAAATCGACCCAACGTCAGGGTTTCAAGACTGGTGAGTCCGTTGTTTATCCGGCCCATGGGGTTGGAACCATCACCGCCATCGAAGAGCAGGAAGTGGCCGGTTTCAAACTGGAATTATTCGTTATCAGCTTTGAAAAAGACAAAATGACCTTGCGGGTGCCCACCGCCAAAGCATCGCAGGTTGGCATGCGGAAATTGGCCGAAAGCGGCATTTTGACCCGTGCTCTGGATACGATTGCCGGTCGTGCGCGGATTAAACGGACCATGTGGTCGCGTCGGGCGCAGGAATATGAAGCCAAGATCAATTCCGGCGATCTCGTGTCGATTGCGGAAGTGGTGCGCGATCTTTACCGCTCCGAGGCCCAGCCCGAGCAGTCTTATTCCGAGCGCCAGCTTTATGAAGCCGCTTTGGATCGCATGGTGCGTGAATTGGCCGCGGCCCATAAAGTCACCGAGCCCGAAGCCGTGAAAATGATTGAAGCCCAATTGGCGAAATCACCCCGTCGTGCCAAGGCCACGGAAGCCGAGGTCGAAGTCGAGGCGGATGAGGATACGGAAGAGGGCGGCGAGGCTGAAGCAGCCTGAGCCCGTCAGCATCCATTCCTTTTTAAGCTCAAGATCAAGGCCCGATGTTCGGGCCTTTTTTCTTTTCGTTTTTCGGATGGATTTGGGCGTTGGCTCTCTATTCACTGATGATTTTATACGGACGGCCGATTTGGATCGGTCCATGATCCAATCCGTTGATCATATAAAAGCGCTCCTGCGCATGATCGTTGAGAGAGGATTGCGCGGCCAGACTCTCCGCGGTGTCTCCGGTTTTTGCCAAGACGATTTTCAGGCGCAAGGGCCTGATCTGCAGGCTTTCTTCGGGCCGTAAGATGCGGAAACTCGCAATGGATTGGCGGAACAGGCCATCCAGATCCCCTGTCAGAGGATTGGCCGCAAAGATAAAGCGATAGATTTTATCGTCTTTGACAATGGCTGCCAACCGGAAGCGCCAATCCCGCCCGCTGGCGATGGTGGTGGCTGCCTCAAGACCGTTGACCGTCATGGCTTCGATCGGCCCCAGACTGGTATTGTCGATCCAGCCGGATTGCAACGCGCTGCTGGCACTGTGCTCGCCACGTGCAATCTGGTCAAACCGCAGGGCCACGGGTCGTCCGGGCAAAACGCCGACCAAAGCCTTGGCACTGTTGTCGAGCACAAAGGTATCAGGCGCCGAAAAACTGATATTGAGGGCGGGATGGGTGAAATGGCGACCGCGGACAAGCCCTTGTACGGGATCATCGCCATAGATCATGTCTTGCAGGGACAGGAGCCATGCGTCGCGTTCGCTGTCCGGCGTGGGCGGTGCTGGCAACTGCCGACCTTCTTGCAAGACACGCGTGATGCGTTCGGGTGTCGTGGGGTGGGAAAACAGGAAATGGTTTTTCTGATAATCGAAATCACCGAATAGCCGCCCGCGCAGGGCCGTATCCCGTCCCAATGTTTTCAGAATATGCGCGGCGGCAAAGGGATCATAGCCTGCCTGCGCCATCATGCGGACGCCCGAAAGATCCGCCTCTGTTTCCTGCGCGCGCGAAAAGCTGGCAAGCGTCATCAAGCCCCGCGCCTCGATCCGTTCCAGAGACTGGCTTTGCAGGAGCGGTTCCATCTCTTTGATCTGCTGAGACACTTGTCGGGCCGCCACTTCCCGTTGTTGGCGGTGCTGCAACAGCACATGCGACAATTCATGCGCCATGACGGCGGCAATTTCCGCGGGATCATTGCTCATGGCCACAAGGCCGCGGCTGATAAAAATGTCACCGTCTTCCAAAGCAAAAGCATTGGGGGTCGGGCTATTGAGAAGAGTGAGGCGAAACGACCGGTTCAATGCGGGCGCATGCGCCAGCAAACGCGCAAGAATGGTCTCCAGACGGCTTTGCACGGCTTGGTTCTGATAGGCCCCGCCGAAGGCTATCAGCAAGCGGTCGCGCTCGCTTAGAAAGGGTGTGACCGTGCTATAGGGCGCTCCGCTCGGGATCGAGGGTGTCGGACTATCAGCGCGCTTGGCACAGGCTGAAAGGCTGAGCAGGATCAGACCAAGACCGGCCATCCGCCGGAAAAAGGTGCCTTTTTCCCGAACAGCCGAAAAAAACCCGTTTATTGGCACACAAAAGGTCACGATCCAGGATCCCGTCCCATGAAACAGGCATTCAACCTAGCCAAAGCCGAGCAGGGAAGGCAAGCCTCCCCCAAGAGAATGGTGCCTTTTGGGTTGATGCCGAAAAGGCGCAGGCCCTTTTCGCCCTCACGCGGTTTTTTTGAAACCCGCGTCCCTTTCCGATGCTGGCTCTTGCAAGCACTTTATGCTATCGCGGGCGCGAGCGGTCCCGGTAGCTCAGCAGGATAGAGCAACGGTTTCCTAAACCGTAGGTCAGGGGTTCGAATCCCTTCCGGGACGCCAATGTCAGGGCTGATCAATCCGGCATGCCTGCCCAGACTTTGCGGGCTATCTTTGTGTGTCATCGTGTTCCAATATGGTTCAAGAATAATCGGCCTTGGGCGACCAAGGCCTGTGAATGTGAGGGATGGATGATGCTGGTTAAAACCGCTGCGGGCTTGTCTGTGTCTTTGCCCTTTGATGCCTGCCCGCGCGTTTGAGTCACGGATGTCGTCGCAACGCCTCGCGCCCCCCATTCTTCCTGTCATCTTTTGGATGTGCGGCACCTTGGTGTCGTTTTCCGTCATGGCCGTTTCGGTCAGGCAGTTGTCGTATAAATTGGCATTGATGGAAATTTTGACCATCCGCAATTTGTCGGGCGTGATCATTCTGTCTTGCATGGCGTTGATTCATGCGCCTCTGCGCCGCCAGATCCGGACCGAGCGCTTGGGCCTGCATGCTTTGCGCAACGGCGTGCATTTTCTCGCGACCTATTTATGGGCCTTGTCACTGACCTTATTGCCCTTGGCCACGGTCTTTGCTCTGGAGTTTACAGCGCCCGCCTGGGTCAGTGTCATGGCTGTTGTGCTGTTGGGCGAGCGTCTCACTGTGGCGCGGATTGCTGCGGTTGTGTTGGGCTTTATCGGCGTGTTGGTGATCATTCAACCCGGTGTTGAAACCTTCCAGATCAGCACGCTGGTGATTTTGTCAGCCGCGCTTTGTTTCAGCATTTCGATTGTCACACAAAAAATGCTGACCAAGAGCGATATGACCTATGCCATTTTGTTCATCATGAATGCCGTTCAATTGCCCTTGGCGCTGGTCGGTGTTTATTTTTCGGGGAGTTTCCAGTTTTTTCTCAAACTGGATTGGGCGGATACATTCGCGGTGTTGGGGGTCTGTCTGGTGGGCCTGACCGGCCATATGTGCCTGACCAATGCCTTTCGGGCAGGGGATGCCATTGTGGTGGTGCCGCTGGATTTTCTGCGCATTCCTCTGATCGCCTTTGTCGGCTATTTTTTATATGGCGAGCAGCTCGACCCTCTTGTTTTTGTCGGGTCAGCTTTTATCGTATCGGGCATCTTGTGGAATATTATTGCCGAAAAACGGCATCAGATGAAAATGTCCCGCAGCTAAAGGGACCAAAGAGCGGAGGAGGCGGGCATGCGTGTGCGGGCAGCAATTTTGAAACAATCGGGTTTGTCCTATCCTTACGCGCAATCCAAGCCGCTCCATATTGAAACCATTACTTTGGCACCTCCCGGGCCCGATGAAGTGCTGGTCAGGATTGCGGCGGCGGGTTTGTGCCATTCCGATCTGTCGGTGATCAATGGTGACAGGCCGCGCCCCACCCCTTTGGCTTTGGGCCATGAAGCCTCGGCGATTGTCGAAGAATGCGGATCCCATGTCACCGATTTGAAACGCGGTGATCATGTGGTGATGTCCTTTGTGCCCACTTGCGGCCATTGCGCCATGTGCATTGACGGGCGTGCCGCCTTGTGTGAACCGGGCAATCTTGCCAATGGGCAGGGACGGTTGTTGTCGGGTGCCAGCCGGATCACCTGTGATGATGGGGTTGTGAACCATCATTGCGGCGTCTGCGCCTTTTCCGAATATTCGGTGGTCTCGCGCCGTTCCATTGTCAAAATTGGCGATGATATTCCGCTCACCCATGCCGCGCTGTTTGGCTGTGCCGTCATGACCGGTGTGGGGGCGGTGATGAATACCTGTGATGTGCGGGCGGGGCAGTCGGTCGCCGTGATCGGTCTGGGCGGGGTTGGTCTGTCTGCGATTTTGGGTGCGGTGGCCTGCGGGGCCAGCAAAGTGGTGGCGGTTGATTTGGATGATCGCAAATTACAATTTGCGCAGACACTGGGTGCCACGCATGTGTTCAATGCCCAAGACCCCGATTGTGTCCAGCAAATCCGTGATGTGACAGGCGGTGGCGTGGATGCCGCGATTGAATTGGCGGGCTCTGTCAAAGCCTTTGAAAATGCCTTTGCCATGACACGCCGCGGCGGTATCAGCGCAACCGGCGGACTGCCCCATCCTGACTCGCGTGTTAGCCTGCCCGCGGTGATGATGGTGGCCGAAGAGCGTCAGGTGCGTGGCAGCTATATGGGCAGTTGTGTGCCGAGCCGCGACATTCCCCATTATATCGAGCTCTATCGCTCAGGCCGTTTGCCGGTGCAGTCATTGATGACCAGCACGGGGCCCTTGGATACGATCAACGAACATTTCGATTTGTTGCATCGGGGCGATGTGGTCCGCCATGTCATTGATATGCTGAACGGTTAAGGGCCGCTCTTATCGGCATTGTTTGATGGCGGAACGCAGCTTTTGTTCCTGATCAGCCGTCATGTCTGCGGGCGCGGTGCTGAGCAGGTTTGGTGTTTTCTGCACCTCTTCATAGATGCATTGGCAAATGCGGCGGCACAGGGCTTCATCGCCCTGATCGAAGCTGCAATCGCGTTCGCAGGCCTGTGTGAAATCCGCACGGGTGGTCGCGGCGGGCATCAACACACCCACGGCGATCAAGAGATTGAGAAGCCCCAACAAGACGGGTTGATGGATCAGATAATAGATCAGGCTATGACGCCCCATCAATCCGATCAGTCTTAGTGGACGGCTTGTTTGAGGCGCGGGGCTGTGATGTTGCAGAACGGGCCAGAGCTTGGGCAGTGCCATGCCCAGCAGGACAAAACCGAACCAAGGCAACAAAGGCACATAATCATTGGCCGGGGCGATGATGGTCGAGAGCCCCAAAAACAGCCATGGCGCGCTATTGAACACGTCATGCTTGGCAAAGTCGGGCAGTAGCAAACACAAAAGAGCCAAGCCGATCAGCGCAAAGGGCGGCAGACGCAAAAACAGCAAACCAACAACACCCGCCAAAGCCATATGGTGTAATATTCCGAATGCAATCCAGGAGGCGGGGAAAAGAAAATAGCTGCCAAGGCTCACCAAACTGGCGGCGCCTCCGAGCGTGAGGCTGCGCACAAGAACCTTGCGCCACAGGATGCGGCTTTGATGCGCCAAAGCCAAAGACAGGCCGCTCAACAGCAAAAACGTCGCTGCGATGCTTTTGGCCGACCACGCAAGCCATATCGTGCTGACGGGATTGAGGTCGGTCAGACCAAGGGAAAACAAATCCCATGTGAAATGATAACAGGTCATGGCAAGCAGCGCGATGCCGCGCGCTTGATCAAGCCAGTCCAGTCGGAGGGCGTGGGTTTGTTTCATGGTCCCTTTAAGGCCGTGTTGGAAGAAGAGGAAGCGAGGCTTGTCGCGTGAGCGGGAGGTTATAAAAAAAGCCGCCTTTCGGCGGCTTTTGAATGAAATCTCACAGTTGCATAGAGGCAGTCATTTTTACCAGGGCAACGGGATGTGACGCAGTTCAATGATCTGCGCCAATTTTTCAGCCGCTGCCCTGCGCTCCTCCGGGTTTTGAGATGCCTCAAATTCTGCTTCTGCCAGTTCCACTTCGTGATTGAGCACGTCTTCCGACACGTCTTTCACGGGAATGGCTTGTTCAGCCAGAATAGTCAGGCCTTCCGATGCGACATCACAGAAGCCGCCACGGATAAAATGCTGTTCATGATGCCCGTCCGCCTGGGTGATGGTGATAATCCCGGGGCGGATGCTCGTCATGAAGGGTTCGTGCTGGGCGAGAACAGTCAGAGTGCCCTCAGTACCGGGCACCACAACCGAATTCACTTCACCAGAAAACAAGAGGCGTTCGGGTGAAACCAGTTCAAAAGAAAAGGTGGCCATGCGCCTGTCCTCTCAGCTCGCCAGAATTACGCTGCAGCCTGCAGCTTAGCGGCTTTTTCGATGGCTTCCTCGATGGTGCCGACCATGTAGAAGGCGGCTTCGGGAAGATGATCATACTGGCCCTCGATGAGACCCTTGAAGCTCTTCACGGTGTCGGCGAGCGAGACAAGCTTGCCCGGTGAACCGGTGAACACTTCCGCCACATGGAACGGCTGGGACAAGAAGCGTTCGATCTTGCGGGCGCGTGCCACTGTGAGTTTGTCTTCTTCAGACAATTCATCCATGCCGAGAATGGCGATGATGTCTTGCAAGGACTTGTAACGCTGCAGCAAGGACTGCACCGAACGGGCAACAGCGTAATGCTCTTCACCGACGATGCGTGGGTCGAGCATACGCGAGGTGGAGTCCAAAGGATCCACAGCAGGATAAATGCCCTTTTCAGCAATGGAGCGCGACAACACGGTGGTTGCGTCCAAATGGGCGAAGGAGGTGGCCGGAGCCGGATCGGTCAAATCGTCGGCGGGGACGTAAATCGCCTGCACCGAGGTGATCGAGCCTTTGGTTGTCGTGGTGATGCGCTCCTGCAAGGCGCCCATATCGGTTGCCAGTGTGGGCTGATAACCCACGGCAGAAGGAATACGGCCGAGCAGCGCGGACACTTCCGAACCAGCCTGTGTGAAGCGGAAGATGTTATCCACGAAGAACAACACGTCCTGACCCTCGTCACGGAACTGTTCAGCAATGGTCAGACCGGTCAAAGCCACACGTGCACGGGCACCGGGAGGCTCGTTCATCTGGCCGTAAACGAGCGCGCATTTGGAGCCTTCGCCGCCGCCATGCTTGTTCACGCCGGATTCGATCATTTCATGATAGAGATCGTTGCCTTCGCGGGTGCGTTCACCCACGCCCGCAAACACGGAATAACCACCATGGGCTTTCGCAATATTGTTGATCAATTCCATGATCAAAACTGTTTTGCCCACGCCCGCACCACCGAAGAGGCCGATTTTACCGCCTTTGGCGTAAGGAGCCAGAAGATCCACAACCTTAATACCGGTTTCCAAGATCTGCGCTTCTGTGGACTGTTCGGCATAGGTCGGGGCTAATGCATGGATGGGGCGCAAGCCGTCATTTTGAACAGGACCGGCTTCGTCGACCGGCTCGCCGATGACGTTGATGATGCGGCCCAAAGTGCCACGACCAACAGGCACGGCAATCGGAGCGCCGGTGTCCTTGACTTCCTGACCGCGGATCAGACCTTCGGTCACGTCCATGGCGATCGTGCGCACCGAATGTTCACCCAAATGCTGGGCAACTTCGAGCACAAGGCGGTGGCCATTATTCGTGGTCTCCAGCGCATTGAGAATTTCCGGCATATGTCCGTCGAACTTCACGTCCACAACGGCGCCGATCACCTGGGTAATGCGGCCGGTTGGCTTTGAAGAAGTGTTGGCCATGGTTGTCTGTCCTCGCTTCAGTCTCGTCAGAGCGCTTCTGCGCCCGAAATGATTTCGATCAGTTCTTTGGTGATCATTGCCTGACGGGTGCGGTTATATTGCATCGTCTGCTTTTTGATCATTTCACCCGCATTGCGGGTGGCATTATCCATTGCGCTCATGCGAGCTCCCTGTTCGGAGGCTGCATTTTCGAGGAGCGCACTGTAAATTTGGGTAGAAATATTACGTGGCAGCAGGGTCGAGAGAATGTCTTCTTCGTCCGGCTCATAGGTGTAGCTGGTCGTGCCGACATTGTCGCCTTGCGGGATCTGTGCGGGGATCAGCTGCAGACCGGTCGGAAACTGTTGGATCACCGAGCGGAACCGCGAGAAAAACAACGTGCAAACGTCAAATTCTCCCGCGCCAAACAATTTGATCACCTTTTGACCAATTCCATCCGCATCCGCGAAGGAAATGTTTTTGAGGCCGCGCAGGTCAATGAAATCAATGATCTGCTTGTCAAATTGACGCTTGAGAAGGTCTTGACCCTTCTTGCCGACGCAAATGATTTTGACGGTCTTGCCTTCTTCCATCAGGCTTTTGGCCTTATCGCGCGCCAAGCGGGCGATGGATGAGTTGAAAGCACCGCACAAACCACGTTCTGCCGTGCAAACGATCAGCAGATGGGTCTTGTCACGACCATTGCCGATCAACAAAGGCGAGGCTGACGGATTGCCCTGAGCGGACGCACCGACATTGGCCAACACCTTGTTCATGCGCAGGGCATAAGGGCGTGCGGCTTCCGCCGCAGCCTGTGCCCGACGCAGCTTTGCCGCAGCCACCATTTGCATGGCCTTGGTGATTTTCTGCGTGGCCTTGACCGAGGCGATCCGATTTCTCAGGTCTTTAAGAGACGCCATGGAGATCCTCTATCCGCTAGCCTGTCCGATACCCGTTGCTCAGACGAAGCTGGCTGCGAATGCATCCACCGTGCTCTTCAGCTCGGCAGCCGATTCGTCGCTCAGATCCTTTGAGGTGCGGATGGCTTCCAAGAGCTTGGCGTGTTTGCTGTGCAACACTTCCAGCAAGCCATTTTCGAAGGCTTTCACGCGATTGACCGCGAGGCCGTCGAGATAGCCGTTCACACCGGCATAAATCACGCAAACCTGCTCTTCCATCTGCAAAGGCGAGAATTGCGCTTGCTTCAGAAGTTCGGTCAAACGTGCGCCGCGGTTGAGCAAACGCTGGGTTGTCGCATCCAAGTCACCGCCAAATTGGGCAAAAGCCGCCATTTCACGATATTGGGCGAGCTCGCCCTTGATCTTGCCGGCCACTTTCTTCATCGCCTTGGTCTGAGCGGAGGATCCCACGCGAGACACCGACAGACCGACGTTCACAGCAGGGCGGATGCCTTGATAGAACAAGTCGGTTTCCAAGAAGATCTGACCATCGGTGATCGAGATCACATTGGTCGGAATATAGGCAGACACGTCGTTTGCCTGTGTTTCAATCACAGGAAGAGCGGTGAGCGAGCCCGAACCAAGGTCCTTATTGAGCTTCGCGGAACGCTCCAGCAAACGTGAGTGGAGATAGAACACGTCGCCGGGATAGGCTTCACGGCCGGGCGGACGACGCAGCAACAAGGACATCTGGCGATAGGCCACGGCCTGCTTCGACAGATCGTCATAAATAATCACGGCATGCATGCCGTTGTCGCGGAAATATTCACCCATTGTGCAGCCTGTGAAGGGTGCCAAGAACTGCATGGGGGCCGGATCGGACGCCGTCGCAGCGACAATGATGGAATATTCAAGCGCGCCCTGCTCTTCGAGAACTTTCACGAATTGAGCAACGGTTGAACGCTTCTGACCGATCGCGACGTAAACGCAGTAGAGCTTCTGGCTCTCGTCTGACGATTTATTGATCGCTTTCTGGTTCAAGATTGTATCGAGCGCGATCGCGGTTTTGCCGGTTTGGCGGTCACCAATGATCAATTCGCGCTGGCCGCGGCCGATCGGGATCAGCGCATCGACCGATTTCAGGCCGGTGGCCATCGGTTCATGCACGGATTGGCGCGGAATAATGCCAGGGGCCTTCACATCGACCTGCATACGCGTGTCGGTTTTGATCGGGCCCTTGCCGTCGATGGGATTACCCAAGGCGTCGACAACGCGACCCAAAAGGCCCTTGCCAACGGGGGTGTCCACGATGGCCTTGGTCCGTTTAACGGTCTGACCCTCTTTAATGTCGCGGTCGGAGCCGAACAACACGATACCGACATTGTCGGCCTCGAGGTTCAACGCCATGCCACGGGTGCCGTTCTCGAACTCGACCATTTCGCCCGCTTGGACGTTGTCGAGGCCGTAGGCGCGGGCAATGCCGTCCCCGACCGAGAGCACCTGGCCCACTTCACTGACTTCGGCTTCTGAACCGAAGTTTTTGATTTGCTCCTTGAGAATCGCGGAGATTTCTGCGGCGCGGATATCCATCAACCGACCTCTTTCATCGCAATACGAATACCATTTAATTTAGTACGAAGTGACGCATCGACCATTTTGGAGCCGAGTTTCACGACAATACCACCGATAATTGCCGGATCCACTGCCACATCAACGACAGCTTTATCTCCGGCCAAATCCTTCAAAGCAGACTTAATACTATCGAGAACCGCCTGCGAGGGTGTCTCTGCCACAATTGCCGTTGCCCGCACAATACCGCGGGAATTGTCAACTATGGCCGCATAAGCAGAAACCATGTCCTGGACCGCAAAAAGGCGGCGACGCTGGGCCACGAGTTTCAGAAAATTCGCTGCAAAGCCCTTGATTCCGGCCTTTTCGAGCAAAGCGCCGAGCACTTTGGTCTGTTCTTCGGCCGTAAAAACGGGACTTTTGATGAAGCGGCTCAAATCAGCACTTTCCGCAAGCATGCGGTCAAAGGCGTGTAAATCCGCTAAAATAGTATCGACCGCACCGGCTTCGACAGCCAGTTCGTGTAATGCTGCGGCGTACCGACCCGCCACTCCCGACACATGCGCCTGATGTTCAGCCACTCGTGATCTTTCCGTTTTATCAATCGTTTATAAGAGACAGCGAACTGCCAACCCCCATTTGGACATCTGAAATCTCAAAAAAGAAACAGATCTCCGCAGGTTTTGCTTATTTTTGGTTCAGGGTTGCCCTTGCACACAAAAAAACCCGACCGGATGAGATCGGAAAACATCAGCGAACGGTCGAATAGCACAGGGGATAGAGCGGGGCAATCCCGTGTGACCCCACTTTCGAAAGACTTTTGGCCAGTATTGCAGACTTTATAGGTGGGCCTCGGTAACCAAAGCGGCCATTAAGTGTGCTGTCGCCATGGGACGAACCAGCGGATAGGCCTGTCCTGCCCACAAAGACAAGGCTTCTGCGTCGCCTGCAAGGCCTGCGGCCTGTCGAATTTTCCGTGTCATGTCATTGAGAGCGGGAAAGGGAACCAAATGATTTTGATGGGGACTGACATGTTCGTGGAAGCGATTGGTGATGCCGCGGGCGGTCCGTCCGGAAAAAGCACGGGTCAGAACGGTCGGGCGGGGATCCGCCTCAGCCAGCATATGTTGATGGGCGGGGGGCGTTCCGGCTTCATCGGTGACCATGAAGGCCGTCCCGAGGCTTGCCGCGCTGGCGCCCAGATCCAGAACGGCGCGGATGCCCTGACCATTCATAATGCCGCCCGCCGCGATCACCGGCAAAGACGTGGCTTGCACCGCCATGCCCAGCAAAGACATCAGCCCGATCAGTGATTCTTCGACAGGCCGCAAGAATGTGCCGCGATGCCCGCCTGCTTCCATGCCCTGCACACAAATGCAATCCACCCCGCTTTGTTCCAGCGCCACAACCTCTTCCAGTGTGGTGGCGGTGCCCATGGTTAGGATATGGCGGCTCCGGCAGGCGCTCAGCAGATCCTCAGAGGCAAGACCGAAGGTAAAGGAAAATACAGGCGGGCAGACCTCCAGCATCGCTTCGATCTGCCGGTCAAGAGCGATGGGGGCCGATGGGGCGCTCGGGGGTTCGACCCCATAGGCTTCGGCCCAAGGCCTGAGAATGTCGCAGGTATAAGCGATTTCGGCTGGGGTCGGGGCCGGATCATCCGTCCCGACAAATAGATTGATGGCAAAGGGGCCATTGGTGCGGGCCCTGATCGCGGACGCATTGATTTTGATGATTTCAGGCGTCAGATAGGCGGCGCCGATCGATCCCAGCCCACCGGCTTTTGCCACTTCCGCCACCAGTTCAACCGTCGTCACGCCGCCAGCCATCGGCGCCTGGATGATCGGAAAGGCCAGTCCCAGCCGGATCATAAAATCATTCATCTCGTGCATGTGAGCCAGTCTTCCTGCGGTCCGACGCGGGTCAGAAAAAACTATAGGGGTCAATATCGACCGTGATTCGCAATTGCCCGTTGTTTTTGGGCATGCGTGCCAGCCAGCTGCGAATCCATGTTTGAATATCAAACTGCCGTGACGTTTTGACCAAAAGACGAAACCGGTAGCGATTGCGCAATTTGGCAATGGGCGCTTCCGCCGGTCCCAAAACCACCACTTCGGGAGGCGGTTCGGCCAGACGCGCCAAGCGCCTCGCCATCTCCTCGGCCTGTTTGCGGTCGGGTGAGGTGACAATCAAGGCGGCCAAGCGCCCGAACGGCGGCAAGCCTGCCTGCTGGCGCATGGCCTGTTCGGCGGTGTAGAATTGGGTGGCGTCGCCCGACAGCAGGGCTTTGATCACCGGATGGTCAGGCTGATAGGTCTGGATCAGGGCACGGCCATTGGTTTTCTCACGGCCCGCACGGCCTGAAACCTGTTGCAAAACCTGAAAGCTGCGTTCGGCGGCGCGCGGGTCGCCTGAAACCAATCCCAGATCCCCATCCACCACGCCGACCAGCGAGAGTTGCGGAAAATGATGCCCCTTGGCCACCAATTGTGTGCCGATGATAATATCGCATTGACCGGAGGCGATCTCCTGCAATTCGCGTTGCAAGCGCTCCATGCCGCCCGGCATATCAGAGGACAAAACAAGGCAGCGTTTGTCGGGAAAAAGGGTCGCCATTTCTTCGGCAAGCCGTTCAACACCCGGTCCGCAAGGCGCTAATTTATCACTGGCCTGACAAGAGGGGCAGGTGTCGGGCATGCGTTCCAAATGGCCGCAATGATGACACATCAATGCGCGGCGATGACGGTGCTCGACCAGCCAAGCGCTGCAATTGGGACATTGCATGCGATGACCGCAGCCGCGGCACAAAGTCAGAGGCGCATAGCCGCGGCGGTTCAAATAGAGCAGGCATTGCTCGCCGCGTTCCAACGTCTCCTGCATCGCGTGGACCAGCGGCGGGGACAGCCAGAACCCTTTGTCTGGTTGTTGTTGTCGCATGTCGATGGCCTCGATATGCGGCATGGCGCTGCCCCCATAACGATCAGGCAGCAAAAGATGGGTATAGCGTCCTTGAGCGGCATTGACGCGGCTTTCCAGCGAGGGTGTCGCCGAGGCCAGAATCACACTGGCATCCTCGATCTTGCCTCTGACAACGGCCATATCCCGTGCATGGTAATGCACGCCGTCTTCTTGCTTATAGGCGCCTTCATGTTCTTCATCGACGATGATCAGGCCCAAATTGCTATAGGGCAGAAAAAGGGCGGATCGTGCGCCAGCCACCACCCGCGCTTCACCCGATGCCAGCGCCGCATAGACACGCTCGCGTTTGCGTCCCGCCAGATTGGAATGCCATTCTGCCGGACGTGTCCCAAAGCGGCGTGCGAACCGGTCGAGAAATAACGCGGTCAGCGCAATTTCTGGCACCAGAATCAAAATCTGTTGCCCTTGCTTGAGGGCTTCGGCAACCGCCTCGAAATAAACTTCCGTTTTCCCCGACCCCGTGACGCCTTCCAGCAGGCTGACAGAAAAACTTTTCGCTTGAACCTTTTTTTGCAACTGATCGGCAGCGCTTTGCTGGTCGGGGGACAGCACGGGTTTGTGATGATCGGGATCGGGCGGCAAGGCCACTGGATCTGCGGCCAGCACCAATGTTTCCAAAGTGCCTTCATCGATCAATCCGTCGATCACCGATGTGCTGACCCCTGCCTCTTCGGCAAGGGCCTGTTTGGCATAAGCAAGGCCAGACGCGGCGATGGCCAGAACCTTCTGGCGTGCGGGTGTCAGGCGTTTGGGCTGCGATCCGGCAAGCCTGACAGCCAGCCGCGGGCGCTCCACCCGTTCGGCTTCGGGTTTGTTCAGCGCCATGCGCAACACCATGCCCTTGGGCGCCAGCGTGTAGCGAGAGACCCAATCAATGAAGCGGCGCAGCTTGTCGGACAGCGGCGGGGCATCCATCGGATGCAAAATGGATTTCAAACTGCCTGAAGGGGCGGGACTTGCCTCCTCGTCCCACACCACACCCACCGCTTCGCGGGTTCCCAATGGCACGGCCACAACGGTTCCGGCCGGAAGCGACATGGGCTCTGGCTTGCGATAGCTGAACGCCTCGTCCAAGGCCAAAGGCAGCAGCACCGGCACTGTGGACAATGCGGCCTCTGGTGAGGGGGGCTGGTCTGGCAAGGGTTGAAAGAGATCGGACATGCTTTCTCGCTTAGGCGGGTCGGGCGTAAATGTCGAGATCAACCGGCGGTATCCTTACTCTCTCTTAACCCGCGCGCTTGTAAAAGGGGGATATGACCACAGGGCCTCTTTTACCCATACAGAACCAATTGATGCGGTGGCTGCGCCATTTGGGCACAGAACGGCGATTGTCGGCGCTGTCTCTGGATGCTTATGGGCGGGATGTCCGGCAATTTGGTGAATTTTTATCAGAAAATCCCCAAATGATGCTGCAAAAACTGAGTGCAGCCGATTTGCGTCAATTTATGGCGCAGCGGCGGGCGGGCGGGATTGGCAGCCGGTCCTTGATGCGGCAATTGGCCGCCATCCGGTCTTTTCTGCGCTATCTGGAAAGCGAGGGTGAAGTGGATGCGTCTGCGCTCGCTTTGTTGCGGGGGCCAAAATTGGGCAAAAGCCTCCCCAAACCGATCAGCATGGGGCATGCGCGACAAATGACAGACGCCGATCTTTTGGCGGGCAGTCCGCGCGAGGCCTGGGTCTTGGCGCGGGATGCGGCGGTCATCAGCCTGCTGTATGGCTGTGGTCTGCGGATTTCCGAAGCCTTGTTGCTGACGCGTGCCCAAGCGCCGATGGATGGTCAAGATCATGTCAGGGTTACGGGCAAGGGTAATAAAACCCGCATGGTGCCGGTGATTGAACCGGTCCGTCTGGCCATTGCCGATTATCTGGCTTTGTGCCCCTTTTCTTTGCCCCCTGCAGAACCGTTGTTTCGGGGTGTGCGCGGTGGCCCGCTCAAACCCCGTTTGATTCAATTGGCCGTTGAAGAAATGCGCGGTGCCTTGGGCCTGCCTTCCAGTGCAACCCCGCATGCCCTGCGCCATTCATTCGCAACGCATTTGTTGAGCCGTGGCGGGGATTTGCGCGCGATCCAAGAACTGCTTGGCCATGCCTCGCTATCGACAACGCAAATTTACACGGAGGTTGATCAGGCGCGGCTGCTGGCCGTGTTTGACGCCACCCATCCGCGCGCCTGAACGCAGAGGCTCAGCCGATGGCCTTGGCCAGATCAAGGGTTGGGCGCTTGCCGATATCCTCGTAATGGGCCGAGAGAAAGTCCTGTGCGGTTTCCCGTCCAATTTCAAACAATTTTCTAAAAAAGGCCCAGTCTGCTTGCAATTTGCTGGCGGTGCCAAAGGCATTGAGCTTGTCTTGGGCTTCCACGCGATGCATGCGGATGGCTTTGTGATGCGTGCCTTTGAGCGCGCCGTTCGAAATCAGACGGCTGACAAAATCGATGGCGCGTAATTCACCCAAGAGCGGCGCATTAAAGGTAATTTCGTTGACGCGCTCCATAATATCAACCGCATTGTCGGGCGTATCATCGCGCTCGATCGGATTGATTTGCACCAGCACGATATCGTTGACATCGCTTTCGTTAAACAAAGGAAACAATGCGGGATTGCCCATAAAGCCGCCGTCCCAATAGGGCTCGCCTTCCACCTCCACAGCGCGGAATAAAAACGGCAAAGCGGCGGAGGCCATCAGCATGTCGGCGGTTAATTCGGCGCGTTTAAAAATCCGTAATTTGCCCGTATGCACGCTTGTGGCGGCAATGAACAAATTGGGCCCTTGCGTCTCGCGCAACATTTTAAAATTGACGTGTTTTTCAACAACGCTGCGCAAAGGATTGATGTCGAGCGGATTGAGTTCATAGGCAGAAAACACATTGCGCGATGCTTCCATGACACTTTGTCCCGCCGCCGCGCCTATTTTCCAAGGGGCCATCATCACGTCCAGCAGCATGCGGGCGGCGGGCGGAATATGCCCGTCAAGACTGACATCGCGCCAAAAATCCAAAAGCGCCTTGCGGGCCCCTTCGGGGCCGTTTTCGGCCAAACCCGTTGCATAGACCGCCGCATTCATGGCACCGGCGCTGGTGCCGGTCAGGGCTTGGACATCCAGCCGCCCGTCTTCGAGCAGGGCATCCAGAACACCCCATGTAAAGGCGCCATGCGCGCCGCCGCCTTGCAAAGCAAGATTGATGGATTTCATTTTTGTCCCTGACGATTTCTCGTCTTGGGAGGAGCGCCGCAGCAAAGGGGGAAAGGGCATGAGGAATGAACAAACTGACTGGTTGCTCGTGCCACCCGATGAGGTGGCACAGAGTATTGAAAAAACGGTCGTTATTGAGCTGTCCAGCCCCCGTCGACAACCAGATTGGATCCTGTCATCTGCGTGGCTGCCTCCGAGCACAAGAAGACCGCGCAGCCTGCGACTTGTTCCGGCGTGACGAATTGTTTGGTGGGTTGGCGTTCCAGCATGACTTCATTGATGACCTGTTCGCGGGTCATATTGCGCGCCACCATGGTGTCTGGAATTTGTGACTCGACCAGCGGTGTCCAGACATAAGCGGGTGAAATGCAATTCACCGTTATGCCATGGGTCGCAACTTCCAAGGCAACGGCTTTTGTCAGGCCGGTGAGACCATGTTTCGCTGCCACATAGGCTGATTTAAATGCGGAGGCTGTGAGGGAATGGGCCGAGGCGGTCGAAATAATCCGGCCCCAGCCGCGCGCCTTCATGCCGGGGATCACGGCACGGATCGCATGAAAGGCGGCGTTGAGATTGATCGAGATGACTTTGTTCCATTCCTCGATGGGGAAGGTCTCAATGGGCGACACATGTTGCACGCCTGCATTGTTGATCAGGATATCGACGCTGCCCATGTTTTTTTCGGCATCATGCACCATTTTGGCAATGGCCTCGCCATCCATCATATTCGCATCGGAATAAAACACCCGAACGCCGAACTCCTTGCCAAGATCCTCAACCAGCTTGGCAATGGCGGCCTTGTCTCCCAATCCGTTGAGGGTCACATTGACGCCTTCTTTGGCGAGGGCGCGGGCCATGCTCAGGCCAATACCCGAGGTCGAGCCGGTGATGAGGGCATTTTTTGAAGCGAGTGACATGAGGGGGATCTCCCAAATTCGAAAACAGATCTTTGTAGGATATTGCGTTGCAAAATAGCAATAGAGCGAAACAAATACCATCTTTCATCGCGGCACCGGTGTCATCAAATGGGATGGTGTGTTAAAGCCCCTATCAGGCTACTTTGGGTTGGCAGGCCTTTGGTTGGGCAGGCCTTTGGTTGGGGTTGCGTGAGGCAAAAATGATGCAGGATGAGGGATCGCACAGACACGGCCATGCGCATGGAGCGCAAACCGAGTGCTGCGCCCATGCATCGGCGCGGGCTCAACAGGCGCCCTTGGCTTTGGCGCGGGCGCAGGCGCTTTGCCAGGCGCGCGGGGAACGGCTGACACCGATCCGCAGTCTGGTCTTGTCTGCCCTTTATACCGATCACCGGCCGCAAAGCGCTTATGACTTGATCAACAGGCTGGGCAGCGCCGATGGCCAGAAGCGGGCGGCGGTCAGCGTTTATCGTGCCTTGGATTTTTTGATCGCCCAAGGCTTGGCGCACCGGATCGAAAGCCGCAACGCCTTTGTTGCCTGTCCGCTCGATCACGGGCCGGAGGATCTGGTGCTGTTTATGATCTGCACGCAATGCGGGGGTGTGGATGAGGTGCATGCCCCTGAAATCGCACAGGCCCTTGATCAGATTGCGCAGCGACAGTCGTTTTCACCGCAAATGCGTATTTTCGAATTATCGGGGCTGTGCGCCCATTGCGGTTGACTTGTGATTAGCGTTTTGAGGTTGCGAGCCAAATCCCGCTTAAAATAACGAGACCGCCCAGCACTTCGCGCAGTCCGACACTTTCTCCCAGGAACAGGATCGAAAAGCCAGTGGCAAAAATAGGCATCAGATAGCCCACCATGGCCGCACGCGTCGGCCCCGCTTTGCTGATCAACATCATGAAGAGGGAAATGGGGACGGCGGTGGCCAGACTGCCCAACGCCAGAACATAGATCCAGTGGTCGGCCAAGGCGAGCAAGGCCTCAGGCCCTTTGAGAACAAAGGCCAAAGGCAAAGCCACGAGGCTTGAAATGATTTGCTGGCCAAGGGCCAGACGCAGCGGTGGAATAGCCCGTACACGGCGGGTATAAAGATTGCCCACGGCATAGCACACTGCCACGCTTGTCATGGCAAAGAAGCCGATTTGTCCATTGGTGCCGGGCACCAGCGCATCGGGCCCGATCAACAGGCCCATGCCGAGAAATCCAAGCAAAACACCGGCAAAGCGGTGAAGAGACAGACGTTCTTCAGCAAACAGGAAATGCGCCAGAACAGCCACGATCAAAGGCCCCGAGGCCTGAATCATCGCGCTTGAAGCCGTTGAAATTTGTGTCAGGGCAAATGCCGTGAGAATATTGGGCAGCCAGCCATTGAGCGTGCCGATCACGGCAAAAGGGCCCCATTCATAGGAATGGGGCATGATCCGCTCACCGCGACAGGCAAACAAGATGCATAAAAGTACGGCGGCAATCCCCGCCCGTGCCCCTGCCATGGCCTCAGGTGCGATTTGTCCGGTCAAAAGCCGCATAAACAAAAAACCCGAAGCCCACAGACAGGAGCAGGTCACCAGCAGGGCCAATGTTTCACCCCGTCCGGCCGGGCTTGGGGAATGCGCGGGTTTGTCCAGCATTGTGTGCCTTATGATCGGGGCATGACAGGCGACAGCAAGTCCATCAGCGCCGGAATCAAAGGCTCGTCAGCGGGGGGCATCGGATAATCGCGCAGAGCCTGCGCTTTGACCCATTTGAGGGCTTGATGCTCGTGGGCTTGCACAAGTCCTTCCCAACGCCGACAGATATAAAGCGGCATCAGCAAATGAAAGTCATCATAGGCGAAGGAGGCAAAGGTCAGGGGGGCCAGACAGGCCTCTTTGACCTCGATGCCCAATTCTTCTTTCAACTCGCGGATCAGGCATTGTTCAGGACGTTCGCCCGCCTCGATTTTGCCGCCGGGAAATTCCCACAGGCCTGCCATGCCCTTGCCTTCCGGACGCTGGGCAATCAGCACCCGACCATCGGCATCGATCAGTGCACAGGCAACGACAAGCAGTAATTTCACGACCGGTAATCGCCGTTGATTTCAACATATTCTTTGGTCAGATCGCAGGTATAGACGGTGAATTTGCCCTTCCCCAGACCCAATTCGATTTTGATGTCGATCTCCTGATTTTTCATATAGGCGGAGACGGTGGCCTCGTCATAGCCCTGATCGCGCGCACCATGCACAGCCACGCGGTGCGGTCCAAACCAGATGGCCAGACGGTCACGGTCCGCAGGCTCTCCCGCTTTGCCGATGGCAGCCACAATCCGCCCCCAATTGGCGTCCTCGCCCGCAATGGCTGTTTTGAAGAGCGGCGAATCGGCCACTGATTTGCCGATGATTTTGGCGGAATTGGCTGATTTGGCGCCTTCGACCGTAATGGCCACAAAATGCCGCGCGCCTTCCCCGTCACGGATGATCTGCTTGGCCAAATCCAGCAGCATCCCGTCGAGCGCCTTGCGGAAAGCCGAAAGCCGCCGGTCTGCCGGATTGGTGATGGTCGGGCAGCCGCGTTTGGCAGCCGCGCCTGTTGCAAACAGCAGCAAGGTATCAGACGTCGACGTGTCGCTATCGACCGTGATGGCGTTGAAACTGGTTTTGGTGGCGCGGGACAATAAAGTTTGCAGCGCCTCGGAGCCAATCGGCGCATCCGTAAAAATAAATGACAACATGGTCGCCATATCGGGGGCGATCATGCCCGCTCCTTTGGCAATCCCGTTCAACGTCACGGTCACACCGTCGATTTTGAGTGTTTTCGTGGCGACTTTCGGAAAGGTGTCCGTCGTCATGATGGCGCGGGCGGGTTCAATCCAAGGGGTGGGGGCCGCACGGTTCAGACAGGCTTGCAACACGCCTTCAAATTTCGAGGCATCGAGCGGTTCCCCGATCACGCCTGTCGAGGCGAGCAAAATATCATCCGGCGCACAGCCCAAGGCCTGCGCGGCGATTTGGGCGGTCTGTTGCACGGCTTGCGCACCGGTCTGTCCTGTAAAGGCATTGGCATTGCCGGAATTGACAACAAGGCCGCGTGCGGTGCCTTTTTTGAGAACAGTCCGGCACCAATCAACAGGCGCCGAGGGGCATTTCGACCGCGTCAAAACACCTGCGGCCTGCGTGCCCGCATCAAGGGCAACCAGCAAAACATCCGTCCGGTTTTTATAGCGGATGCCCGCTTCGGCCGTGGCAAAGCGCACCCCTTCAATGGGCGGCAGATCCGGATAATGGCTTGGTGCAAGGGGAGAAAGGGCAGCGGACATGGATTTTCACCTCAGGCAGACAACAATTCAGGATGGGGGATGAAAGGGGCTAGGGCAGGCGCAAGAAGCGCCCCTCGTCCTTTTCACCCGGGCCATCAGGGTTTTTTTGCAGGTTCGGCGGCGGCAGCGGGTTGGTCAAGACGCTCGATCTTGGCCTTGGCCCGCAGTCCCAAAATAATATCTTGTTGGGCTTTGCGCTCAAGATATTGGGCGATTTGATCTTTGACTTCTTCCAGTTTGGGGGGCTGATGCAGGCGTTTTTCCTCAACTTTGAGGACATGCCAGCCAAATTGGGTTTTTACAGGCGCGGAAATCTGCCCTGCCGCCGTTTTGAATGCGACTTCGGCAAATTCCGGCACCATACGTTCGCGCGTGAACCAGCCGAGATCCCCGCCTTGTTTGCCCGAACCCGGATCTTTCGAGAGTTCGGCGGAGAGTTTGGCGAAATCTTCGCCTTTGCCCAGACGTGTCACGACATCTTTGGCCTGATCTTCGGTTTCAACCAGAATATGGCGGGCATGCACCTCCTCTTCCGGAGGCAAAGCCTTGATGGTGTCGTCATAAAGCTTGGCAATGGCTTCGGGCGTGGTGCTCTTATGCGCTTCGTTCATTAAATAGTCTTCCAGCAGCAATTTATCGCGCATATGCGCCAAACGTTGATGAAAAGACGGAGAATCAGAAATTTTGGCCTCCAAAGCCGCTTTTGCACCGATTTTAAGGTCAATCAGGTAACTGATCAGCGTTTCCCGATTTTGGGCCTCGGCGCCCCCGCCCAGATCTTCGGCGGCGCGGATCAGATCTTTTTCACGAATGGCCTCGCCGTCCACTTTGACCAGAATAAGGTCAGGATTGGGGGTGGCTTGTTGGGAAAAAGCAGGGGCTGCCCACAGAAGAACGGAGACAACAAGCGGGGAAACCTTCAGAAATGGACGAGGCAGCATGGAAGCAAATCTCCAACAAGGATCAAAAAGATGGATGCAGAAGTGACGCAAGACAGGGTAAAGCACAAGCATTCTGTCACGGGGATTTGAAATTTTTATCTCAAACCCATAGATGAGAGCAGGGATTGGCGGCCATCCAGACGCTTATTGGCATGGTTTCGCCGTATTTTCGGTGCAATGCCTCAGGCGATTGGGGCGTGGAAACTTTGGACGGATCAGGGTATAAGCCCGCCCAAGCCTATCATTGGGGAATCGGGTGCGGTTTTTCACCGTCCCTCACGCGGTATTAAGGATAAGAGCATGTTCGGCGCACTGGCTAAGAAAATTTTTGGTTCTGCCAATGATCGGCGGCTCAAGACCTATACCCCCAAAGTGGCGGCCATCAATGCGCTGGAAGCCGAAGTGGCAGCCCTTGATGATGAGGCCTTGCGGGCCCGCACCGCGCAGTTCAAGGCACAAATCGCCGAGGGCAAATCCTTGGATGATCTTTTGGTGCCCGCTTTCGCAACCGTGCGCGAAGCCGCCAAACGCGTTTTGGGTCAGCGGCATTTCGATGTGCAGCTGATCGGCGGCATGGTTTTGCATGAAGGCGCGATTGCCGAAATGCGCACAGGGGAAGGCAAGACGCTGGTTGCGACCTTGCCGACCTATCTCAATGCCTTGGCTGGCAAGGGCGTACATGTCATCACCGTCAATGATTATCTGGCGCGGCGTGACTCGGAATGGATGGGACGCGTTTACCGTTTTCTGGGTTTGGAGGTCGGTGTCATCTTGCACGGGCTGAGTGACGAAGAGCGGCGCTTGGCCTATGCCGCCGATATTACTTACGGCACCAATAATGAATTCGGCTTTGATTATCTGCGCGACAATATGAAATATGAATTGTCGCAGATGACCCAACGCGCGCATGCTTACGCGATTGTCGACGAAGTCGATTCGATTTTGATCGACGAGGCCCGCACACCGCTGATTATTTCAGGGCCGCTCGATGACCGGTCAGAGCTCTATAACAGCATTGATCGCCTGATTCCGCTGTTGCAAAAAACAGATTATGATCTCGATGAAAAGCAACGCAGCGTCTCCTTGACGGAAGCGGGCAACGAACATATCGAAACTTTATTGGCCGATGCCGGATTGATGAAAGACGGCTCGCTCTATGACGCGCATAATGCGACGCTTGTCCATCACGTCAATCAGGCCTTGCGCGCCCATACGTTGTTTCAGCGCGACAAAGATTACATTGTTCGCAATGATGAGGTCGTCATCATCGATGAATTCACCGGTCGTATGATGCAGGGGCGTCGGTATTCGGAAGGCTTGCATCAGGCGCTGGAAGCCAAAGAGCATGTGTCGGTGCAACCTGAAAACCAGACATTGGCTTCCATCACCTTCCAGAATTATTTCCGCCTCTATAAAAAGCTGGCGGGGATGACGGGCACTGCCGCAACGGAAGCGGATGAATTTATCGACATCTACAAATTGGAAGTCGTCGAAATTCCGACCAATCTGAGTGTGTCGCGCATTGACGAGGATGACGAGGTCTACCGGACGGAAGCTGAAAAATTGCGGGCCATTGTGCGCGAGGTTGAAGATGCCTCACTGCGCGGCCAGCCTTTGCTGGTGGGAACAACCTCGATTGAAAAATCCGAAATACTGGCCGAGGCTTTGTTGCAGGCCGGTTACAAAATGATCGATTTCTCCCGCACCGATGCGCTCGATGCCCTTTATAAGGCGGCGCGCGAAGGCAAGCCCACAAAGCAATTTGCGGTTTTGAACGCGCGGTTCCATGAGCAGGAAGCCTTCATTGTCGCGCAGGCCGGTGTGCCCGGTGCTGTGACGATTGCCACCAATATGGCGGGCCGCGGGACAGACATCCAATTGGGCGGGAATGCCGATATGCGGATTGCAGCCGAGCTGGCAGGGATTGCTGATGAGGCGTTGCACCAACAACGCGAAGCCGAAATCCGCGCGCAGATTGCCGATTTCAAAGCCAAAGCATTGGCCGCCGGTGGTCTTTATGTGATCGGCACCGAACGGCATGAAAGCCGCCGCATTGACAATCAGTTGCGGGGCCGCTCCGGCCGTCAGGGTGATCCCGGCCGTTCAAAATTCTATCTGTCCTTGCAAGATGATCTCATGCGTATTTTCGGCTCCGACCGCATGGATGGCATGTTGCAGAAACTCGGCTTGAAAGAAGACGAGGCCATCATCCATCCATGGATCAACAAGGCGATTGAAAAAGCGCAACAGAAAGTCGAAATGCGCAATTTCGATATCCGCAAGAATATCTTGAAATATGATGATGTGATGAACGACCAACGCAAGGTCGTGTTTGAACAACGGCGCGAATTCATGGCCGATGACAATGTGCATGCCATCATCGCCGAAATGCGCCATGGCGTGATCGATGATTGCGTGGCGCGCAATATTCCCGAAGGCGCTTATCCCGAACAATGGAATGTCGACGGTCTCGCCCAAGACGTGATCCGTTATCTCAACCTCGATCTTCCGGTTGCCGATTGGGCCAAAGAAGAAGGCATTGCCGAAGAGGGTCTGCGTGATCGCATCCGTGACGCCGCTGATGCATCCTATCAAGTCCGCAATGAGAAAAACGGGTCAGACTTGATGGCCTATGTGGAAAAGCAAATTCTGTTGCAGGCGTTGGATCATTTGTGGCGCGAACATCTCGTCACGCTTGATCATTTGCGTCAGGTGATCGGCTGGCGTGGCTATGCGCAGCGCGATCCCTTGAATGAATACAAAGCCGAGGCTTTTGAATTATTCGATGAGTTGATTGGCAGCCTGCGCGAGCATGTCACTGCCCAGTTGATGCGCATCGAAGTGAGCGTGGCACCCGAGCCTTTGCAACCGGTTGTGGGAGAAGGGCATCACACCGATCCGAGGACAGGCGAGGACGAAGAGGCCTTGGCGGGATTGGCGTTTCAAAAAGCCGCTAACCCTTATCCTGTCCAGCGTCCGGATGGGCGCGTCGGGCGCAACGATCCCTGCCCCTGCGGCTCCGGGAAAAAATTCAAACATTGTCATGGCGCGCTTGTATAAGGCGCGGGCAGGATCCCAAAACAATGAAAGGCCCTCAACGGGGCCTTTTTTTATTGCAGTGGATTGAGAGATACGCGCCCTTCGTTCAAAGCGCCTGAATTTCTTTGACAAAATTTTCGAGCTTGAGGGTCGGGCTGTAACTGCAGACGCCCTGATCCCAACGCTGATAAATCATTTCAAGTTCAGTGAGTTCCGACAGGTGGCGATAGGTGCTGGAACGGGATGTGATTTTGGTGTTCAGCACATCTTGCGGGGTCGCCAATTTGCCTTTGGCCGCGGATTTCACGATGAAGTTGAAAATAGCGCGTTGATGATTGTCGATGCGCGATAATCCGTAACGCAATTCAAGTGTATTGATCTGCTCGAGTACAGCTGCCAGTTCTTGGTTCATTTTACGCAATACCATATTTTACAAGTGAAACCGACCAAATCATTTAAAATTATTTAGGAAGCATTGCAAGCATCTCAAAAATTGAGAAAATTTTAAATTTTGAACCTTTATGCCTGAAAAAAGACTATTAAAAACTGAGGCTTATTTTCCATGGCTCCAAATCGCCCATGGGTCTTGTCGTTTTTGATGAAATTAGGGGCATGGGCGGGCCAAGCTGGATCATTTCTAGGAATTGTATCTGAGCTGGTGGGACAGAAAGATTATGGCGCGCGACGCAGGGATCCCTGATGAAGTGTGTTATAAGCATTGAAGAACTGGTTCAAAATTGATTTTGTTGTGCCTCAATAGCCTGTCTGGGGTGACCGGTGTCTGGTCTTCAACTGTTTACAGTGCAGCCATGTTGAAGCATCCAGTCAAAGGCCATGGGAGTGTTTTGCTATGACGTCTATGCGTGGATGGCTGCTTTTTTTGGTTTTGGGATGCGGATTATCCGCGTGTCAGACCCTAGAAAGCCCTAAATCTCAGACTGAAACACCCTCTGACAGCAAAGCGTCCGAGCCTGCGAAAACAGAGCCCGCCAAATTTCCCAAAAAGCCACCCTTGCCCTTGGCGCGCAGCGGCGAGCCGGAGGCGGAGCCACCGGCCGAGGTCAAAGCCGAGGTGGAAGAAAAGACACAGGCCCCTGATCCGACGGCTCTCACCGACCAGCAAATCGATCAATTACTGAATGAACGCCGCATTACGTTTGAGCGCGCCGCCAAGCTGCGCTATCGGGAGGCCACAAAAGCGGGTCGTGTGAAGACCAAAGCCGATCACACCTATTGGTCCACCTTGATTGAAATTTATCGCAACTGGGACAACCGCTATATCAGCTGGGAAGAGGTTGAACGTCGTTTGCAGGCTGCTCAACAGGCTTGGCGGGGACAGTGAAAAGCGTGGATTGCGTTTCAAACAGCGTGATCATCTGATCAATCACAAAACGCCTCTGGCTGACAAATTCACATTGCGACAAGCGGATCGCCAAGGGGTCATGGTGTCGGCTCAGGAAAAAAATGCGCAATTCCTGCTCAATGCGCTCATTGAGCTGCAACAGAGCGCGGCAGGACAGAGGCAGGGATATCAGCAATTGCAAGCTCGCGGCGCCCGAACACAAAGCATCGGGATGGCTGAATTGTAATTTCCAGACATTGGCAAAAAGATAAGATATTTGTCGGGCCAGGATAGGCTCCAACGCCTTTTCCGCGTCAAACGTCCATCTTAAAAAGTCGCAAACCAGCGTCTCGATCCAGAGAAAGTGATGCGCGTCTCTGGATGGCTCGGAATGGCTCGGCGAATGCTTCAGTGACGTATTGGGATTCATAGGAGAATCATGCCTGTCAAGCCACTGATTCGCAATTATTCCTATTTATGCACTCAAAAAAACATCATCCCTGTGGGCTGTGATCACCCGCAGGGACAGAGTTGTTTCTCGCGGCGTCTGCGTGGCTGATCAGCTCAATACATCCGCAATGGCTTTGCCGCAGGTGATGGTATCGGCAGGACCTTTCAAATCGCCCGTTCTGAGTTTGGGTTCTTTCAAAACGGTTTCGATGGCCGCTTCAATGCCACGCGCGGCGTCATGCTCGCCCAGATGATCCAGCATCATGGCGGCAGACCAGATCTGTCCGACAGGATTGGCAATATTTTTGCCGGCAATATCGGGCGCCGATCCGTGAACCGGTTCGAACAAAGAGGGGAAATGGCGTTCTGGATTGATATTGCCCGCAGGCGCCACAGCGATGGTGCCTGTGCAGGCCGGGCCGAGATCGGACAAGATATCGCCAAATAAATTGGACGCCACCACCACATCGAACAGATCGGGATTGCGGACAAAATGCGCGGTTAAAATATCGATGTGATATTGGTCGCAGCGGATCGCGGGATAATGCTTTTGCATGGCGGCAAAGCGCTCGTCCCAATAGGGCATGGAGATCGAAATGCCATTGGATTTTGTGGCCGAGGTCAGGTGCTTTTTCGGACGGGTTTGCGCGAGCTCAAAGGCAAATTTTAAAATGCGGTCGGTTCCGACGCGCGTAAATACGGATTGCTGCGTGACAAATTCGCGTTCCGTGCCCTCAAACATGCGGCCGCCGACGGAGGAATATTCGCCTTCGGTATTTTCGCGCACGACATAAAAATCAATGTCGCCGGGTTCCCGTCCAACCAGAGGGCAAGGCACGCCGGGCAAAAGTTTCACAGGACGCAAATTGACATATTGATCAAATTCTCGACGAAACAGGATCAGCGAGCCCCATAGCGAGATATGATCCGGAATTTTTTCCGGCCAACCCACCGCACCAAAAAAGATCGCGTCTTTTTTCTCGAGTTGCTGTTTCCAGTCTTCGGGCATCATCCGCCCGTGCTTGGCGTAATAATCATAGCTGGAATAATCGCAATGCATCAGATCCAGCGTGAAACCGTATTTTTTGGAAGCGGCTTCAAGAACGCGTAACCCTTCGGGCACCACTTCCTTGCCGATTCCGTCACCCGCGATCACGGCAATAGAATAGCGACGATTGCTGCTCATGATACGTTATCCTTCCCCAAGTTTTATGGAGAGAAAGCCAGCTTTGCCTGCCTCACATTGCCTTGTCTCTTTCAAAAGACCAAGACGCGCAGACAGCCTCTTTCTTTCTCTCTCTGTTTTATTACTGAATCTGTGTGGTGCTTAAAGCCGCCTGACGACGCGGAGGCAGCGGCACTTTAGCCGGCAGGTCCGGCTTGGTTTCAGCTTCCGCGGGCGTCGGTGCAATGACATTGATCAGCTTGTTGTAGAAACCGTTTTTCTCCTCAGCCACGTCTTTGATGTCCTGCACCGCGGGGGCAGGCGAGGCGGATTTGAAGACATTGCTCAGATCACTAAATGTCGCGCCGAAAAGGCCCGTGCTTTGTGGCTCTGCAGATACAGGTTTCTGCGAGGCGACCACGGTTGGCTTGGCTGGTTTCGCAACAGCCACTTCCGCTTTGGTTGATGCGGGAGCGGGTTGGATCAGCTCGCTCTGCGGGGCCGCAGGGGAGGCAAGCGGTGTCACGGCAGCAGCCGTCAACACAGGACGCGGCGTGCCGATCACCTCGCCTTTTTCATTGATGGCGACTTCCTGAATGGCGTTCAAGGCTTCCGGACGGCTCACATCGCCGAGATGGGTGATGATTTGCGGTGAGGAGCCCGTCACGATGCGGTCATCCTGATGCATGGCTAATGTGGTGGAGCGGAATTTCTCATTCTGGCCACCATCGGCATAGGTGATGCGGATAGCGGGTGTGCCTTTTTCAATCAGCGTGGCCATTTCAACGGCATCCGTCTTTTGCTTTTCACGCACCGCATTCGCAACCTCTGCAGGCACGGTATAGGACGGGCATTGGGCGGAGGGCTCGAAATGCGCGGATGTTTCGGCATTGAAGACATAACGCTGACCGCAATAATTGATTTTGGGTTCGCGCTTGGTCACTTCAAAGTGATCGGAGCCCTCTTTCAGGTTTTTCCAATAGGGCATGTTCGGATCATGGCGGAATTTGGCAAGATTTTCCGCGGTCATGTGAAACGGATAGGATTGGAACTGGATGTTCTTCTGGCCCGCATTAAAGGCCTCACGCATGACGGCATAGATTTCTTCAATCTGCGCATCGGTCATCGCAAAGCAACCGCGTGACGAGCAGGTGCCATGCACCATGATGTCCCCGCCGGAGCGTCCCAGCGATTTTTCAAGCGGATTGGGATAGCCGACATTAAACGCCAGCCAATAGGAGGAGAAGGGGTTCATCTGGCTGGCAGAGACCGTGTAAAATCCTTCGGGAACCTGACGGTCGCCTTCTTTGCGCTTGGGCCCCAATTGACCCGACCAGCGGCACACCGGATAGGATTTCAAAAGCACATAATCGCCGGCGCGGTTTTGTTTCCAGATCTCGATTTCGGCTTCTTTTTTATAAGCCCGAATGACAATCGGGGCGTTCCGGTCGGTTTGCTTTTCCGCCATCAAAGCCAAGGTCGCCTGCGGCACCGGTGCCGATGCGCGTGCGGGTGTGCGTTGTACGGTCTCGACATTACATCCTGCCAGACCCGCCGCCAGAGCAACAACCGCAAGGCTCTTGTGGACGAAGGGGATTTTGATCGATAGGGCACGACGTAGAAATTGGGTCATAGATGGAACCTTGTTAATCCGATCACAACGCTATGATCAGCCTGTCTGGTTTTAAGACCTCGATCTTACCCTTTTATTACCAAAAGGCTGTTTTGTCACCTTTTTGATCAGCCCCCCTCGGCCAAAACCAGCCGAGGCTGAGCGGCCCGAAATTTGGGTTAAAAAGCTGAAAATATTGAAGTATTTTAAATTTTACGACCGATATTGAGGAATTTTTCGGCCCGTTTGCGCCTGATTTCATCCCCAGACAGTCCCCGCAACGCGGCCAAGGCCTGTTCCATGGCTTTGCCTGCGGCATGGATGGCCGCTTCAGCGTCACGATGCGCACCGCCCACCGGTTCGGGCACAATCGTATCGATAATGCCGAAACGCAGCAGATCCTGCGCGGTGATTTTCATATTGGTGGCGGCATCTTGGGCCCGTCCGGAATCGCGCCACAAAATGGACGCCGATGCTTCGGGCGAGGCCACGGTGTAGATCGAATGTTCCAGCATCAAGACAGAGTTGCAGCTGGCAATGGCCACAGCGCCACCCGATCCGCCTTCGCCGATGACAAGGGCGATATTGGGAACGCCCAGTCCCAAACAGGCTTCGGTTGAACGGGCAATGGCTTCGGCCTGTCCGCGCTCTTCGGCATCAATGCCCGGAAAGGCACCCGCCGTATCAACAAAGCTGATAACAGGCAGCCCGAAACGATCCGCCATTTCCATCAGGCGGATGGCTTTGCGATAGCCTTCAGGCATGGCCATGCCGAAATTATGCCGCAACCGGCTTTCGGTATCATGGCCTTTTTCCTGCCCGATGATGCACACGGCACGGCCGCGAAACCGGCCAAAACCCCCGACAATCGCCAGATCTTCCGCAAAGGCACGGTCTCCGGCCAAGGGCGTAAAATCCTCAATGAGCGCGCCGATGTAATCTTTGAAATGCGGCCGCAGCGGATGGCGGGCCACCAATGTTTTTTGCCAAGGGGTCAGCTGGCTGTAAATGTCCTTGAGACTGTTTGAGGCGCGTTGCCCGAGTTTGCGGGCTTCCTCGCGCATGGCCGCCGAATCGTTTTTCTCGGCACTGGCCAAGAGCTCGTCGGCTTTTGCCTCAAGTTCGGCAACGGGTTTTTCAAAGTCGAGATAGCTGCGCATCAATCAAGGCATCCGGCAATCATAGGGACCTTCAGGACGACCGATTGATCGGAGATCGAAGGCTTGAGCGCGGAGTAGTGCCGTTTTGACTGTCTTTCGTCAAGCATTTGGATCAATCCGGAAGCCAGCGGGCGCGGATACGGGCGATAAAAAAGGTGTAAGTCTATGATTGGATTGTGTTTTTCTGACAGCAATCGGGCGGTGTAGTAATTTGGTCGCCTCAACAATATGCACGCCCGCAAAGGGCAATGACAGGCTATCCCCGAGCTTTTCCCATAAAAAGGCGGTTTTCAGCATCATGCGGGTTGGAAAGGGCGGCATGAACAGCGACTCCGACCAGAAAATGGACGAAAACATCGAATGTCGCAGCAATTGCGTTAATTGGCTGCGCGAATAAGGGTGCCCATAGCCAAAGGGCGTTGTGTCAAACCGGGCCCAGAGCCCACGCCGGTTCGGAACCACAGCCATCACGCTGCCGCCGGGCGAGAGAACCCGCCAGACCTCGTCAAGCAGGTCTTGCGGGCGGTCTTCCATTTCGATGCAGTGGATGAGCAAAACGCGGTCGAGGCTTTGGTCGGCAAAGGGTAAGGTTCCGGCATGAACAAGCGTTGTCGCCGATTTGCCATGCATGGGCCAGTGAATAACCCCTTGGCGATCGGGCATCGCCGCCAAGACCCTTTGCGCGCCTGATTTATGGCTATGGTGCCAGTGATCGAGATAGGGCACGGCATAACCAAGGCCCATCAGGCTCAAACCCGAAACCGTTTTCCAACGTTGGGCCAGTTTTTCCATCAAGAGATGGCGCGCCACTGCACCCAGCGGGGTCCGGTAGAATTCGTGCAGATCGACCACATCAATTGTCATAGAAGGCCTTTAAATGGGTATCGGCTTTGGTTTACAGACTATATTAGCACAAATAAAGGTTGGCAGGAGTTTGGATGATGAGCGCGCAGATTTACCAGTTTCTGATCGGGTCGGATAATTTCGGGGTTTTGCTGCATGATCCGAAAACCGGTGCGACGGCCAGTATCGATGCGGGGGAAGAAGCCCCTATTCTGGAAGCCTTGGAGACAACAGGCTGGCGTCTGACCGATATTTTGGTCACGCATCATCATGGCGACCATATTGCGGGGCTTGCGGCTTTGCGCAGCAAATTGGGCGCGCAGGTGGTGGGTGCTGCCGCCGACAAGCACCGGATTGCCGATATCGATCTGGCCGTGAAAGAAGGCGATCATTTCACTATGGGCAGCTTGGAGGTCAGGGTTTTTGAAACCCCCGGCCACACGGTCGGCCATATTGCGTTTCATCTGCAGCATGAAAAACTGTTATTTGCCGGTGATACTTTGTTTGCCATGGGATGTGGCCGTTTATTTGAAGGCACGCCTGCGGATATGCACCAGTCCTTGCAAAAACTGGCGGCTTTGCCACAGGATACGGCGCTTTATTGCGGCCATGAATATACGCTCTCGAATGGTCGCTTTGCCTTGCGTGTGGATCCCGACAATGCAGCCTTGAAACAACGCATGCTCGAAGTGGAGGCTTTGCGCGCGCAAAACCGGTTTACAATTCCGTCCACATTGTCTCAGGAATTGGCCACCAATCCGTTTTTGCGGGCTGCTGATCCTGCCATTGCCCGGACCATCGGTCTTGAGGGCCAAACACCCTTGGCGGTTTTTACAGCCTTGCGGGAGCTGAAAAACAAGGGTTGAGGGATTTTTTGCCGTAAATCGGGCGGAAGATTGCGCCCAGAATGGGTCTTTGATGAAAAAGCACAGCTTGGCTGTCCGGAGTGCTTCTCATTTGCCCACTTCTCGTCTAGCTTCGCGGCTTAATGAGAATCAGCTCTCCCTGTTATGCTGCTTTTAAGCGGTTGCGATGAAGGATTTTGAACATGACCGAAAAAACCACCGATGCCACATTTGAAAACGATGTTTTGAAGGCCTCTCAGCCTGTTGTTGTCGATTTTTGGGCGGAATGGTGTGGTCCCTGCCGGATGATTGCACCGGCGCTTGACGAGATTTCTCGTGAAATGGGCGACAAGGCCAAGATCGTGAAATTGAATGTCGACGAGAACCCCGCCGTTGCTGCGCAATATGGCATCCGTTCGATCCCGACTTTGTTGATTTTCAAGAATGGCCAGCTCGCTTCCCAAAAAGTGGGTGCTGCATCCAAGACCGATCTGTCGAAATGGATTTCGACCAATCTCTGATCTCTTGGCAGATGCGCTGAGTAGAAATTGAAGGGCGCCTTTGGCGCCCTTTTTCATCACTTGCGTTCAAAGCGGTGGCGTCTCATTGCGGCGTAACACATCGCCCGCCAGATAAAGTGATCCGCAAATGACAATGCGGGGTTGTTGATCCCACGATCTCTCGCAGATCAGTTGCAAGGCGTGCTCGATACTTTGTGCTTCCAAGGCTTCATAGCCCGCGCTCCGCGCTTGGGCGGCCACCTCTTCGGCTTTGCGGCTTGCGGCATGATCGGGGATCGGCACAGCGATCACGAGGGGTGCTAAGGCGCGGAATTGATCCAGAAAGCCTTGCGAATCTTTGCTGCTGAGCAAGCCCGCAATCAGGACAAGCGGGCGGGGCTGTTGAAGATGAAGCGTTGCCACTGTCTCTGACAAGACGCGCGCGCCATCGCGGTTATGGCCCCCGTCCAGCCATAATTCACTGTGAGGAGGCAATTGCTGCGCGAGCCGCCCTGCAGTGAGATTTTGCATACGGGCGGGCCAGACGGCTGTTGTCAGACCTTGTTCAAACAAGCCTGTTTCGATGAGGCCGAAGCCAGCAACCCGCAAAGCCGCAATGGCCGTTCCGGCATTGATGTGCTGGTGATGTCCCGCCATGCGCGGCAAGGGCAGATCAAGCAGGCCATGATCGTCTTGATAGACCAATCGACCGTCTTCCGCATGCACATGAAAATCCTGCCCGAAGCGGATCAAGGGAGCTTGCAGCCGCAAGGCTGATGTTTCAATCACGTTTTCGGCGTCAACAAAGCCTTGATGCGACACGATCACCGGTGCACCGCGTTTGATAATTCCTGCTTTTTCGGCAGCAATGCCGGCAATATCGGCTCCGAGAAAGTCCGTATGATCAATGGAAACGGGTGTGATGATTGAGGCCACGGGCTTGTCAATCACATTGGTGGCATCAAAACGCCCGCCCAGTCCGACTTCCAGCAATAAAACATCGGCAGGATGTTCTGAAAAAAGCAATAAAGCGGCAGCCGTGATGATTTCGAAAATCGTAATGGGTTGGCCTTGATTGGCGTCTTCGCAGCGGATCAAAGCATCGGCCAGAGCAGCGTCGCTCACAAGGACACCGCCGCCTGTTCGGCCGATGCGGATGCGTTCGTTGAAACGCACCAGATGCGGGGATGTGTAGACATGCACGCGCAAGCCTTGGGCTTCGAGCATCGCCCGCATAAAGGCTATGGTGGAGCCTTTGCCATTGGTGCCTGCAATATGGAATGTGGGGGGCAGACGGTGATGCGGGTTGCCCAGCGCGACCAGCAAACGCTCCATCCTATCAAGCTTGAGGTCAATCAGGCGGGGATGAAGCTGTGTCAGACGGTCGATGAGCTGGGCAGTCGTCTTGGACACGGGACGTGATCCTTTGTCGTCAGAACCGGTTTGAATAACCGGTTCTGAGCTTTCTTCAGGATTTAGCGCGCAGCAACCACTGCGATTTCCACTTTGTATTCGGGGGCTGCCAATTTGGCTTCCACCGTGGCGCGGGCGGGGGTGCAGCCTGCGGCCACCCAACCATCCCAAACAGCATTCATTTCACCGAAGGTGCTGATATCGGTCAACCAGATATTGGCGGACAATAATTTTGTTTTGTCCGTTCCGGCTTCTTTCAAGATGGCGTCGATTTGCGCGAGAATATCGGCGGTCTGATCATGGACGCTGCCGCCTTTGGTGGTGCTGGCGACCTGACCGGACAAATAGACGGTGTGGCCATGAATGACGGCTTTGCTCATGCGTGGTCCGGTGCCGATGCGGGTAATGCTCATAATACTCTCCTGAGGCTGCCTGATGGGGAAACAAGTCAATGCGGGTTAAGCCGGTCCTTGATTGGGCCGTGGTCCGGTTGCTTCACGGGTTAGCTGGTGCTGGGCGTTCATTCAAGCCTCTGTTTGAGAGATTTATGACGTTTGATGTCGCTTCTTTCGCTCAACCACCAGAAAAGGCTTGCTTTTTTATGCATTTTGGGCGGATAGAGATGTCAAATAACAAGATCCGCTCTTGTTCCCGCCAAAATTTAATCAAGCCCCGATTGTGCCTCACGGAATTGATGATGAGCGAAACAGATTATCTGGTTGAACGACGCAGTCTGAAAAAAAGCCGTTCGCGGTGGCGATTGGCAGCCTTTGCCGTGGCAGCGATTTCTGTGGTGTGTTTCGGATATTGGCAGTTCGGACGTGATGCGGTGGTCGAACATCAGGCCCATATTGCCCGACTGGATGTCCGCGGCGTCATTGCCGGCGAACGCACGACGCTTGATCTGATCAAGCGGGTGAAGGACAGCAAAGCGCGTGCGGCGGTGGTGGTCATCGACAGCCCCGGTGGCACCGTTGCGGGATCGGATGCGCTGTATTCGGCCTTGCGTGATCTCTCGGCAACCATGCCTGTGGTGGCGGTGGTGGACGGCATGGCTGCATCGGGCGGCTATATTGCAGCGCTTGCCAGCGATCATATCATTGCCCGCCGGACATCGATTGTTGGCTCCATCGGTGTTTTGTTTCAATATCCCAATGTGGTGAAATTACTCGATACTTTGGGTGTGAAAATGGAAGGGGTGAAATCAAGCCCCCTGAAGGCCGCCCCCAATCCGGTTGAAACCACCACACCGGAGGCCCGCGCCGCCCTTGAGGCTGTCGTGATGGATACGTTTGCCTGGTTCAAAGATATTGTGCGCGAGCGGCGGCATTTGAGCGATGCCGAATTGGCCCTTGTCAGCGATGGCCGGATTTTCACCGGCAAGCAGGGGCTGGCCCTCAAGCTTGTTGATGCTTTGGGCGATGAAAAGGATGCCATTGCTTGGCTTGAGAAAGAAAAAGGCCTGCCTCAGAATTTGAAGGTCAAGCGCTACCGCCCCAAGAAGAATTTGGAGGCGTTTGACCTCGTCAATGGCGCGGCCTCAGTGGCCCATGCCATGGGATTTGAGGTTTTGGCATCCGTGTTGCAACGCAGTAACGCTGAAAATCAAGGGGTTGTTCTTGACGGGCTTTTAGTGCTCTGGCACCCTAGCAGTCAGTAAATCCTCATCAATAAGATTTTGGGAACAAAGGTTTTTAATCATCATGATCAAATCCGAATTGGTACAAAAAATAGCCGATCGTTATCCGGAACTGTATCAGCGGGATGCTGAAAACGTTGTGAATGCCATTCTTGACGAGATCGGCAATGCATTGGCGCGTGGGGATCGGGTTGAAATTCGCGGCTTCGGAGCTTTCTCCACCAAGCAGCGTGATGCGCGTGTGGGTCGCAATCCGCGGACGGGTGATCATGTGCCGGTCGAGGAAAAGCTGGTTCCTGTCTTTCGGGCAGGCAAGGAAATGCGCGAACGGATCAACCGCTCACGCCAGCAGGTTTAGTTTCTGGATCCTTTGATGGGGGGCGCAATGATGCGGGTGATCAAGGCCGTTCTTCTGATCCCGCTGGCCCTGATCATTGTGGTCTTGGCCGTTGCCAATCGGGCCGATGTGGTTTTGGTGTTGGATCCCTTCGGTCTTTACGACCCTTTGACCAGTGTTGTGATGCCCCTTTACCTCTTATTATTTGTTGTGGCGGCGCTTGGTGTCGTTGTGGGCGGTTTCGGCGCTTGGTGGTCGCAACGCGCGGCCCGCGAACGGGCACGGTTTTTCGAAAGAGAGGCCATGGTCTTGCGTGAGGAGCTTGACGCTGTGCGTCGATTGCCCACGACCACGCCCCCCTCAGCATCGCCGCCGATTTCCTCCATTTCGATGATCCGCTAGGACAGGCGCGTGAGTACATCCGCTTTCATGCAGGTTTTCGATGCCGATCAGATTGATGCGGCGCTGACCATGCCGCGTTTGATCGATGCCTTGGCTCTGGCTTTTGCGTCTGACATCAAAGTGCCGCTGCGCCATCATCACACCATCGCCCGTCCCGATCACGATGCGACGTTGTTGCTCATGCCTGCATGGACGGGGCCTTCGGCACCGCATTCTTATCTGGGCACTAAATTGGTCAATGTGTTTCCAGGCAATTGGGCGCGGCATTTGCCCAGTATTTACGGCACATATATTCTGATGGACGGCACAACCGGTGCACCTTTGTGTTGCATGGACGGAGCCCGTCTCACCGCATGGCGGACGGCTGCGGCGTCTGCTTTGGCAGCGCGCTTTCTGGCCCCTCAAAAGGCGACGCGTCTCTTGATGGTCGGGGCGGGTGCTTTGGCGCCTTTTCTTATTCGCGCCCATGCGTCGGTTCGCCCTTATGAGCGCATTACGCTTTGGAACCATCGTTTTGAGCGGGCCGAACAAGTGGCGGCCGCTTTGTCTGCTGCGGGTCTGCCTGTTCAGGCGGTCTCGGATCTTGAAACCGCTGTGCGCGATTGCGACGTGGTCTCTTGCGCAACCTTGTCGCATGAGCCCTTGATCAAGGGCTCATGGCTGCATGAGGGCCAGCACATCGATGCGGTGGGAGCCTATCGTCCGGATATGCGTGAAACCGATGATGCGCTTGTCAAACGGGCACGGATTTTTTGTGATACCAAAGCCGGTGCCATGAAAGAGGGCGGTGATCTGGCCCAGCCTTTGGCCTCAGGCGTGATTGATGCCGCTGAGGTGGAAGCGGATTTGTTTGATCTGGTGGGCGGGCGTCATCAGGGCCGACAGGCTGAACACGAGATCACTTTCTTCAAATCAGTTGGCACAGCCATAGAAGATTTGGCGGCAGCCATCACCGTCTGGCAAGCCCGCGGCTGAGATCCTGTCTCGTGGCTTTTTCCTGTATTCTTCTCGGCTAAAGCAGGCTAAAAGAAACCCCCTTTATGGAAGCGCCGGAAAAGACAGGCTGGGAAACGGAACAATGTCTGTTGTTGTCAAAATTTGCGGATTGAGCACGCTTGAGACGCTCGACGCGGCCCTTGACGCCGGTGCCGATATGGTTGGCTTTGTTTTTTTTCCGAAATCGCCGCGTCATATCACGCATGATCAGGCGCGGATGCTGGGGGCTGCTGTCAAAGGACGGGCCAGCAAGGTGGCTTTGGCGGTCGATGCCGATGATGACCAGCTTTCAGCCATCATAGAGGCTTTGGCGCCCGATTGCCTGCAATTACATGGTCATGAGACGCCGGAACGCGTTTTGGACGTCAAAAAGCGCTTTGGCCTGCCGGTCATGAAGGTTTTGTCCATGGCCGAGGCTGCGGATCTAACCGCCATCCCCCTTTATGAAACAGTGGCTGACCGGCTGCTTTTTGACGCAAAGCCCCCGAAAACGTCCGTTTTGCCCGGTGGAAACGGCGTTTCCTTCGATTGGGGCTTGCTGGCGGGGCTCTCGATGCGTTTACCTTATATGTTATCGGGCGGTCTGGATGCCGGGAATGTCGCCAAAGCGCTTGCGATGACAGGGGCTTGGGGAGTAGACGTGTCCTCTGGCGTTGAAACGGCGCCCGGTCAGAAAGATCAGGCCCTTATTCGCGGCTTTGTGGCGGCGGTTCGGGCTGCTGCCGTTTAACGGTCCTGTTTGAAGAAGGATTTTGAAGTGAACGCACCTGCGCCCAATTCTTTCCGCAACGGTCCTGACGAGACCGGTCACTTTGGTATTTTCGGCGGGCGCTTTGTGGCGGAAACCCTGATGCCGCTCATCCTGTCTTTGGAAAAGGCCTATAACGAGGCCAAGGTCGATCCTGCGTTTCAAGAAGAGATGCGCAGCTATCTGACCCATTATGTCGGTCGCCCCAGCCCGCTTTATTTTGCCGAGCGGCTCACCCAGCATCTGGGTGGCGCCAAGATCTATTTGAAGCGGGATGAGCTCAACCATACCGGCGCGCATAAAATCAATAATGTGATGGGTCAGATTTTGCTGGCCATGCGCATGGGCAAAACCCGCATCATCGCGGAAACCGGTGCGGGGCAACATGGCGTTGCGACAGCTACGGTCTGCGCGCGCTTTGGTTTGAAATGCGTTGTTTATATGGGCGCAGTCGATGTCGAGCGGCAAAAGCCCAACGTGTTCCGCATGAAGATGCTGGGGGCGGAAATTGTTCCCGTCACCTCCGGTGCCCATACGCTCAAAGACGCCATGAACGAGGCGCTGCGCGACTGGGTCTCCAATGTGCATGATACCTTTTACTGCATCGGCACCGCTGCGGGTCCGCATCCCTATCCCGGCATGGTCCGGGATTTCCAAGCCATTATCGGGCATGAGGCCCGCGCCCAAATTCTGGAGCGCGAAGGCCGTCTGCCTGATGCTCTGGTGGCCTGTATCGGTGGCGGCTCCAACGCGATCGGCCTGTTCCATCCCTTTTTGGATGACAAGGATGTGGCCCTTTACGGGGTCGAGGCCGCAGGCCATGGGCTTGAAAGCGGCGCTCATGCCGCATCATTGACCGGCGGCCGTCCGGGTGTGCTGCATGGCAACCGCACCTATTTATTGATGGATGAGGATGGCCAGATTACCGAGGCCCATTCGATTTCCGCGGGCCTTGATTATCCCGGCATCGGACCCGAACATTCCTGGCTGCATGATACCGGACGAGTGAAATATATTTCAGCGACCGACAAAGAGGCGCTCGCGGCCTTCCAATTATTGTCGCAGCTGGAAGGCATTATTCCGGCCCTTGAGCCTGCCCATGCCATCGCCAAAGTGTTGGATCTGGCGCCGACCATGCCACGCGATGCTTTGATGATTGTGAACCTGTGCGGACGGGGTGACAAAGATATATTCACGGTTGCTGAACATCTGGGCGGCATGGATTGATCCGATTGCATATGCCCTTTGAAGAAGCGCACCGGTTTGGGGATCTTATGAAAAGCAGAATTGAAAACAGATTTGAGCATGTGCGGGCGCAAAAGCGTGCAGCGCTTGTGACCTTTATCATGGGTGGTGACCCTGATCTTGAAACCTCCTTTCAGATCATTCAGCATTTGCCCAAGGCGGGCGCGGATCTCATTGAAATCGGCATGCCTTTTACCGATCCCATGGCGGATGGTCCTGCCATTCAGGCCGCCGGTTTGCGGGCCTTGGCGGGTGGGCAGACCTTGAAAAAGACGCTGTCTCTGGTGGAGCGCTTCCGTAAAGACAATCAGGACACGCCGATTATTTTGATGGGCTATTTCAACCCAATTTATATCTATGGCGTTGAGGCCTTTTTGAAAGACGCTTTGCATGCGGGCGTTGATGGTTTGATCGTGGTTGATCTGCCCCCCGAAGAAGACGACGAATTGTGCAAACCGGCATTGGCCGCGGGATTGAATTTCATCCGCCTTGCCACTCCGACAACCGATGATAAGCGCTTGCCGAAAGTGCTCACCAATACGTCAGGCTTTGTTTATTATGTCTCGGTGACGGGCATTACCGGTTCGGCGATTGCCGATCACTCCCATGTCGCAGACTCTGTGGCCCGGATCAAAGCGCATACGGATTTGCCCGTTGTGGTGGGCTTTGGGGTCAAAGACGCCGCAACCGCTGAAAAGGTCGCGCGCGGTGCCGATGGTGTTGTGGTCGGTTCGGCTCTGGTTGAGGTTGTGCGCGCTTCCTTGGATCAGAACGGCAAAGCAACAGACAAGACCGTTGCAGCGGTTGAAACGCTGGTGGCCTCCTTGGCCGAAGGCGTTCGTCGTGTGACGAAGTAAGGAGGCTGTGATGAGCCGGTTTGAAGATAATGCGATGAGTTGGATTTCCAATGTCGTGCCGCCGAAAATTCGGTCCTTTCTGAAGCGCGACACACCGGAAAATCTCTGGGTCAAATGTCCCGAAAGCGGACAGCTGGTTTTCCACAAAGATGTTGAATCCAATTTATATGTGATTCCGGGGTCGGAATATCATATGCGCATGACAACCGCGCAGCGTCTGGCCATGATGTTCGACAATGCAAAATTTGAAACCATTCCTGTTCCGGAAGTGCCGCTTGATCCTTTGAAATTTCGGGATGAAAAACGCTATACGGACCGATTGCGGGACGCAAAATCCAAGACCTCGTTGAACGATGCGGTGAAAGTGGCGTTTGGCCAGCTTGAAGGACAGGCTGTGACCATCGCCGTTCAGGATTTTGACTTCATGGGGGGTTCGCTGGGCATGGCAGCCGGGGAAGGCGTGATCGCCGGACTGGAAACCGCCGCTGCCCGCCGCACGCCCTTTATCATCTTCGCCGCTTCAGGCGGGGCACGGATGCAAGAGGGCATGTTCTCTTTGATGCAAATGCCGCGCACCACCATCGCCGTGCGGAAACTGCGCGAGGCGCGTTTGCCCTATCTCGTGGTTTTGACCAATCCGACCACAGGCGGCGTGACGGCTTCTTACGCCATGCTGGGGGATGTCCATATTGCGGAGCCCGGTGCTCTGATCGGCTTTGCAGGCCCGCGCGTCATCGAGCAAACCATCCGTGAAAAACTGCCGCCCGGCTTTCAACGCTCGGAATATTTACAGCAGCATGGCATGGTGGACATGGTTGTCCATCGGCGTGATTTGCGCGCGACATTGGCGCGGCTCTGCCGTTTGCTGATGGATCGTCCGGCTGCGGCCTGATTGGTCCAATACAAGACACAAACAAAAAGGGTCGGTTTATCCGGCCCTTTTTTGTGCTGTGAGGCTCTTCGGGCAGGGCATGGGTGACGTGTCAAAAGACAGGGCTTTCGCGGCCGTGTTAAGCACTTTTTAAGACGTCCTTAATTTTGCCGCGATAAGGTCTTAACCGGATGGTTTGAACCAAAGGTTGGGAAAAGGCATGTCGGGTGGGGGTCGAGATCGGTCGCAGGGGCGGCGTGAGCCGTCATTGGGCCTCGATAGAGCGGGCTCTGCAGCCGCCTCCTCCGCGGGCGGATTGCGCCTGACAGCCCAAGATCGGTCCGTTATCTCCAGTCGTGGATCAAGCAAAACATCGGCCCGCGCAGACCATGCTGCCTATGAAGACCACGAGGCCCCGCAGGCGCGCCGCGAAAAGGGCTCCGGCCAAAAGTCCGACAAAGAGTCCAAACCACCGCGCCGTTCGGGGCGGGGCGGCGGCTCGCTGTTAGGGCGGCTTTTTTATTGGGCTGTTGTGATGGGGCTTTGGGGCTTTATCGCGGTGTGCTGTCTGTTTGTTTATCATGCCTCGAAATTACCGCCGATCGATCAGTTGAGCGTTCCCAAGCGCCCCCCCAATATTGCCATCATGGCGGTTGATGGTTCACTGCTGGCCAATCGGGGGGAAACCGGCGGTCGGACCATGTCCTTGCAGGAATTGCCGGCCTATTTGCCCAAGGCTTTTGTGGCGATTGAAGATCATCGCTTTTATGATCATTTCGGTATTGATCCGCTCGGCATTGCCCGCGCTTTGGTCCGCAATATTGTGCGCAGCGGCGGTCCCCTGCAAGGCGGGTCAACGCTCACCCAGCAATTGGCCAAAAATCTCTTCCTGACCCAAGAGCGCACCGCTTCGCGTAAGGTACAGGAGGCCATCCTCGCTTTATGGCTGGAGCGCAATTACACGAAAAACCAAATCCTCGAATTATATTTGAACCGTGTTTATTTTGGTGCCGGTGCTTATGGTGTCGAGGCCGCCGCACAACGCTATTTCGGTAAATCGGCACGGCAGGTCACACTGGCAGAGGCCGCCATTTTGGCTGGCTTGGTGCAATCACCCTCCCGTCTGGCGCCCAACCGTAATCCGACAGGGGCGCAAGCGCGTTCCGAACTGGTTCTCGCGGCCATGCAGCGTGAAGGATTTGTCAGCGATGAGATGGTCAAGATCGCTTTGGCCAATCCAGCCCGCGCGACCCGACCGGCTGGCGCAGGCTCGCTGAATTATGCGGCCGATTATGTCATGGATGTGCTCGATGATTTTATCGGCACGATTGAAAATGATGTCATGGTCACCACAACGCTTGATCCGTTTTTGCAGGCGCAGGGTGAAAAAGCGCTGGTCGAAGAATTACAGGCGCGTGGTGAAAAATTTGGTGTCAGTCAAGGCGCCTTTGTGGCCATGCGTCCGGATGGCGCGCTTAAAGCCATGGTCGGGGGGCGCTCTTATTCTGAAAGCCAGTTTAATCGGGTAATTGCCGCCAAGCGTCAGCCCGGTTCGTCGTTCAAGGCCTTTGTCTTTTTAAGCGCGATCGAGCGTGGCTTGACCCCTGACACTGTGCGTGAGGATGCCCCGATTTCGTTGAAAGGATGGGCACCAGAAAATTATTCGCGCAAATATCAAGGCCCCGTAACACTCAAACAAGCTTTGGCGCAGTCGCTCAATACCGTGGCTGTCAGATTGTGTCTTGAAGTCGGCCCCAAAACGGTGGCAAGCACGGCGGCGCGTTTGGGCATCCGTTCGAAAATGGAGGTCAATGCATCGATTGCACTTGGAACCTCAGAAGTCAGCCCGCTTGAAATGGTCGGTGCCTATGCCACCTTTGCCAATGGCGGTCTGGGGGTCATTCCCTATGTCATCACCGAGGTGCGCACGCGTGATGGTGAATTGATCTATAGCCGCAGCGGCGGTGGTCTCGGACAGGTGGTCGCACCGCAGGCTGTCGGGATGATGAATGTGATGCTGCATGAAACCATGCTCACCGGTACGGCCCGTAAAGGCGATATTGCGGGCTGGGAGCTCGCCGGTAAAACAGGAACCAGTCAGGATTTCCGCGATGCGTGGTTTGTGGGCTATTCCTCCACGCTTGTGGCGGGTGTGTGGCTGGGCAATGATGACGGCTCGGCCACCAAACATCTGTCGGGTGCGACCATGCCGGTTGATATCTGGCATAAATTCATGCTGGCCGCTTTGAAGAATGACAAACCCCAACCTTTACCCGGTCTGAACGAGGGGTCTGGATGGGCTCTTGATATTCCGGCTTTGCTTGGGTTTGGTTCGCGGAGCGATGCGCCATCGGCTGCATCCCAACCCGCTGTCTCCAACGTCAATATCGAGCAGCCGTCCCGTACACCCGCTCTGCCGCAACCTGCGCAGCCGCCGTCTGGTGCAAGCCAGACTCTCTTGCCGCCTGCAGCCATTCCCTCAACCAATGCGGGTGGTGGTCGCGCCGGTTCGGGCCCGTTGGTGATTGTGCCAGAGCCAACCGTCAATCGCGGACAGATTGAGCCTGCACCGCAAATCCCGCAGGCAATCCCGCAACGCCCGATTGTTCAATCTGCTCCACCCTCAGGCCCAAACAGCAATGAATTGCGTCCCCCTGCCGCTGTGGGTGAGGCAGGTCAACCCTCCCGACCCATGCGGCAGGAGCCCCCGTCTTTGTTGGGTCGTCTGTTGGGTGGGGGTTAAATCTGCGTGAACCTGTAGCGGCAGAATGCAGCAAGGCCGAGTGTTGCAATCATCACCGGCAATGGCCAAGCGCCCGAATCCAAGAGATGGCCGAGCAGCAACCCCCCAAAGGCCGCAAAGATCATTTGCATGAGACCGAGCATGGAAGAGGCCGCCCCTGCGCGTTCGGGAAAAGGCGACATCGCCCCTGCCATGGATTGCGGCATCACCAACCCCACGCCCAGCGTATAGAGCATCATCGGCAGTAAAATGACAAAGGGGGAAACCGGCCCGAATAAAAAGGCCCCCAACATCAAAGAGCCACCACTGGCCAGAGCCATGGTTCCATAGCCGATGGTGCGATCAATGCCTATTTTGACAACCAGACGGGCGGCCAACAAAGTGCCGCTGATATAGCCCAGCACCACCAGACCGAATGACACACCAAAACGCAGGGCATCAAGGCCGTAATGGTTTTGCAACACAAAAGACGAGCCGGATATGAAGGCGAATAATCCGCCGTAAGACAAAGCTGACAGGCTGACATAAAAACGATAGCGCGGGTTTTTCAGCAATTGGAAATAATCGGTCAGAATCGAGCGCAAAGACAGCGGCTCGCTGGTTTTGCTTCTGAGTGTTTCCGGCAAACCGAAAATCACGACCGTGCCTAACACCACCCCAAAAACCAGCATGGCCGTGAAGGCGAACCGCCAGCCGTAATGGGTTTCGATCACCCCGCCTAAAATCGGAGCAAGGGCAGGCACAATCCCCATCACCGAACCCATCCGCGAGAGTTCACGACCGGCCCGCGCGCCTTCATAAAGATCACGCACAATCGCCCGCCCCAGAACAATCGGACCAGACGCGCCCAAGGCCTGCACGAAGCGGCCGGCAATCAACAGGTCCATGGTCGGCGCATAGGCGCAGGCAAAGGACGCCAGAATAAACAAGCCCATGCCGGTCAGAAGCACGGGCTTGCGCCCCAATCTGTCAGACAGGGGTCCATGGAAAATCTGCCCCAAGGCAAAGCCAAACAAGAAAGCCGATAAAGTGGTTTGGGCTGCGGCGGTGCTCGATTGAAATGAAGAGGCAATAGAGGGAAGCGACGGGAGATAAAGATCGGTCGACAACGGGCCCAAAGCGGTGAGCAATGCCAGAAGTGCCGTCAACGCAAGGGTGTTGGGTTTTAACATTTAATAAGGATCCTGCGACCCGCCGGATGCGGAGGTATGTGGGGATCTTTTAGATCTCTTCTGTCGAAAGGTCGAGTGTGTTGGCTGTGCTCTGCTGGTCGCCATAGCGATGCAGTGAAGGCCCTTCGGTTTTAAGCCAATGCTCGGCTGCTGCGACATGCGGTGTGAGCCGGTCGAGCAAGGTCCAGAATCGGGCGGAATGGTTCATCTCCTTGCGATGGGCCATTTCATGGGCTGCCAGATAATCCAGCACAAAAGGAGGGGCCATGATCAGCCGCCAAGAAAAGTTCAACCGTCCGGCAGCCGAACAAGAACCCCACCGGCTTTTGCTGTCGCGCAAGGTGAGGCCGGTAATTTTGACATCCATGATCTGGGCGTAATGATCGACGGCTTTTTGTAAATCACGGCGCGCTTGTTTTTGAAAAAAATCACGCAGGCGACGCGCACAAAAAACAGGGTCGCCGGGCACATCGAGAATGGCCATGCCTGTCTCGTCTTGGCCGATCAGGACATGCGCACCGCGCCGCCCCGTTGCTTTGATGTGATGCGGGACACCCCTGAACGGGACAACCGATCCCGCGATCAGCGGAACGGCTTGCGGCAATTGATCGATTTTTTGCCGGATCCAGTCGGCATGGCGTTCGGCAAACAAAGTCGCTTTTTTTAAATCCCCCCGCAGCGGTAAAGTCAGCACAATGGCGCGACGCGTCAGGGATATGCGAAGAGCATAACGTTTGCTGCGCGGGGATCGCTTGATTTCAATCGGCATGTCGATGCCGACATGGCGCAGGCAAAGGCGTGCGGCCTCGGGAGGTTTCGCAACAGCTTTTTGGGGCGTTGAAAGCGGGCGTGTTAAAAAGCGCAGAATCATAGCCTCACCAAGGTGACGCTGTCTGTGCAGATTGTCATGTAAAAAAGACCTGAAAACCATGCGGGCATGGGCTTCAGGTCATCCTCGCTGAAATCCCTGCGCCTTAAAGCGCAGAAGGAGTGCCGTTGGCGGCCCGCTTATTCTGGGTCAAAGGCACAACATTGACACCAGCATGGGCTTTCGACGCACGATTGCGGCCATAAGCGGAGGCTTTGTCAATGAAAGAGCAGATGCGTGGGGCAATGTCCGAGCGGAAACGCGAGCCGTTAAACACACCATAATGACCGACTTTGGGCTGCACCCAATGCACCCGCTGCTCTTGCGGAATATGGGGGCACAGATCATGGGCGGCTTCGGTCTGGCCGACACCGGAGATATCGTCTTTTTCACCTTCAACAGTCATCAGAGCGACTCTGCTGACCGCCGTAAGGTCAATCTTGACGTCGCGATGCATCATTTCGCCTTTGGGCAATGCATGGCGGACAAAAACCGTATCCACGGTTTGCAGATAGAATTCGGCGGTCAAATCCATGACGGCTAAATATTCATCGTAAAATTCGCGGTGCTTTTCGGCGGAGTCCCCATCGCCCTCGATCAAATGGCGATACATATCCCCATGAGCGGTGATGTGTTTGTCGATGTTCATCGCCATAAAGCCGGTGAGCTGTAAAAAGCCCGGATAGACATCGCGCATGAAACCGGCATTGGGCAACGGTACTTTGACAATGCAGTTCTTTTTGAACCAGTCGATGCCGCGCTCCATGGCCAGCTTGTTGACGACTGTCGGGCTGCGGCGGGTATCGATGGGTCCGCCCATCAGCGTCATCGAATAAGGGGTCGCCGGATCCTGATCCATTTCCATCCGGCCAATCGCGGCAAGGACGGGCACGGAGGGCTGGCACACAGCCAAGACATGCACATCCGGACCAAGGAAGGTCAGAATGTCGCGCATGTAATCGATGTAATCATCGAGATCGAAACGGCCTTCATTCAGCGGAACCAGACGTGCATCGATCCAGTCGGTGATATAGACTTCATGGGTAGGCAAAAAGGTTTCAACCGTGCCGCGCAGCAAGGTGGCATAATGGCCAGACATGGGCGCCACAATCAGCATTTTGGGCTGGCGGATTTGATTGTGGTCAATCATCCGGTCGAAATGGATCACGTTGCAAAATGTTTTTTGATAGACAACGCGCTCGGCGACGGAGACGGTGGCCCCGTTGATGGTCGTTGTCGGCAGGCCAAATTCCGGCTTGCCGTAACGGCGGGTGGATCGTTCAAATAATTCGAAACCCGCAGAGAGGTTGCGCCCCAAACTCGAGCGCCCGAATAAATTATGCGGATTGTTCAGCATCCAGCGGCTTGCTTGTGCCAAAGCGCGGGCCGGAGACACCAGTGTATGGGCGGCTTCATACCACATATAGAGTGGAATTTGAGAATTCATCATGCGTACAGACCCCAGAACGATTCGTTTTGCAGTGCAACAAGGGGGTGCACCATAGCGTTTTTTGACCCCGTGACAATTGATAGAAGGTCATAGAGCGCAAAAGCCAGTCACATTCTCCCAAGTCGTTGTTCATGCTGTTTTATGCCTGAAATGCTCATTTTCTTGTCAATGGACCTGTTATGGGCCTCTTTTTTAAATATCTGGATTCCTGTAGGGGATAAAACTGATACCCTTTGATGGTTCCGTTGATTTCATAAGTTGAGGCGCTCCATGCCGTCACCCAAGCCGTTCCAGAAGACCCTAAACCCGCTTTTTGCGGGATTGCAGACCTCCGTTTTCGAGACCATGTCGATGCGCGCGCGGGCTTTGCAGGCCATCAATCTGGGGCAGGGCTTTCCCGATGATCCCGGGCCTGAGGATGTGCGGGCCAAAGCAGCCGAAGCGGTTCTGACGGGCTGGAACCAATATCCGCCGATGATGGGCCTGCCGGAATTGCGGCAGGCTGTGTCCGCCCATTACCTGAAGTGGCACAATCTGCAGACGGACTGGGAGCAGGAGGTGATGATCACCTCAGGCGCAACCGAAGCCTTGGCAGGCGCCTTGATGGCGCTGATCGAGCCGGGTGACGAGGTGGTGTTGTTCCAACCGCTTTATGACGCTTATCTGCCTTTGGTTTTGCGGGCGGGGGGTGTTCCCAAATTTGTCAATTTGTCTCCCCCGCATTGGCAGTTTGACGAGGCGGCTCTGGCCGCCGCTTTTTCGGACAAGACAAAGCTTGTTTTGTTCAACAATCCGCTCAATCCCGCAGCCGTTGTTTATGATAAGCAGGCGATGGAATTGCTGGCTCGCTTTTGTATCCGGCATGACGTCATCGCTTTGTGCGACGAGGTCTGGGAGCATGTGGTATTTGACGGGCGGCAGCATATTCCGATGCTGGCGATAGAGGGCATGCGCGAACGCACCGTCAAAATCGGCTCGGCCGGAAAAATATTCTCACTGACCGGCTGGAAGGTCGGCTTTGTGGTCGCCACTCCGGCCTTGATGAAGGTTTTGGCCAAAGCCCATCAATTCATCACCTTTACCACGCCGCCCAATCTGCAAGCCGCGGTTGCCTATGGTCTTGGCAAGGATGACAGCTATTTCGAGGGCATGCGACACTCCATGATGCGCAGCCGTGATCGCTTTACCACGGGTCTGATGCAGTGCGGTTTCACGGTCTTGCCCAGCGAGGGGACTTATTTTCTCACAGTGGATCTGGCCCCGCTCGGTCTGAGCGATGACGTGGCCTTTTGCCACAAGATGATCGAGGAAACAGGGGTGGCCGCCATTCCGATGTCGGCCTTTTACGCGCAAGATCCGGTAAAGACCACGATCCGCTTTTGTTTCGCCAAAAAGGACGAGACGCTTGATGCGGCCTTGGAAAAACTGGCCCGCTTTATCTAAAAAGCGCGCCAGTTTAATGACTTAGCTTAAGTGCAATTCCTTGAAAAAGTCATTGCCCTTGTCATCAATGACAATGAAAGCAGGGAAGTTTTCGACTTCGACTTTCCAGATGGCTTCCATGCCAAGCTCGGGATATTCCAGAACCTCGACTTTTTTGATGCAGTCTTGCGCCAGACGTGCCGCCGGTCCGCCGATCGATCCCAGATAAAAGCCGCCATGTTTGGCGCAGGCTTCCCGCACCTGTGCAGAACGGTTGCCTTTGGCCAACATGACCATGGATCCACCGGCTGATTGGAATTGCGCGACATAGGAGTCCATACGACCGGCGGTGGTGGGTCCGAAGGAGCCAGAGGCAAAGCCCTCGGGTGTTTTGGCCGGACCCGCATAATAGATCGGATGGTTTTTGAAATAGTCGGGCATGGGTTCGCCCCGTTCGAGCCGCTCGCGGATTTTGGCATGGGCCAGATCGCGGGCCACAATGATGGTGCCGGTTAGGGACAGGCGTGTTTTGACAGGATGCTGGGACAATGTCGCCAAAATCTCTGACATGGGTTTGGCGAGGTCGATCTTGACCACCGCGCCGCCCAAGGTGCTTTCATCCACATCCGGCATGAAACGGGCAGGATTGCGCTCAAGCGTTTCCAGAAACACGCCATCTTTGGTGATTTTGCCAAGGGCCTGACGGTCTGCCGAGCAGGACACACCTAGACCAATCGGCAAAGAGGCGCCGTGGCGCGGCAAGCGGATGACGCGGACATCATGGCAGAAATATTTGCCGCCAAATTGTGCGCCCACGCCCAATTGTTGCGTGAGCTTGTGAATTTCCGCTTCCATTTCAAGGTCACGGAAAGCATGGCCCGTTTCAGATCCTTTGGTGGGGAGATGGTCAAGATAGCGGGTTGACGCGAGCTTCACCGTTTTCATCACCATTTCGGCGGAGGTGCCGCCAATCACAATGGCGAGATGGTAGGGCGGGCAGGCCGCTGTTCCCAAAGTAAGAATTTTCTCTTTCAGAAACTCCACCATGCGGTCATGGGTCAGCAGGGACGGAGTGGCCTGAAACAGGAAGGTTTTATTGGCCGAACCGCCGCCTTTGGCCACAAACAGGAATTTGTAGGCGTCCTCGCCCTCGGAATAGATATTGATTTCCGCGGGCAGATTGTTGCGGGTGTTTTTTTCCTCGAACATCGAGAGCGGCGCCAGCTGCGAATAACGCAGGTTTTTTTCGAAATAGGCATCGCGGATGCCATCGGCCAGCGCATCCTCGTCGGTGCCTTCGGTCAGAACGAGACGGCCTTTTTTGCCCATAACAATGGCCGTGCCGGTATCCTGACACATCGGCAAAATGCCGCCTGCGGCAATATTGGCATTTTTGAGCAGATCATAGGCCACAAATTTGTCGTTGGAGGTGGCTTCCGGATCATCGAGGATTTTAGCGAGCTGGGCGAGATGGCCGGGGCGCAGCAGATGATTGATGTCGATCAGGGCTTGCTTGGCCAGCAACCGCAGGGCTTCGGGTGCCACGGAGAGGAAACTGCGGTCTCCCCATTTTTCAACGGTGACCCCGTCACTGCTGATGTGATGATACTCGGTCTGATCGGGGCCAAGTGGAAAAAGATGGGAAGCGGCTGTGGTCATGGCACAATCCTCATGCGTGGAAGACGGCTCCCTGCGTCTGAGGGAGGCAGATGCATCACTGCTCTGCCTGTTTTCTAGGCCGAACCGGATAAGGATTCAAACCCAAAAAGCGGATGCGCGTGGATTTTACGCCGGATCCTGACGGTCAGGCGGCGTGCGAATTGGGGCTGCGTGTCAGCAAGGCATAGAGCGCATTGGCATCGCGGGACTGGCGCAAGGCTTGGACCGTGGCGGGATCGCGCAGCACGCGGGCGATTTTGGCCAGCGCCTTCAAATGGTCGGCACCGGCATTTTCAGGGGCCAGCAATAAAAAGACGAGATCGACGGGCTCTTGATCAAGTGCCTCAAAATCCATCGGTTTTTCGAGTCTTGCAAACAGGCCGCATAATTTGGGCAGGTCATGGAATTTGCCATGCGGAATGGCAATCCCCTTGCCGATGCCGGTGGAGCCCAGACGTTCCCGTTGCAAAAGCGCCTCGTAAATCGCGCGCGAATCGAGATGCAAGACGGCTCCGGCGTGATCGGCCAGTTCGCGCAAAAGTTGTTTTTTCGAGGAGGCCTTGAGCTGTGGCAAGACGGCTTCGGGGACCAGAATATCAGTCAACGGCATTCTTTTCTTACCTATTTAACGCGCCACAACACGATGATCTGACACAGCTATGCAGGATCAAGGCCAAACGGCTTGGATCCCCTAGCCCCAAGAGTCAGGGCGCCCCCCAAGCGAGAGCTCATATAGGAGGAAAGGCGAATGATCAATCCTTGGGCGGTCATTGGGCGGTTCGGGGCCGTCACGAAACCACGTCAATCCCATGGCTAGCCAAGGGCCGCCATGGGATGAAGCGCTTAAAAACCGGCAAAAACCTCAGGTATCGAGGACAGGCGGGTCAATCCAGCCAATATTTCCATCACTGCGGCGATAAACCACATTGATGCGGCCGCTGGTGGCATGGCGGAACACCATTACCGGCGCGCCGGTCAAATCCAGCTCCAAAACGGCATCGCTGACCGCCATATTGGTGATGTTTTTCTTGGTTTCGGCGATCACAACGGGATGGAAGCCCTCTTCAACCTCCTCATGGTCATCCTCAGGGGCTTGGATCACATAAGAGGGGATGTCGAGTGACCAGTCAGCCGTATCGCGGCTGGCATGGGCTGTATGACGATCCTTCAATCGGCGGTTGTAGCGGCGGAGGCGCCGTTCCAGCCGTTCGGCGGCTTTGTCGGCGCTTATATAGGCGTCATGGGCCATGCCTTCGGCTTGCAAAGTGACGCCGGAGGACAGGTGCAGGGTGCAATCGGTGCGAAAACCGGTTCCTTCCGGCTCGACAATCACATGACCGGTGACCCCGCCTTCATAAAAACGGCGGATGGCATGGGAGATTCGCTCGGTTATTTGGCCCCTAAGGGCTTCACCAACATCAAGGTTTTTTCCTGAGACACGCAGAGCCATGAGAATCCTCCTTCTGTCATCGGGGACGCCGTGGTTGGCGGCCCTAAACCGCAACTCCCTTTAGAGGTAAGGTTGGCGGGGGCGGGTGTCAACGCGGATGAACGGGCAGGGCCCCCAATCATAAAGTATAAAACACTATAATTTATCAAAAATATCATTTTTTATTATGAAAATGACTATAATTATTACAATTAATATTTAAAATACATCAATACAAGTATTCAATATTTATATTGAAATAAATATAGTTGTGTTTTGGTCTGTGAGTGCTTGAGAAAAGTCCGAACAAAGGCGCAAAAACCCCAAGAATAGGTTTTTAAAACGCAAGAATAGGCCTAGATAGAGAAATAAGAGGGTCTATCCGGCCCTATCTGAGGGGGCTCTAGTTTGTTTTTGGCGTTTTTGCGGGACAGCTGACGGGATGGGTGCAAAACCGATGAAGAGGGTGTGGGGATGAAGCGGCTGTTGACCGGCGGGCTGGTGCTGTTGGGCCTCGTGCTTCTGACGCTCTATTACGGCCCCCGTTATGACGCGGGCGATGGGGAACCCTCTGTCATCCGTCAGGGTGAAATCCGGCTGGTCGGTTGTGACAACCCCTCCCTTGTTCTGACGGATTGGCAAAAAATCGCGTTGCCTTATTGGGCGCAACACACAGACGCACCGCTGAAATGTTATCAGTTTCGCACCGAGGTGGAACAGAGCAAAATTTTTTATGACAATCGCCCCAGCAAATTGATGTTTTACAATATCGGCACGATCAGCAAGATTCATTTTAATGGAATGCTGATCGAAGAGCTGCGCCAGTCCAGCAAAGCGGTTTATATCAACACCCATCGCCCGCATGAAATTTACCTGCCGACCAATTCACGTTGGGGCACCAATGAACTGTTGTTTGAAGGGATCACCTATCAACCCTTCATCCATGTCGGGATTGCATTGATCGGCACCGATACCGCGATTGCGCAATTGTTCAAAATGACCACTTTTCTTGTGGTCACCATGTTCGATGGCATCAAAATTTTATGTTTGATGCTCGGCTTCTTTTTTGTCGCCTTTCGGATTTTGTTTCCGCGCGAACGGTTGATCGGCCTTGCAGGCGGCACCATGTTGCTGTGGGGGCTTTACTACGGTTTGGTGAATATTGTCGGCTATCCGATGGAGCATCAATTACCGATCCAACTCACACAATATGCCGCCGCCGCCCTGTTTTGCTTTTCCTTTGTTGATTTTACAGCAGAGATCGCAGGCTTCCAGAAGAGCCGCATTCATTTGCCTTTAAGGATCATCGGCGGGCTGATCGCCCCGCTGGCCATTCTTTATTTTAAAAACCAGACGATCCTTGTCTGGCTCAATACTTATTGGCTTCTCGGCTTGGTCATCTATTTCACTATCATGCTGTTTTATTGCGCAGTTTATGGCGCCTTGCTGAAAAAATCCGAAGGCCGTGTTTTGATGGTTCAAGCCATGGTCATGCTGGTGACGATTGTGCATGATTATTGCGCGTTGAATGGCTTCATGGGGTCTGTGCGCGCTTATGTGTCCTCCCCCGTCTGGCCGGATCTTTTGTTTGAAAATTATTATATGAGCCTCTACGGCATCTTGCTGGTTGTTTTTGTCAAATCGGCCATTGTCATCAATTATTATCGAGCCAGCCGCCATTATATGCAAAACGAAACCGTGCGTGTGGCCTATGCCTTGCGCCAGAGCGAAGCGCGTTTGCGCGAGGTTTTAAACAAGCAACACGAGATCCATAATATCAAGGTGATCCAGTCGGAACGCGAACGCCTGTTGATGGAAATTCATGACGGGGTGGGCTCGCAATTGATTTCAGGCATGTTGCTGGCCAAAAAAGAAGGCCTGCAAAAACAATCCGTGCTCGATATGATTCAAGGCTGTATCGATGATGTGCGGGTGATCATTGATTGTATTTCCTTGGCCGAGCGGGCCAATGCTTTGGAGCTTTTCAAAAAGCTGCTCGACCGGCAACGCCCGCGTCTGGCCGGATTGGGGATCACGCTGCATTATCATCCCGAAACGCGCTTTGATGATCAAAGTGAAATATCGGATGTTCAATGCCTGCATGCCAGCCGCATTATTCAGGAATGCATTGCCAATGCGATCAAACATGCGACCTGCCGCACAATTGTGGTGGCGGTTAGGCAATATCGTGATCATCTGCTGATCGTTGTCAGTGATGATGGCGGCGGTGTGGCGGAAAGTGATCTGCTGCATCTGGGGCGCGGGCTCAAAAATATGCGCAAGCGCAGCCGTTTATTGGGCGGGCGGATCAAATTTCAAAATCGGGGCGGTGGCTTTGCCGTCATCTTGCGGTTTCGCAACAGGCCCTTTGAGACGCAGGAGTGAGCCTCTGCTCAGAACCCCTGGGTTCCCGATGTTTTGAGAGGAGGTTATCGTGCAGGTTGAGCCGCGTGCGCGAAAAGAAAATCCCCCGCAAAGCCTGCGCTTTCGGGGGGGGGGTTGATCCTTGTCCCAACCCCGCATCACAGGCAACTTTGTGCTGATGCGGAGCGGAAATAAAAGCCTTCCAAGCCTTAAGCCTTCTAAGCCTTAGGCTTTCTTTTTGGCTTTTTTGGCAGGCTTGGCTGGGGCAGCTGCCACAGGGGCCGGAGCCGGTGTTGTGACATAGTCATAGGCTTTATAAATCGCATAAACGCCAGCACCCACACCCACGCCAACGCCGGCTGTTGCCAAAGCGGTCGTGGAGGCCATGGTGTTCCAGAAAATAATGGAGGCAGCACCGCCGGAGACCGCTGCAGCGCCGACTTCACGCACGTCACGTGCAGACTGGGCATTGGCAGTTCCCATCAATCCGAGACCGAGCAAAGCGGCCAAAGCAATTTTTTTCATCAGAGCAAACTCCTTGAGTTTTTTTAAGAGGAAACCAAGTTCCAGAAATAAAGTTCCAGAAAGAAACACGTCTTTTTGAAATATGTCCAGAAATGAGTCAATTTTTTTATTCAAATGCGGTTAAAGCCATAAAAAAAGAGCGGATCTTGAGGATCCACTCTTTAAAATCAGGAAAGGGACGGGAAAGCGGGTTTAATGGGCTTCCACCGTTTTGTTCCGTGCCATCAGGCCAAGGGCGCTCAAAGCCGCCACAGAGCCAATGGCCAGTTGCAGGCCAATCGCCTCCCAGCTGGCATTGACAAAAACAATGTCGAGGCCGGTCGGGATGAAGACATTATGCAGGCCAATCCAGTCCATCTCCTGCATTTCCTGAATACCGGCGCCGACAAAGCGCAGGCCCATGATAAACAGGAAAGCCGAGGTTAACAGGAAAACCGGACGCAGCGGCAGGCGCATGGCCAGACTTTGCATGGCAAAGAATAAAAACGCCAGCACGGCTGTGGCAATCACAAGACCGGCGATGAAAGACACGCTATAGCCGCCGGTTGTGCTGGCCAGAGCATGCAGGAACAAAATGGTTTCAGCGCCTTCGCGAAACACGGCAAAAAAGGACAGAGCGGCAATGGAAAAAGTGGTGCCGTTGCTGAGCGCTTTGGACGCGCCTTTTTCAAGATCCTGCTTCAAGACCTTGGGATCCTGACGCAGCAACAACCAGCCGCTCATGTAAAACAACAGGCCCGCCGCCAGAAACAACACACCGGCCTCGATGCGGTCATCATGCGCGCCGTCATAAAACGCGTTGAAGATCATGGCGGTCAGCAGGCTTGCGACAATCGCGACCCCACCGCCCCAATAGACGGAGGCTTTCTGGGAGGCCGAAGCACCGCTGCGATTGAGGAAGGCGGCAATGACAGCGAGGATCAACAGAGCCTCAAGGCCTTCACGCAGAAGGATCGTGCCGGATTGGAGAGCGATCGAGAAATTATCCATAATGCACCTGAGTGATGTCTGATGCAGAAGGATATAGCCTTAGAATAATTCTAAATGCAACCGTTTATTATCCGATCGTGTAACATTAGAAATATTCAAATCTATAACGGGCACAAATCCAATTTTGGTAGAAGTATATAGTTTGTAATCATTTTAAACTGAGACGATTTTATAAGTTTTTATTCTTGCATTTATTAAAAAACGCGCACTTTTTGGACGTCCAGTTTATAATTTATACAAAGTATAAGTTTTCACGAAGGTGAATACTGGCTCATTTGGACGCATTATTGAGAAGGTCTGGCGTGCAACGGCCCAGCCGGTCTTCGAGATCACAACGGGCGAGTATTTCACCCTGTCGATTACGGGCTTCATACCACCATTCATTTTTCCCCCGCATCATGGTCATAAAACCATATTGGTTGGTGGTGGTGAAATGCCTAACCGGTAAATTCGGGGCTGCTTCGCTGCCCGCAGACAACGTGGTCAGATTAGGATCCTCGACCCATGAGCCGCCATTGCCCGAGATAAATTGGGTCGGGTGGTCGTGATCAAAGCTGGTCATTTGAAAAACATGCACATGGCCTGCGAGCAGTGCTTGCACCTGAGCGGGAAACAGCAAAGCGGGTCTGATCTCCTCAAGCACCGATTGCAGGGCGGCATTGCCGGGGTAAAAAGACACGCCATGGGCGCTTGGTTTGGGGGCCAGCCCCAAAATCGGGTGATGATTGAGAAAATAGCTTTTGGGCGATTGTGCGGCGAGACGATCGGCCTCGCGCATCTGGGCCGCATAGACGGTGTAGACGGGATCGTCTTGTTTCAGGCGGCGGGTGCCGACAAAGGAGGAATCGAAAATAATCAGGCGGGTGTCCGCATCCAGCGGCACGGCATAGGGGGCGCTGAATTCACCGATTTTGTCGTTTTCTGGCCGGTCGCAATCCTGTCCTTTCACAAAGGGGCGGGGATCAAAAAAGCGCCACCAGCCCTGACCGGCGCGCTCGCAGGATTCGTGATTGCCGCGCACAAAGACCCAAGGTGCCGCCGCCAACAAGGCCGCGGAGGGGGCGAAAAAATCAGCCTCGAATGTGTCATAGCCATAGCCCCAAGGCGAGCCTTGGCAGCTTGCTTGACCCTGCGGGCAGGCATTTTCCCGATAATGAATATCGCCGACATGGATCACCAGATCGGGCTTGAGCTGGGCCGCTGCATCCGCCACGCTTTTGTATGGCCATTGATCGGGGTCATTGCAGGGTTGGAATGCGTTTTCCGACAATTTCATCCGGCAGCCGGTATCGCCGACCACAATCACGCGGGTTGGATTTTTGACAGGCAAAGGCAGGGCTTTGCCCTCAAGCAGGACGCTTTGGCTGGCGGGCGGGAGGGGGAGATCACAGACCGTCACCGGAAAGTCGGAGGGCTTGGTGTCTTCGGGTTTGCTACGGGTTGGGCGCTGCGGCACTGTTTCGGGGCCGACCCTGCGCTGCATGGCCCTTGTCTGTTGGTCAATCGTCAGATCAGGGCAGTGTGCAGCTGAGGTGATCACCCGCGCCACAGCCTGTCCCTCGGGCCCTAACACCACATAGCGCGCTTTGATGTCGCTGGCCTCGACGCTTGAGGCGGGCAGCGCATAAAGGCCCAACATCAGCATAAACAGGGTGAAAAAGCGGGGGTTGCGAAGACGGGGCATCGGAGGATCCTGCGGGATGAAACAGGCCTCTTCCTCTCATGTCTTGGCAACAAGAACAAGACGGGCTGCGTGGACGTCTTGATGTGCAGGCGTGAAAAAGGACGCAAGCCCTGCGGCTTGCGTCCTGTCTGTCAGGCTTTGGGGGGAAGCCCGATAGATGCGAAGGGTTAGGATTTAGGGGCCGTGGTGGTCGCGGGTGCCGCTGGCTTGGCGGTTTGGCTTGCGACCGTATCGCTGTTTTTCTTGGCGGCTTTGTGATGCGTGGTCTTGTCCGCATGTTTGTGATGGGTGGTAGCCTTGGCGGGATCGACCTGTTTGGTGACCGCCGGCGTGGCGGGGCTTGCGGGGGTGAGGCCTGAGGCGCTGTTTTGGGCATGGGCAGCGCCAAGGCTCAAAGTGGCGATCAAAGCGAGAGCGGGGGTCAGGCGAAGGAAAGAGGTCTTCATGATAGGTCTCCCAGAGGTTGGGCCTTGCGGCCGGGTTGCCCGATCCGGTTCCGGGGCCTTCTGTGCGGGGCCGGTCTGGATCGTTGAATGAACCCTAGCGCCGCCCGGCTGAATGAAGACTGAGATGGATTTTCATTTTTCGTTCAGAAAGAGAAAAAATGCGGTCCCGCTGACTTTTTTTGTAAATTTCTTGCAGGGCCGGACGCGATGGGTAGTATGGACGCCATGATCCGCTCTCTCGCTTTTCTCTTGGTTTTGCTGGTTGCAATGGTGCTTGATGGGCCCCGTCCTGCTGCGGCACAGCCTGTGCCGGACAAGCCTGCGCTTCAAGCCGCACCGATCAACAGTCTTGCTGTCAAAGACCGTTTGTTCGCGCGCCTCAAGGCGGCCCAAACGCCTGCCGAGGCGCGGTTGATCGCAGACAAAATCCAACGGCAATGGCAATATTCAGGCAGTGATACGGTGGATCTGTTATCGCGCCGCGCTGCAATGGCTTTAACCCAGAATGATGCGGCGCTTTCGATGGAATTACTGGATCGGATGATCGCCTTGAAACCCGATTGGTCGGAAGCCTATTTCCAGCGCGCGCTGGTCTTCCTGCTGCTGGACGATCAAAGCCGTGCGGTGGCCGATATCGGGCGGGTCTTGCAAAAAGAGCCGCGCCATTACATCGCCATGCTGACCTTGGCGGCCCTGCTGCAAAAGCAGGAGCAGAAAAAACCAGCCTATGATCTCTATCAAGAGGTCTTGCGCTTTTATCCGTTGAACGAAACCGCACAAACGCAAAGCGAACGCTTGAAGACGGATGTGCGCGGGCGTGATTTGTAAGGCGGCGGACCGATCAAAACATCAAGGGGAGAGAGACGACATGTTGAGTTGTGCCATTCTGGATGACTATCAGCAAACAACGCTGACCCGCGTCGATGTTTCGCATTTGCGCGATCAGGTGCGCTTTGATGTTTATGACACGCATTTGGATGATACCGATGCCCTGATTGAGCGCCTCAAAGGCTATGACATCATATTGGCCATGCGCGAACGGACGCCTTTTGACCGCGAACGTCTGTCGCGTTTGCCGCAGTTGAAATTGCTGATCACCACGGGGTTGAAAAATGCCTCGATCGATCTGCAAGCCGCCAAAGACCATTCGATCCTGGTGTGTGGCACGCCGGGTTTTCCGGGGTCGACAGCCGAGCTGACTTGGGGTCTGCTTTTGTCGATCATGCGCCATCTACCACAGGAAATGGATGGGTTTAAATCAGGTCATCCGCAATGGCAGCAGACAGTGGGTCGTGACTTGCAAGGCCTGACTTTGGGTGTGTTGGGGCTGGGCACTTTGGGCGGGCGTGTGGCGCGTTACGGACGCGCGTTTGATATGGAGGTGCTGGGCCATAGCCGCAGCTTCACGCCTGAAAAGGCTGCTGAGATGGGAATAACCTTTGTCGAGGATCTCGCGGCGATGAGTGCGCGCGCCGATATTATATCAATCCATATGCCTTTGAATGCGCAGACCCGCGGCATGATCGGTGCGGACGAATTGGCGCGCATGAAAAAAGGCGTGATCCTTATCAACACCTCGCGCGGACCGATTGTCGACGAAGAGGACTTGATCGCAGCCCTGCAGAGCGGACAAGTGGGGGCGGCGGGATTGGACGTATTTGATGTGGAGCCTTTGCCGCTTGATCATCCGTTCCGGCGGATGGCGAATGTGCATGCCACGCCGCATCTCGGCTATGTCACGCATAACAGCTATCGTGCTTTTTTCAACGGCATGGTGGAGGTAATCGACGGCTTTCTGGCAGGCAAGCCGGTGCGGGCCCTGACCTGATTTTTTCAAACCTTTTTGGAGTATGACCATGCCTTCGGATTTGAGTGTGACCCAAGCCTTGCCGCCGCGCGATCAATTGAAGCTATGCTTTGCCCATGCCGCCTATCGCTTGGGCGAGCGCTTTGCCTTGCGCAAGACGGGCCTGTCTTTTACCGAAGTGCGAGACCGCGAACAACTCGCTTTGCACCTGCCCACAACCGATGTGCTGATTGTGTCAGGCCTGTGGCATAATGACTTACTGGCGCATGCGCCACGGTTGAAATTCATCCAGTCGATCAGCTCCGGCACCGATCAATTCGGACGCGATGTGTTGAAAGAAAAATCGGTTCGTTTGGCGAGTGCCGCAGGTGTCAATGCGCAGGCGGTGGCCGAACATGCTCTGGCGCTGATGCTGGCTTTGTCGCGACGTTTGTCTGAGGCGCGCGACAATCAACATCAAGGTCACTGGCGCGGCATGATCGGGGATTTGACAAGGCGCGAAGACGAACTCCATGGCAAAACCGTTTTGATTGTCGGCATGGGCCGGATCGGGGCCAAGATTGCGCAACTCACCAAGGCCTTCGGCATGCATGTGATCGGCATCCGCCATGATCCCTCAGCGGGCACAAACGGGGCCGACGAGATCTTCGGCATGGAGGCTTTGACCACGCTGGTTCCCAGAGCGGATTATGTAGTGTTGTCCTGTGCGCTGACACCGCAAACAGAGGGTTTGATGAATGCACAGGCCTTGGCTGCGTTGAAACCCAGCGCCTTTCTGGTCAATGTCGCACGCGGCCGCGTGGTCGATGAACCGGCTTTGATCGAGGCGCTGCAGGCCCAGTGCTTTGCGGGCGCAGCGCTTGATGTGGTGGTCGAGGAGCCGATGCCTGCCACTGCTGCTTTATGGCACTTGCCCAATGTGTTGATCACGCCCCATAGCGCGGGGGAAACCCGCGCCTATGAAGACAATGTGATTGATCTCTTGCTGGAGAATCTGGAGCGTCTCTGGCAAGGCGGCACATCCTTGAAAAATCAAATTCTCTAAACTGTTTTGATGGCGTGCAGTGCCCCTTGCGGGGTGCTCACGCCATGATTTTGCGGAACTGGATGAAGCCGCTTTGATCAGCCACTTTGCGATAAAGCGAAATGGCGCTTTCATTGCTTTCATGGGTGAGCCAGTAAACGCGGGCGGCGCCTGTCTGTTGCGCTTTGTCATACACGGCTGTGATCAGCTTCGTGGCTACGCCTTTGCCGCGCGCCGCTGGCGCAGTGAACAAATCCTGCAAATAGACATAGGGCCCTTCGGTCCATGTGGAGTAATGATGGATATAATGCACCATGCCTATGAGCGTGCCTTTCTCTTCGGCCACAAAGGCCTGCATCGGCACCATTTCTTCAAAAAACCGTGACCATGTTTTGGCGGTGACTTCCTCGCTGATGTTGACCTTGTAAAAGGCCTGATAGGCCTGCCAGAGCGGCAGCCATTGTGCGAAGTCATCTTGGTGAAGCGGGCGGATGGTGGGCATGAGTGCTCCTTCAAAGGTCAGACAATCGCGGATCACGCTGTCAGGTTTTTACGAAAGAAAATTCGATCATAACCGTTCACAATGCGGCGATCATAGACCACAAAACCCAAATGATGGTAGATCTGTTGGGCATGGTGCATGAGACTGTTTGTGGACAGCCAGACGGATGCGGCCTTGTTGCTGCGGGCCACGCCTTCGGCAAAGGAGATCAGCGCTTTGCCGATCCCTTGGCCTTGTGCATGGGGATGGGTGGCGAGGGTTTCGATGCAAAGGCTGTCGGCCTCTTCGCTGAGGACGAGAACGCCAACCAATTTCTCTTCCACAAAGGCTGCAAAGACACGGCCTTCATCAATCAGCCTTTGATAATCATCCAGCATCGGCTGCGGCTGTTTGCCAATGGCGGGAATGTAATCAATAAAGGCATGACACACACAGGCTGTCACAGAGCCGGTCTCTGTTTGCGTCGCCGCGCGGATGGTGATGGACATGGGTCGTCTCTTGATGTGGGGATCCGCAGGGGGTGCAGCAGGACAAGACAGGACTATGGCAAAATTTGTGATGCTTTGTCACGATCCTTATTTTTTGAATTTTTATGTCCCCTGATCATGGTGGTTTGAATGGGCCGTTTGATTTGACTGATCCGTTTATGACGGGGTGATTGCTAAATCGCGCGTGTCATGTCAGTGAAAAGGCAAGAGCGGCTCGCAAAGGGCGCCATGACAAGGGGGGTGGGATGCGGATTTTATGCTTGGGTGCGGGTGCCTTGGGCGGATATTTCGGGGGGCGCTTGATTGAGGCGGGCGCAGATGTGACCTTTCTGGTGCGTCCCGTCCGCCAGCAAAACCTCAGGGATAAGGGATTGCGGATTGAAAGCGCCTTTGGTGATTTTTCAACCCCTGTTAAAACGCTGACCTCTGTTGCAGGCTGTGCGCCGTTTGATGTCATTTTATTGAGCTGCAAAGCCTATGATCTCGACAGTGCCATGACAGCGATTGCACCGGCTGTGGGTCAAGAGACCCTGATCTTGCCGGTTTTGAACGGCTTGTCGCATATGGACAGGCTGAATGCGCGTTTCGGGCAACAGCAGGTTTTGGGCTGTGTTGCCAAAATTGCCGCCACGTTGACAGCAGATGGTGTGGTGAAACACCTCAATGATTGGCGCTTTCTGATTTTCGGTGAACAAGACGGCACGCTGAGCCCGCGCGTAGTGGCGCTGAAAACTTTGCTAGATCAGACATCCATTGTGGCCACGGCCTCGACCGACATCATGCAGGCCATGTGGGAAAAGCTGGTGCATCTGTCAACCATTGCAGGCATGACCAGTTTGATGCGGGCCAGTGTGGGCGAGATTGCCCGCACCGATGCGGGCAGTGCGTTGATGACCGCTTTTCTCAAAGCCAATGCCGCCATTGCGCGCTGCGAGGGATATCCGCCCTCAGACAGTTTCATGACGGAATATCTGGGGATTTTATCCAATCCGCAATCGCCTTACACCGCCTCGATGCTACGCGATATCGAACGCCATGGCCCGACAGAAGGGGCGCATATCATCGGCTTTATGCTTGAAAAAGCGCGACAGTACGGGCTTGATGCCAGCATGCATGAGATCATCTCGGTGCATCTGCAGGCCTATGAGCAAAGACGCGCGGCGGGACGCTTGTAACCCATCCGCGCGCCTGCTTTTGTTGCAAGGCTTAAACGCTGCGCATCAATCCGCCATCGACGCGCAGGCTTTGGCCGGTGATATAGCCGGCACCGTCTGAGGCAAGAAAAGCGACGGTGGCGGCAATTTCGGCGCTGGTGCCGTAGCGTTTCATCGGCACGCTGTCGCGGCGTTCATCGACTGGCGGCAGGCTGTCGATCCAGCCAGGCAATACATTGTTGATGCGGATATTCTGGGCCGCATATTGCTCGGCAAAGAGTTTGGTGAAGACCCCAAGACCGGCGCGGAAGACGGCGGAGGTGGGGAACATCGGGCTTGGTTCTGACACCCATGCGGTCGAAATATTGATGATCGACCCTTTGTTTTGTTTTTGCATGACAGGCGTCACAATGCGCACCGCCTTGATGACATTCATGAGATAGATATTCATGCCTTCCTGCCATTGCGCGTCGGTGATGTCGAGCAAGGCAGCGCGCGGGCCATGGCCGGCACTGTTGACCAGCACGTCAATGCGGCCATAGCGCTCGATGGCCCGATCCGCCAAGGTCTGCAGCGCCTCGCTGGATTGATTGCTGCCGGTCAAGCCGATGCCGCCGAGTTCCTTTGCGAGGGCCTCGCCCTTGCCCGATGACGAGAGGATGGCGACCTGATAGCCCTCGGCTGCCAAATGGCGCGCACAGGCAGCGCCCATGCCGCTGCCACCGGCTGTGATCATGGCGACTTTTGTATTCATGGGATCCTCGTTTTAGGTTGATCGGTTGCGTGGGACGGGACGGCGTTGGATTCAATGACCCGCGTTTGAAAGAAAACAGCTTGCAAAACGGGGAAGAACCATTTTCTCTGCATAAAGGATTTTGGGATGTGATAGAAGATCCCTCTCTTGTTTATCCCTCTTCAATCGATCAGGCAGGTGGCGTGGACCAAACGAGTTTGTATGAGCTTGTAGCGGATTATGGCGAGGTCTATGGCCATGCTTTGCCGCGCGACAGTTTTCTTCTGAAAAGCATTGATCAGCCTGACCATTGGATCAATCTATCTGACGCGATCGGGTTTGAACGGGCGCAGCAGCTCGCTGCAGGGGAGGATCAACCCTCAGCATCGGAAATGCAGGCCTTGATCTTTTGGCAGGTCGAGCAGGCGTTGGAGGCAGGGGAGATTCATGTCACGCCCGTGATCTGGCTTTGTCCGCTGCAAGATAGCAGCGCGGTCTTGGCGGTTGAAAGCTGGGATGACGAAATGGACGTTGAATTGAAATTCAGGCTGATTGGCAAATATCAAACGCGGTCATCGGCCATTGAGGATCTCAACACACAGTATATTTTTGATGCCTGTGAGATTTAATCGGTGGCATGAAGGCCATGGATAACCGCAAGCGCTCTTTTTTAAAGAGTAGATTCTGCGTGATCGAGGATTGAAAGAAAGGCCGCTTGATTGGCATGGCGCGCATCGTGATCATGCTCATAGCGATGAAGCTGGATAAAGAGCAAATAAAATCCGGCAAAAATCAAACCCAGATTGGATATGATGCTGAGGCGGTTGAAGGATTGCATTTTCCGCAAGACAAGCAATCCCGCATACATCGGAAGCAGAGCCATGATTTGCCCGACCTCAACCCCCACATTGAAGCTTAGGATTTTGCCGAGCATGGAGGAGGCATCGCTATAAATAGGCAGTTGTTGCAAGCGGGTGGACAGGCCAAACCCATGCAAAAGACCAAAGAGAAAAACCATCAAAACCTGATTGGGAGATTGCATATCAAGCCAACGCTTGAAACCGTCATTATTATCAAAGCCCTTATAGATCACGCTGGCGGCAATGGCAGCATCGACAAGGAAATAGTTGAAGGTTATTTTCATATAGGTTGCAAACACCAAAGTGATGCAGTGACCAAGCGTGAAAGCTGTGATGAATTTCACAATGTCTTTGAATGCGGTCAGAAAAAACATGACGCCAAATAAAAAGAGAAGATGATCATATCCGGTCAACATATGGGTTGCCCCCAGATGGATATAATCAAAAAGACCGCCTTCATTCATGCGGACAATATCTTCAGGCGATATGTTATGAGCGAAGGCCTGTGTTGATATGAGGCTTCCCATGGCAGTCAGCAAAATATAGTTGAGATTTTTCATGGGGCAGATCCTGCAGTAAACAAAACAATTGTAACCCTTTAATCATTGATTGTGACATTTCTGTTACGCGTCGAAAAGCTGTGCTCTCACATACCAACAGTGATAAACATTGCACGACCATTTTGGCTTTGCCGTGGTTCTACGAATTTGGGATTTTGAACGGGGGCGTGTATAAGGCTCTCACGCCTTCAATCAGCGATTATGCGTGTCTTTGACGCAAATCCTTTTCACCGCACAGGATCCCCCGATGTCATTTCCCTCCCAGCATCTTTCTTTGCTTTTGCGCTATAGTGGTATCAGCGGGATTGCGGGTGCGGTGAATCACGGATTTTTCAGTGAAGAACGATCGTTTGTGACGGCTGTGATAGGGATTGTTCTTTACCTGATGGGCGCCTTTCTGGATCACCGCAACCACCCCGATGAAAGCGATGATTGGCGAAGCCTGTTTGGCTTCGGGATCCTGTCTTCAATCGGATTGGGTTTTTTTACCGGCGGCCTTCAACATTTTCCCGATAGTCCGCAACGCAGCATGTGGGTGGTTCCCTTGGGCTTTGTCTTGAGCGTTGTGGCGCTTTACATGCTGGAAGGGCGCGAGAAAATGCCCGTGCGCTCCTTTGCGCTTTATGCCGCTTTGGGAACGGCCCTTGTGGTGGCCGGTTGTTTCGGCGCTTGGGAAGTGGTTGATCACTGGGGTGGCACCCCTCATACCCATTCACACTGACGTGATTTTTAGTGTGCGGATGGGATCATCAGAGTCACACGGCGCTTGATGCAGTTAAACCTCACTTTCGGTTGAGCGCGTAGGGGACAGGAGCCCCACGACAAAGAAGGCAACAAGCGCGCCCACCATTTGTGCGGTGATGAAGCCGATCACATTCTCAGGAGCGATGCCCGAAAAACTATTGGTTAGGGAGCGGGCGATGGTCACTGCAGGATTGGCAAAGGATGTGGAGGCGGTAAACCAATAGGCTGCTGTGATGTAAAAGGCGACCAAAGCCGGTATGGCCTGTTGTGCATGCCGTACACCCAAAAGAATGGTCATCACCAATCCGAATGTCGCGACAGCTTCGGCAAACCAGAGCGCATGCCCTGTTCTGATTTTGGTGGAGAGCGCGATGAGGGAGAGATCAAACATGCCATGTGCGATGATGGTGCCGATGATGCCACCGGCGATCTGAAACAGGGTATAGGCAAAACACTCCGGAAAAGAGAGCTCTTTTTTGAGCGTGAAGACAAGGCTGACCGCCGGATTAAAATGCGCGCCAGAAATGGGGCTCAAGAGTGTAATCAAGACAAATAAAATAGCGCCTGTTGGCAGCGTATTGCCCAAAAGCTGCAAGCCGACATCACGGGTTAGTTGTGTTGCCATGATGCCCGAACCAACAACCGTTGCAACCAACAATGCGGTTCCGATCAGTTCAGCCAATAATCGTTTGGGGAGGTTGTAAGACGTCATGCTTGGGCTTTCCTTGATCAGACGGTTGCAGCCACTCATGGGCAGAGAATTTTAACGGCACAGTGCATGTCGATAAGCGGCAATCTTGTTTTGAAACGCAAAGGACAGGGTAGAGAGCCCCATCCTCTAGATTATAAAATAGCGCTTTTGTTTTTTAAGCTCTATAACAAAATAGGATATTTTGAAATGCGTGAGGAGCAGTCATGGTTTTATGGAATGGGACGCGCGCAAGAAAACCATTTCGCTTTTTAACGCTTCTCCTCTTTGTTTGCTTGTTGCTGTCACTGTCCACGCCCTCTGGTTTTGCGCAATTTTTCTCCGTGGAAATGACGCCTTTGGAGAGAATGCCCTCAGGGCTTTATAAACTGGACCAGACGCATGCCAGTTTGACATGGAAAGTCAAACATCTGGGCCTTTCAAATTACACAGCTCGATTTGCCCAATTTGAGGCGGATCTGAAAATGGATGTCAAATATCCTGCCAACAGTCATTTGAATGTGACGATATGTGTGATGTGCCTCAAGACTGATTTTCCCTTTGCGGCCGAGCTTGATTTTGATCAAGTGCTTGCGTCCGGCAAAGAGTGGTTGAATGGCGAGCGCTATCCCCAAATGTCATTCCAATCCAAGCGCATTGAAATCACGGGTAAAAACACGGCCAATGTGCATGGCGATTTGACGATGCTGGGCAAAACGCATCCCCTCATTCTCCATGTGATTTTTAATGGCGCCTATCAAAAGAAATTTCTGACCAATGTTCCGGCGCTTGGATTTTCAGCAACCGCGACGCTCAACAGAAGTGATTGGGGTTTCACGACATTGATCCCCATCGTCAGTGACAAGGTCGACATCATCATTGAAGCGGAATTTGATAAGATTTGATGATGTGTTCTTAATAGACACGCGGTCTTATGCGGGGCGTTTGAAAGAACCTATTCAATCACAAACCGAATGCCATGCAGCCAATGGCTGTAGCGGTCTGGATGATCGCTGGCAAAGGCCAGTCTGTATTTTTGTCCCTCTATCATCAGATAGGGAAAGACTTCGCCGTCGCTGTCACCAAAGGCAAACACTCTGCGCTTGAGTTCCGCTTCGTCAATATCCAAGGGGATATGGCAAATGGCCGCAAAGTCCTTTTTGCGATTGGGGGTTCTTTTCCACTCCACATCGATGCTTGGCAAATAATCGGTTTGATTGGCAAATGGGGAAGCCAATTGTTTAAACAAATCCACCATATGATCTGTTGTTAAATCCACCAATTCCTGTGGTCTTGTATGATGTTGAATATCAAACTCGACAACAGCGATGATTCTTCCGGCATCTATTTTGGGCGACATTTCATGCAGCGTCACGCCATATTGTTTGGCGCCATCATATAATGCATAGAGAAAAGGTGCCCAGCCGGAATAATAGGTCGATCCCGGATGAAAATTATAACTGCCATATCCGATGCGGGCCAAGATTCTGGCAGGGATATAAAATCTCGTGCCGAAGGAGATCAGCCGGGAGGACAGTAAATAGTCATCCGGCAAATCATCGATCTGGTTGGGATGAACCAGCTGCAAGACATTGATGTTGGGATTTTCGGCGAGCAGAAACGGCGTCAAAAATTCGGCATAGGCGCGCGATGTCAGTAATATGACATGGGCGAGCTGAAAATCATTTTTTTCGAAGCGTTTCATTTGCCGACATGAATTGATTGCGCAGGCTTCTATATGCCATCAAATCATTCAAAAAAACGGATCATTTGATATTATAGTTAAAGGCCGTTCTGGATTAAAAACGAATAAAATCAATGGGGCTGACATAGATAGCAGAAAAA
>CAIJVU010000064.1 GCA_903824185.1 uncultured Hyphomicrobiales bacterium
TGCCAACCGTAATCACGCTGACTCCACCAGCCAGCATCCGCATGGCCTGACGAAAATCGATGAGATCGCATGGCTGGCTCATATGACATATTCCACGGGTTGATGGTTCGTGTGCAGCAAGGCGGCTAGCAACCGTTCTTCAAGGTTTACAAAAGGAACGGATGAACGCTTGCGCGGACGCGGAAAGGGGACTTTGAAATCCAGTGCAATTTCGCCTTGTTCGATCAGCACGACACGATCAGCCAAGGTCAGGGCTTCGACAACATCATGCGTGACCAGCAAGGCGGTAAAGCCCTCTTCCAACCAGACGCGTTCAAGCAATTGCTGCATCTCAAGACACTCTAGCCATTTTCAAAAAACCGTTATGGGTCAAGACTACAATTCTGGTCCCATAAGCACCCGAAATAGAAAACTCTGTCAGGCCAATCGCGATCCATCATGTTTGTGCAATCACATTCGTGAATAGTCGAGATAGCGACCTTGCTTTGACGCTTTAAAAAGCCCTGATTAATAATTAGGCAGCGATTCATTTGGCGCTCATAAAATAGCAAATGCGCTTAATATTTAAGCAAACAAAGATAGTCATTAAAGAGAAAATCTCAATAAATCAATGATTTGCCGCTTTGGCATGGACGTTGCGTTAGCCTTTGCAGTGCAACACCAAACCTGGAGATGGTTTTCATGAGTCCTTTGAAATCACTTTTAGCAGCAACTGTAGCGGGTGGTCTGACGCTCGCCTCTTTTGCGGCACATGCGCAAGACACGATCAAAGTGGGTGTCTTGCACTCGCTTTCCGGCACGATGGCAATCAGTGAAACCACCTTGAAAGATGTCATGTTGATGCTCATTGAAGAGCAGAACAAAAAGGGTGGATTGCTCGGCAAAAAGCTGGAACCCGTCGTGGTTGATCCTGCTTCCAACTGGCCATTATTTGCTGAAAAAGCCCGCGAACTTTTGACCAAGGACAAAGTAGCCGCGACCTTTGGTTGCTGGACATCGGTATCGCGCAAGTCTGTGCTGCCTGTCTTCGAAGAATTGAACGGTGTATTGTTCTACCCTGTGCAATATGAGGGTGAAGAATCATCCAAGAATATCTTCTACACCGGCGCTGCTCCCAACCAGCAGGCTATTCCGGCTGTTGATTACTTGATGGAAAATGAAAAAGTTCAGCGTTGGGTTTTGGCAGGCACGGATTATGTTTATCCGCGCACCACCAACAAAATCCTTGAGGCCTATTTGAAGGCCAAAGGCGTGAAGCAAGAAGATATCCTGATCAATTATACGCCCTTCGGTCATTCCGATTGGCAGACCATTGTGTCTGATATCAAAAAATTCGGTACAGCGGGTAAAAAGACAGCGGTGGTCTCCACCATCAATGGTGATGCCAATGTCCCCTTCTATAAAGAGTTGGGCAATCAGGGCGTGAAAGCAACCGATATTCCTGTTGTGGCCTTCTCGGTGGGTGAAGAAGAACTGGCTGGTATTGATACCAAGCCTTTGGTTGGCCATTTGGCGGCATGGAACTATTTCCAATCCGTTGAAAATGCCGACAACAAGGCTTTTATTGAAAAGTGGAAAGCCTATACCAAGAACCCGAAGCGTGTGACCAATGATCCGATGGAAGCGCATGTGATCGGTTTCAACATGTGGGTGAAGGCTGTTGAAAAAGCCGGCAGCACAGATCCTTCAAAAGTGATCGATGCTCTGGTTGGTGTGTCGGTACCGAATTTGACGGGTGGTTATTCAACCATGATGCCAAACCATCACATCACAAAGCCCGTCTTGATTGGTGAAGTGAAAGCCGATGGTCAGTTTTCGATCGTATCGCAAACGGCAGGCACAGTGGTGGCCAATGAATGGTCGCCCTATCTGGAAGGTTCAAAAGACCTGATTGCAGATTGGCGCGCGCCTCTCTCATGCGGTAACTTCAATGTGAAGACCGGCAAATGTGGTGGTGCTGCTAAGTAAAAACCACCCAGCGCATGTCGAGCGCGATGCTTCCCAATCTTCTGTCGATCTGATTTGGGGTCTGGCCGGTAAAAGAAGGGAAAACGGGATCGGGGTTTGGTTCACCACCAGCCCCGATCCTGATTAAAAGTAACAAAGCTTCTGAGAAGATCTTGGTTATACAAGGCGAAAGGACAGCGTCATCATGCGTCGCATTTGCTATAAAGGCCTGATGGCTGTTTTGGGACTTTATGTCCTGCTAGTTCAAGCCGTGCAGGCCGCAGGATATGATGAGGCGCTGGCTAAATTTACGTCCGACCAATTCCCGCAAATTGAACAAGGCATTCTGGATCTCGCTGCGATCGGCTCTCCTGAAGCCGCCCGCTTGCTGGAAGCATTGAATGACGGTCGACTCTTTTTTACCGCTGGAAAGCAGGTTGTCTTTAAAGAAGGCAATGGGGTTATCGACGGATTGACGGCCGCAAAACTAGATCCGGCACCTGACAATCTCAAAACTGTTCGCATGAATAATCGTGTCCGCCGGACATTGGAATCCGCTCTGGGAACATTGAGTCTGGTGGCGGTTGATCCTGTAAAAAGGCGCGCTGCCGCAGAAGCAGTCTTCAAAGCACGAGATCCGCAAGCGCTCCCTCTTCTTGAAACGGCGATACAAAAAGAAAAAGACACAGCCATCAAAAATGTGATGGAGCGGGCGCGGGCTGCGATTCTTGTTGCTGATAGCAAAGCATCGGAGTTGGCTCGCCTTGGCGCGGTGGAAACATTGGCGGAACGGGGTGATCAGGAAGTGATGTCCTTGCTTGCCAGCGTGCGGCCGCAAGCCCCCGCCAATTTGGTGCAATCCATTGATGCCGCGATCAAAGTGATTGAACGCCGCCTGTCTTTACTCTCGGCCTTTCAAAACGCGATTTATGGTCTGTCCTTGGGATCGGTTTTATTGCTGGCTGCCATTGGTTTGGCCATTACCTTTGGCGTCATGGGCATCATCAATATGGCGCATGGCGAAATGGTGATGCTGGGCGCTTACACGACGTTTTTGGTGCAAGAAGTTATCCGCGCCAAATATCCCGCACTGTTTGACTGGTCCTTGATGATTGCCTTGCCCTTGGCCTTTCTGGTGTCGGCGCTGTTTGGAGTGATGATCGAGCGGTCCATCTTAAGGTTTTTATATGGCCGCCCTCTGGAAACCTTGCTGGCCACATGGGGTGTTTCTCTGGTTCTTCAACAAGGTGTGCGGACTTTGTTCGGGCCCACCAATAGGGAGGTTGGCGCACCGGCTTTCATGTCTGGCTCGGTTGATCTTTGGGGTCTGACAATCACATCCGGACGGTTGTGGATTATTGTTTTCAGCATGCTGGTTTTTTTCGCACTCTTATTATTGATGCGGGCCACATCATTTGGCTTGAAAATGCGTGCAGTGACGCAAAACCGCCGGATGGCAGCTGCCATGGGTATTCCGACACCAATCATCGATCAAATGACATTTGCATTGGGGTCAGGGATTGCGGGCATTGCCGGTGTGGCCTTGTCACAAATTGACAATGTGTCACCCAATTTGGGTCAGGGCTATATCATCGATAGTTTTATGGTCGTGGTCTTTGGTGGCGTAGGAAATTTATGGGGCACATTGGTTGGCGCTTTGACCTTGGGCGTTGCCAATAAATTCTTGGAGCCTTTGGCGGGAGCGGTGTTAGGTAAAATTGTCATGTTGGTCTTCATCATTTTGTTTATTCAAAAGCGTCCAAGGGGATTATTCGCCCTTAAAGGCCGCTCGGTGGAGGGCTAAGCCATGTCCTTTTCATTCTTGCAAAAAGACCGTCTCGCGATTGTGTTTATGGCAATCTTGGCAGGCTTTGGCGTCATCGTCCCTTTATTGAATTTGTTGATGCCCGAGGGATCTTTCTTCCATATCCCAACCTATGCTGTGTCCTTACTTGGCAAATATATATGCTTTGCGATTTTGGCACTCTCTCTTGATCTCGTATGGGGATTTTGCGGTATTTTGTCGCTGGGGCACGGGGCATTTTTCGCACTGGGTGGTTATGCCATGGGCATGTATCTGATGCGCCAGATCGGCGCGCGCGGTGTCTATGCCAATCCGGTCTTGCCGGATTTTATGGTCTTTCTTAATATGAAAGAACTACCTTTGCCGTGGTATGGTTTTTCGTCCTTCAGCTATGCCATGCTGATGGTCTTTCTGGTCCCCGGACTTCTGGCTTTTGTTTTTGGCTGGTTTGCGTTCCGTTCGCGTGTTTCGGGTGTATATTTGTCGATTATCACGCAAGCCATGACCTTTGCCATGATGCTGGCTTTTTTCCGCAACGATATGGGGTTTGGCGGCAATAACGGTTTAACGGATTTCAAAGATATTCTGGGTTTCAGTGTGCAGGCCAGCGGTACGCGCCTGACACTTTACATGCTCTCCATCTTGGCCTTGGGGGGATGCTATTTGGTTGCGCGCATGATGGTGCAGTCTGCCTATGGGCGCGTGCTGATCGCCATTCGTGATGCGGAAAGTCGCACCCGCTTTCTGGGGTATCGGGTCGAGCACTTCAAAGTGCTTGCCTTTACAGTTTCGGCCTGTATGGCAGGACTTGCGGGGGCACTTTATGTGCCGCAGGTGGGGATCATCAATCCATCCGAATTCGCGCCGGGCAATTCCATCGAGGCAGTGATTTGGGTGGCCGTTGGGGGCCGCGGTACGTTGGTCGGGCCGGTTCTGGGAGCGGTGCTTGTTAATTTTGCCAAGACATGGCTCACAGGTGCTTTGGCTGAATTTTGGTTATTTGCTTTGGGCGCTTTGTTTATCGGGGTCACCTTGTTTTTACCCAAGGGCATCATCGGCACTCTGAGTGAGAAATTTTCAAAACCCAAAGCAGAGGCGGATGTCGCAGAGGAGGTGCGGTCATGAACCATATGGCACCGGCAGAACTGACACAGGCATTGTTATATATGGATGGTGTCTGTGTGTCCTTTGACGGCTTTCGGGCTTTGAATACATTGTCTTTGGTCATCGGTCCTGGTGAGATGCGGGCAATTATTGGTCCTAATGGCGCAGGTAAGACAACCATGATGGATGTCATGACCGGTAAGACACGACCAGATACCGGCGTTGTTTTATATGAAGGAAAAATCGATCTGACCACTTTGGATGAAGCCTCCATTGCAGAGCTCGGTATCGGTCGCAAATTTCAAAAACCAACAGTTTTTGAAAGCCAGACTGTTTTTGATAATATTTTGCTGGCAATGGCTGGCCCACGCACGGCCTTTTCCTGTTTATGGGGGTGGCGCAATCACGTGGATCATGCGGAAATTCATCATATTCTCGAAACGGTCGGCCTGATTGGTCATCGTGATCGATTGGCAGCCAATTTATCGCATGGCCAGAAGCAATGGCTTGAGATTGGCATGTTGTTGGCTCAAGATCCTAAACTTCTTTTGGTTGATGAACCCGTTGCCGGTATGACGGATGCGGAAACTGAGCAAACAGCACAACTCCTCAAATCGATTGCCCGCGATCATGCGGTGATTGTTGTCGAGCATGATATGGCCTTTGTGCGGGCGCTGGAGTGCCGTGTCACCTGTTTGCATGAAGGGTCGGTGCTGGCTGAGGGGCATATTGATGCTGTATCGCGTGATGAGCGCGTGATTGAAGTTTATTTGGGGCGTTGATATGGTAGCCTTACACGTCAAAGAGATCGATCTTTATTACGGGGCGGCCCAAGCTTTGCGGGGTGTGTCCATGCAGGCCGAGGCTGGCCGGGTCACAAGTGTGCTTGGGCGCAATGGTGTGGGCAAAACGTCTTTAATGCGCGCCATTGTTGGGCAGGCCTCTGTGAAACAGGGCAGCATTACGCTTGCCGGTGAAATCATTGATCAATTGCCTGGGTATGAGCGAGCCCGCCGCGGGATCGGCTTTGTGCCGCAAGGGCGTGAAATTTTTCCTCTTCTGACGGTTAGAGAAAATTTGGAGACAGGCTTTTCGCCCTTGCCACGGTCAGAGCGGTTTATTCCGGACGATGTCTTTGATCTTTTTCCGGTTCTGAAATCCATGTTGCATCGCCGTGGTGGTGATTTGTCCGGCGGGCAGCAGCAGCAATTGGCCATTGGACGGGCTTTGGTGATGCGTCCGAAAGTTCTTGTTCTGGACGAGCCAACAGAGGGAATTCAGCCTTCCATCATCAAAGACATTGGGCGTGCGATTGAATATTTGAAGAATCGCGGTGATATGGCCATTGTTTTGGTAGAACAATATTTCGAATTTGCGCGTGATCTGTGTGACGACTATATTGTTCTCGATCGGGGACACGTTGTCTTGGCAGGCGCAAAAGCAGAAATGAACGAAGTTGATGTTAGACGCCATCTCTCTGTCTGACCTGTCCTCTTCCGGTGTTGCTGTACCGGCTTTGCCGTCTTATATCCGTGCCCGTGGTAACCTCTCATTACGATTGAAAAAAGGCCCGCACAAAAGCGCTATTGTCGACTTGCGTGAGGCCGGCGGCTATCGGTTGAAATTTCCTCGTGCCGAACAATGCGAAGCCATGATTGTAAATACGGGTGGCGGATTGGCGGGGGGTGATCAGCTTCATTTTGATCTTGCCTTGGAGGAAGGGGCAACTGCTGTCATCAGCACCCAATCGGCTGAAAAAATTTATCGTGCAGAGTCTGATGCCTCTGAAGTCAATCTGGATTTCACTTTGGCACCCCAAGCTCATTTATATTGGTTGCCACAGGAAAGTATTGTGTTCGATGGCGCATATTTGCGCCGCAAGATGCAGCTCAACCTCTCATCTAGGGCTTGTTTTGCTGCGTTTGAAGGATTTGTCTTTGGTCGTCAGGCTATGGGCGAAACGGTGCAGGATGCCCATATCGAGGATGATTGGATGATCCGGCGCGAGGGCCGTTTGATTTTTGCCGAACGCTTGCGCTTGTCCGGTGATCTTGCCGATCAGTTGACAAGACCGGCCTTGGGTCATGGGGCAAGGGTGGCTGCAACCTTTCTTTACGTCGCCCCAGATGCCGAGAGCAGGCTCGAGGAGGCACGGCGTCTGCTTGATGACTATCAGGGCATTTGGGGCGCCAGTGCTTGGAACGGTCTTTTAACAATCCGTTTTCTAGACAGCGAGCCTGCGCGGTTGCGGCGACAGGCCATTGTGTTTTTGCAAACGTTTTTGGGATTCGCATTGCCACGTGTCTGGCAGTGCTGAGTGTAGGGATAGACGGGGGATAGGCCATCATGCAATTGACACCACGCGAAAAAGACAAGTTGTTGATCTCCATGGCTGCAATGGTGGCGCGCCGCCGTTTGGAGCGTGGCGTGAAATTGAACTATCCGGAAGCCATCGCCCTGATCACTGATTTTGTTGTCGAAGGCGCACGTGATGGGCGGACGGTTTCAGAGCTGATGCAAGCGGGTGCGCATGTCATTTCAGCGGATCAGGTGATGGCTGGTGTGGCGGAAATGATCCATGATGTGCAGGTGGAAGCAACTTTTCCGGATGGCACAAAACTCGTCACCGTTCATGAGCCCATCCGTGGGGCTGCCCATGCGGTGATCCCCGGTGAGGTGCTTACAGAACCGGGCGAGATCATTATGAACAGTGGACGTGAAACGATCACCCTGACAGTGGCCAATACGGGCGATCGTCCGATACAGGTCGGCAGCCATTACCACTTTGCCGAAACCAATGCGGCGCTGTCTTTTGATCGCCAAAAAGCCCGCGGCATGCGGCTTGATATTCCTGCAGGCACTGCGGTGCGTTTTGAGCCGGGCCAGACGCGGGATGTGCAATTGGTTGCCTTTGAGGGAGATCGCATGGTTTACGGGTTCCAGCAGCAGATCATGGGCGCGCTCTAAAGATTGATCTTTATGGGTTGTATTGGAATTATCATAATTGATTGAGGGCTTGTGCCATGACGACATCACTTTCCCGGGCTGCTTATGCTGATATGTTTGGGCCGACAACAGGCGACCGTGTCCGCTTGGCCGATACGTCATTGATCATCGAAATCGAAAAAGATTTCACCACCTATGGGGAAGAGGTCAAATTTGGTGGCGGCAAGGTCATTCGTGACGGAATGGGCCAGTCACAAATTTCCAATGCCAAAGGGGCGGTGGATACAGTCATCACCAATGCGGTGATCATCGATCATTGGGGGATTGTCAAAGCCGATATCGGATTGAAAGAAGGCAAGATTTTTGCCATTGGCAAAGCCGGCAATCCCGATATTCAAAATGGTGTGACAATTGTCATCGGGCCGGGAACGGAAATCATTGCGGGGGAAGGAAAAATTCTCACGGCCGGTGGTTTTGATACGCATATTCATTTTATCTGCCCGCAACAAATCGAAGAGGCCTTGATGTCGGGTGTTACCTCTTTGTTGGGAGGCGGCACTGGTCCTGCAGCTGGAACCAATGCAACAACCTGCACACCAGGCCCGTGGCATATGGGTCGAATGATCCAGGCTGCCGATGCCTTTCCTGTGAATTTGGGTTTTACCGGCAAAGGCAATGCATCACGCCCCGAAGCTTTGAATGAAATGGTTGAGGCGGGCGCTTGTGCTTTAAAACTGCATGAGGATTGGGGCACAACGCCCGCTGCGATTGATTGCTGCCTCTCTGTTGCAGATGCGCAAGATGTCCAAGTGATGATCCATACCGATACGCTCAATGAATCGGGTTTTGTTGAAGATACGATTACGGCCTTTAAAGGGCGTACAATCCATGCCTTCCATACCGAAGGGGCTGGCGGGGGGCATGCGCCCGATATCATCAAAGTCGCCGGATTGAAAAACGTCCTTCCCTCTTCAACCAATCCGACCCGTCCCTTTACCATCAATACATTGGACGAGCATCTCGACATGCTGATGGTTTGCCATCATCTTGATAGTTCCATTCCGGAAGATCTGGCCTTTGCGGAAAGTCGCATCAGACGCGAGACGATTGCAGCGGAAGATATTTTGCATGATATGGGCGCGCTTTCGATGATGTCGTCTGACAGTCAGGCGATGGGCCGTTTGGGCGAAGTCATCATGCGGACATGGCAAACCGCTGATAAAATGAAAAAACAGCGCGGCAGTCTGAAAGGCGATACACGCGCCGATAATCACCGCGTCAAACGCTATATCGCCAAATATACGATTAATCCCGCGATCACCCATGGGGTCAGCCGTCATATCGGATCTGTCGAAGTCGGCAAATTGGCTGATCTTGTTTTATGGTCGCCTGCCTTTTTTGGCGTCAAACCCGATATGATCATCAAAGCAGGCTCGATCATTGCCGCGCCGATGGGCGATCCCAATGCATCCATTCCAACGCCGCAACCTGTTCATTACCGCCCGATGTTTGCTGCCTTCGGCAAGTCTCTGACAGCGTCATCATTGGTCTTTGTATCTCAGACGGCCACGCAAAACCATTTGCGGGAGCGTCTGGGGGTCGAAAAACAATTTGTGGCGGTTGAGAATGTGCGCGACGGCATTTCCAAAAAGGCCATGATTCATAATGATGCGACACCGGACATCACGGTGGATCCCGAAACCTATGCGGTGACAGCCGATGGCGAATTGCTGGTTTGCGAACCCGCAAGCGAATTACCCATGGCCCAACGCTATTTCCTCTTTTGAATGTGACGATCTTGGACATACAGAACCATTCATTACCCTTGATGATCTGGCTGTCGCCGTCCTTTCCGGTGGGCGCTTTCGCCTTTTCGCATGGGTTGGAATGGGCGGTAGAAACAGGGGATGTGCATGATTACAAAAGCGTCTGTTTGTGGCTTGACGATTTGCTGCAACACGGATCGGGACGCAGCGATACGGTGAGTGTTGCGCTCGCCTATAAAGCCGTACAGGCTCATGACGAGCAAGCCTTGCAAGAACTCACCGAATGGGTTGTGGCTGCACAACCCAGTTCAGAGCGCCGCTTGGAAGCCTTGATGCAAGGTCAGGCCTTTGCCTTGGCGATTAAATCCGCATGGGGGCATCCGCGCTTTACGGAATTGTGTGAGCTCTGCGGTCCTGATCTCCCCTATTCCATTGCTTTTGGTTTAGCCTGTGCCTGTCATGCAATCCCGCTTCCTGCGGCTTTGCGGGCTTATGCTTTGGCTTTTGTCAGCAATTTGGTGTCTGCCGCAATCAGGCTCGGGCCCTTGGGCCAAACAGATGGCCAGCGTGTTTTATCAGTTATGCTTCCAGCGGTTGAAGCAACGGCGTTATTCGCCCAAACTGCTGAGTTTCACGAATGGGGCGGGTCTGCCTTTTACTCTGATATTTCTTCTATGCGCCATGAAACACAATATACGAGGTTATTTCGCTCATGACACGATCAACACACGGGCCTTTGCGGGTTGGTATCGGCGGCCCTGTAGGCTCCGGAAAAACAGCTTTGATGGAAGCCTTATGCAAAGCTATGGCAGGCCACTATAATCTGTGTGCGATTACCAATGATATTTACACCAAAGAGGATGCACGGCTTTTGACTGTAGCCGGTGCTTTGCCGGAAGAGCGGATCATGGGTGTTGAAACAGGCGGTTGCCCACACACGGCTATTCGGGAGGATTGCTCGATTAATCTTGCCGCTATTGAAACCATGCAGCAACGCTTTCCCCATCTTGATTTGATTTTGATTGAATCAGGCGGAGACAATTTGGCTGCCACATTTTCTCCCGAGCTGGCCGATCTCACCATTTATGTGATTGATGTGGCAGGGGGTGAAAAAATCCCACGCAAAGGTGGGCCAGGGATTACACGCTCAGATCTTTTGGTCATCAATAAAATTGATCTGGCGCCGCATGTTGGTGCGAGTCTTGAAGTCATGGATGCGGATAGCAAAAAAATGCGCCGCGAACGGCCTTATGTTTTTTCCAATATGCGTTCTGGCGAGGGCGTTGACGCTGTTATTGCCTTCATCGAACGCGTTGGCGGGCTTAAAGCCGCTGCCTAGTCAGTTTTAAATTGAAATGAGATGAAGAAAGGTCACGATCATGCCAATCATGAAATTATCTTTGAGCGTATTTGTTTTTTTACTGGCCGGCATCACCCCAAGTTTGGCTCATATCGCAGATATCGCGCATGAACATAGTTTCGTGCAAGGGTTTGTACATCCGTTGACAGGTCTTGATCATCTGCTGGCAATGTTGACATTGGGCCTTTGGGCCGGTGGAACTGGCGGACATGCTCGTTGGCTTTGGCCCGTGACTTTCGTTGCGGTTGCTGGTGTTGGGACTATTTTTGCTCAGGTTGGCTTTGTATTGCCGGCTCAGGAACCCTTGATTGCCATGAGTGTGATAGCACTGGGTGGATTGCTCTATATCGGCATGCATATTCCGCTCTTGGCTGGAATGTTGGTCAGTGCTGCTGCTGCTTTTGCGCATGGATATGCCCATGGTGTAGAGATGCCTCTTGACAGCACCATCGGCGGCTTTATGGCAGGGTTTATGCTAGCAACGGCTGGATTGCACTGTGCAGGGCTCCTTGTTGCGCCACGGTTCAGCAATATGATGCGGAAAATCACCGGCGGCCTGATTGCATTTTGCGGAGCATGGTTGCTGGCTCTGGTTTAAAAAATCGCTGATGGCGTCTCGTAAACTGATAATTTTGTAATAGGCAATCAACTTATGCGGAAAAGGCACGTCTTATTGAGATGTGCCTTTTTTGATGTCTCATTTTAATGATGAAACTTATGGATGAATCCCATACTCTCTTGGGCATGACGATTGTCTCATCCGTTGAAGCACCCAGACTAGATCCCGCGATGATCGCGCAGCTGCCGCACGCGCCGGGAATTTATATTTTTAGGGGTGAAACAACCCTGCCGCTTTATATTGGTAAAAGCATTGATATCCGTTCGCGCGTGCTCTCCCATATCAGGGGTGAGGAAAAGACACGTATGATCGCTCAGGCTCGTTCTGTGGACTATGTAGAGACAGCCGGGGATATCGGGGCTCAGCTTTTGGAGTCGAGCCTCATCAAAGAACATAAGCCTTTGTATAATATTCGTCTTCGCCGCGTGAAGAAGCTTTACTCCATTCGCCTCTTAAAAAAATCCGACTATCTGACACCCCAGATTGTATCAAGCCAAGAGGTGATGATTGGCCAGACCGATAGTCTTTATGGATTGTTCCGCTCAGCGAGTGCCGTACGGAGTAAGCTGGAAGAATTGGCCGACAGCCACCAGCTTTGTAACGGCTTGCTGGGATTGGAGACAATCAATAAACGCGGATGTTTTCGGCTGCAAATTAAAAAATGCCGAGGTGCATGTGTGGGGCAAGAGGATATTTCATATCATGATGAAAGGCTTGTCGTTGGATTGGATGAACTCAAGATCTATATCTGGCCCTATGATGGTCCGATTGATTTGATCGAGCAAAGAGAAGGGTGGACGCAGCGGCACCGGATTGATCAATGGCGCTATATGGGCACGTGGTGTTCAAGAGCTGATGAATTCACTGCTGCAACGGATCAGGGGTTTGATCTCGATACCTATAAAATTTTGGTCAGGCCGATCATGTTCCATCCTGATCAGGCACTGATAGAACCAGCACCAGCTGCGGCTCTCTAACGTGGGCTGTTGTCTGCCATCAAGCTCAGTTTAACTTTGTTTATTCTGGGAGTTTATCCTTGCTGCGCGCTCATTCCATTAAGGTTCCAATCGATGGGTCGATTTTTCTTTCAAGTCAGGCTGGGTGCGGACTACGCTTGACCGCCCCATGCCTGATCTCAACTATGTGCATTAACCAAGCAGGTTGTGTTTCAATTGTGATTATTCGGTTTTGTGTTCGGGATTGTGTCCGATCCAGTAAACAATCAAGCCTGCAATTGCCGCGCAGCCTCCCAAGACATAGAGGCCTGCGTCAAAATTGCCTGTCCAGTCTTTCATATAGCCCATCATATAAGGGGCTAAAAATCCACTCAGATTGCCGATGGAATTGATCAGGGCAATGCCGGCTGCGGCCGCCGTGCCGGACAAGAATGCGGTCGGAAGTGTCCAAAAAACAGGGAAACTGCCGAATGTGCCAATGGCCGAAAGTGACAAGGCGCTCATGCGTAATACGGGATCTTGCGTAGCACCTGCAAGGCCGAGGCCCAGAGCAGCGGCGATGCAACCCAGAATAGCGTGCCATTGCCGCTCCCCCGTCTTGTCCGAATGGGCACCCCATGTGACCATGGCGATCGAGCCGATCAGATAGGGAATGGCACTCACAAATCCTGTCTCGACATTGGATAGTCCGAAGGCTTTGACAATGGTCGGCATAAAAAAGCCCAACCCGTATAAGGTGGCGACAATACCGAAATAGACAAAGCCAAGGGCAATGACGCGCGTATTACGCAAGGCGCCCCATAGGTCGAGATCGCTGTGGCGCGCGCGTTGTGCGGCTTCCTTCTCCAATTCCGTTTGCAGCCATTCGCGCTCTTCAAGTGTGAGAAAGGAGGCGTCAGATGGTCTGTCGGGCAAATAATACCATGTCACAAAGGCCAAAACGACAGAGGGGATCGCCTCGATGATAAACAGCCATTGCCAGCCTTTGAGGCCGTAAAGACCATCCATCAACAAAATATAACCCGATAAAGGGGAGCCAATCAGCGATGAGACCGGCACGGCAATCATGAACCAGCCGATAATCCGTCCACGATAGGCTGACGGGAACCATAGGGTGAGATAAAAAATAATGCCCGGAAAAAAGCCTGCTTCCGCAGCGCCTAAAAAGGCGCGCACCCAGTAAAATTGCGTGCTGTTTTCAATGAAGGCCATCAGTCCTGACAAAATACCCCAGCTGAACATGATCCGGGCAATCCATTTGCGGGCCCCGAATTTTTCCAGTGCCAGATTGCTGGGAATTTCTAGCAGGAAATAGGTTAGGAAAAAGATCCCTGATCCCAAGCCGAAAATTTGAGCAGTGAAATTCAGGTCTTTGTTCATGGTCAGGGCCGCGAAGCCGACATTGACGCGATCCAGAAAGGCCACGAAATAACACAGGATCAGGAAAGGAATCAGACGCTTCATCGTCTTCCTGACCGTTTGATGTTCGAGAGGGCTCATGACAAGGGGGCTCCATGATGTTTGATCGGGTCTTTTGTATCACAGTCCCCGAAATGATGACTGTTGACGCACGACAACAAACTCAAAATGCCTTGTGGCGAAGCCGTTATTTTTGGGGTGGAAAGGGAAGGGGCTTGCCCTCGGGTGGCATTTCCTGACCAAGGCTCAGTAACATTGCAACGGTCACATAGGTACCGCTGACCGCAACCAGATCAACCAATTGTTGCTCGCCAAGAATGGACTTGGCTTTCAGGAATAATTCATCACTGATTTCATGATGTTTGATCATGTTCGTGCAGACATCATAAACAACCTCTTCATCCGGCTTCATGTTGCGCGGACGGATACCGTTTTTCAGATCATCCGCAACCGACTGGTCGAGTCCTGCCTTCAATGCCAGCGGATAATGCGCATACCATTCCACTTGTGATTTCCATTCCACACCCTGTATCAAAATGGCGAATTCGTTGAGGCGTGTGGGTAAGGATGTATTGAAACGCAAATAATCCAGTAATTTTTTCATGCGGTCAGCAAAGACCGGGCTACGGAACATGATATTATAGGGGCCGGCCAGCCCGACGCTGGAAATTTTGATAATTTCTTGAGCGAGTTGTTGTCCTTCAGGCGCTATTTGCTCCAAAGTGATTTGCGGAAATCGCTTGGGTTGTCCGGGTGTGGGCGGGGTCTGTGCCTGAACGCCGCCGCCGATGAGCAAAGTTGATAGGATCAGACATTTATGCAAGATTTTCATCGGACGCACTCCCTGAAGGTATCTTTTTATTGAAACGAAATAGCCGCTCTTCAGGGGATCATGTTCGATGTCGGGGCTTGAAGTCAATGTCCCGTATTGAAAGATAAGGCTCGGAATTTCGCTCACTCGCTTGGTGTTGTAGAAAGAAAGTAAGATCATGACAGTCTTGATTACAGGGGCTTCGCGGGGGATCGGTCTGGCTTTGGCCGTCCATGCCCATCAATACAAGGCCGAGGTTATTGCCACCTATCGCGGGGATGACACGCCCGCGCAAAAGGGGGTGGAATGGCACAGGTTGGACGTGACAAATCCGGTTGGTCAAAAAGACCTGTCCACGCAGCTTGCTGGGCGTCCCTTGTCGCTTTTGGTTTGTAATGCCGGTGTTTTTTTGGACAGAGGGCATCAGCTCGACACGGGTTATCCGGCCGAATTATGGGCTCAATCCTTCGCCGTCAATGTGACTGGGGTCTTTTTAACGATCCAGGCCTTTTTGCCGCAGATCAGGGCTGGACGGGGTAAAATCGCCCTTATTTCCTCGCAGATGGGGTCTGATACCAAAGCCCCCGGCGGCAGTTATATTTACCGGTCTTCAAAGGCTGCCGTTTTGAATCTTGGGCGTAATCTGGCGGTTGATTTGCGTCCTGAAGGCATTCCTGTTGGGGTCTATCATCCGGGCTGGGTGCAAACGGATATGGGCGGGCAAGCAGCCGATATTACCCCCCAAGAGGCAGCCGCCGGTTTGTGGGAACGGTTTGCGGCATTGTCTTTGGACAATACCGGCTGTTTTGAATGCTGGGATGGACGCCCGCATTCTTTTTGATGGCGATGATTGGATCAAACGGATTTGAAGGGGGCGGCATGCAGCCAATCGTCACTCGGCGTACATTGATTGCAGGCGAGGCTGAAGGCCCTGTTTTGTTTTCCGATACGGGTCTGAGTTTTTGGGGTGGAGTTGATCCTCTTACTGGTGTGGTCATTGATCATCATCATCCTTTGTTCGGACGATCGATCAGCGACACGATGCTGGCTATTCCCAGTGGTCGTGGCTCGTGTACCGGCAGCTGTGTCATGCTGGAATTGATCCTGAATGGCGTTGCGCCCAAAGCGCTCATTTTAGAACAGCGCGAAGATATTTTGCCGTTGGGTGTGATTATTGCACAAGAGATGTTTGGACTATCATTGCCGGTCGTGCAGATTGATCCAGAACATTTCGCTGCCCTCGGACATGTCACATTTGCCAAGCTTGAGGATGGATATCTCTCCTACAGCGGCGATGAAAAATCGCATAAAGAAGCCATCAAGATTGCGTTGCCGCAAGTAACTGCGTCACAGGTTAAGCTCACTTTGCAAGATCAGGTCTTGCTGCGCGGGGAGGGGGGGCAGGCTTCACAATTGGCTATGGCCATTGTTGTGCGTATGGCGGGACTTTATGAGGCGAAAGAGTTAGTCGATGTCACAAAAGGCCATATAGACGGGTGCATCTATATCGGGCCGGGCGGGTTATCCTTTGCCGAACAACTGGCGGACCGGGGAGCACAGGTTGCTATTCCGACAACTTTGAACGCAATCTCGATTGACCGGCGCAACTGGCGCCATCAGGGGATTGATCCTGCATTGGGTGACCCTGCGGAACGCTTGGCCAATGCCTATCTGCGCATGGGGTGCCAACCCTCTTATACATGCGCCCCCTATTTATTGGATAGCGCTCCCACCTTTGGCGAGCAGATCGTTTGGGCGGAGTCCAATGCGGTTGTTTATGCGAATTCCGTCATTGGCGCACGCACCATGAAATATCCCGATTATCTTGATATTTGCGTGGCGCTCACCGGTCGTGCGCCACTCACAGGCTGTCATCTTGAGGAAGGACGTCGTCCACAACTGGTCATTGATGTGGAACGATTTACCCAGTGTGACGATCAATTTTATCCGCTGCTGGGCTATCATATTGGCTTGCTAGCGCCTGCGCAGATTCCATTCATCACAGGCTTGGACCATCTTCACCCCACCCAAGATGATCTGAAGGCGTTTGGTGCAGCCTTTGCAACCACATCGGCAGCCCCGATGGTGCATATAGACTCAATCACGCCAGAGGCAGGCCTGCACCAAGAGCTACAAAAGACTTTGCCGCACAAACATGTGACCTCAGCCGATCTTCGTGCCAGTTGGCATAGTTTAAACAGCGCGGCTGCGAATCCTGTTGATCTGATTGCGATTGGCAATCCCCATGCCTCCTGCAAAGAGCTCGAAACCATCGCATCGCTGTGTCGCGTCTCGACACAGAAATTTGTAACGGATGTAGTGATTACATGCGGGCGCGGTGAATATGACAAGGCCGTGGCCGCCGGACATGTCGCACCCATTGAAGCCCGTGGCGGACGATTTGTAACGGATACATGTTGGTGCATGTTGACGGAGCCGGTGATCCCGCCATCAGCAAAGGTCATCATGACGAATTCCGGCAAATATGCCCATTATGCGCCGGGTTTGGTTGGTCGGGACATGCGCTTTGGCAGTTTGGCGGATTGTATCCATGTTGCCTGTGGTGTGGCTGTGTCGTCGGCACCGCCTGCATGGCTTGGGGCCTGAGATCCATCACGCTACAGGCTGTGCCAATGCTCATTTGTGAGCCCTGCCCCGCTTTTTGATGCCTTGCTTTTTATCCCGAAATACGATCGGCTGGATCATCAATCTAAACAAAAGGCGAGGAATAAAATGCTGACCATGTCTGTGATTTTTTGCACTCTTCGCTTCATTGAAACAGTATAATAGCGAGTTTTATGCATGAATGGCGCGGAGAGTCTGGTTCATACTTTGCTGAAAAGCGGTGTGGATACGTGTTTTACCAATCCCGGTACATCTGAAATGCATTTTGTGGCAGCTCTGGACCGCATTCCGGGCATGAAGTGCGTGCTTGGTCTTTTCGAGGGCGTGGTAACCGGTGCAGCTGATGGCTATGGGCGTGTGACTGGACGTCCAGCCGCCACTTTGCTGCATTGTGGACCGGGGCTCGCAAACGGACTGGCCAATTTGCACAATGCGCGCAGGGCGGGCTCCCCCATCGTCAATATTGTCGGGGATCAGGCAACCTATCACCGCCCCTTTGATGCGCCTTTGACCGCCGACACGGAAGGATGGGCACGAGGAGTCTCCGCATGGGTGCGCACTGCGATGGATGTGAAAACAGTCGGGCAAGATGCCGCCGCCGCCGTGCAGGCTGCACAAACCTCTCCTGGCCAGATCGCCAGTTTGATATTGCCTTCGGATGTGTCGTGGAATGAAGGCGGAATCGTCGGGGATGTCTTGCCGGTTCTGGAGGCCCCTTTGGTTGACAGCTATCAGGTCGAACAGGCCGCGCGCCTATTGCGGCAGGGCGGCTCCACGATTGGGTTGATGATCGGCCATGCGGGTCTGACCGAAGAAGGCTTGTTGCTGGCTTATCGTATTTCGGTGGCGACAGGTTGTCGGTTGATCGCCCAAGGGGCCAATGGAAAATTGTCCCGCGGCTATGGGCGTGCTGTGATTGAACGCGTGCCCTATGTTGTGGATCAGGCGGTAGCTGCCATGGCAGGTCTGAAAGGCTTGGTGCTTTGCGGCACACACAGGCCTGTGACGTTCTTTGCTTATCCTAACAAGCCGCAAACCCCAATTCCACATGATGCGGCCATTCATGTCATGGCGCGCGCGGAGCAAAATATCATCGAGGCCTTGCAGAGGCTTGCGGATATGGTGCAAGCGCCGCAAGCAGCGGTGCCTTTTCATGGCGAAAAGCCTGCCGCTGGCCGGGGAGCACTGACATCGGCATCGGTGGCTGCAACAGTGGCGCGTTTGATGCCTGAGGGAACCATTATTTCCGATGAATCGGTTTCTTTTGGGCGTGATTTTTTTGCCCATAGTCAGGCTTCAGAGCCGCATGAATGGCTGAGTGTAACGGGCGGGGCCATAGGTCAAGGCATTCCGGTGGCAACGGGTGCTGCGATCGGCGCACCGGGGCGTCGGGTTATCAATTTACAGGCTGATGGCTCTGCAATGTATACGGTTCAGGCATTGTGGACGCAGGCCCGCGAAAAACTTGATGTAACGACCGTGATTTTATCAAACCGCAAATATCAGATTTTGATAGGCGAGCTGGCCAATGTGGGGGCTAATCCCGGCCGGACAGCCATGGATATGTTTGATCTTGGCAATCCCGATTTGAAATGGCCTGAGATGGCGCAATCCATGGGAGTGGAAGCCGCTCAAACCGATTGCGTGGAAGGCTTTGCCGACTTGCTAGCCCATTCGCTTAAACGCAGTGGTCCCTTCCTGATCGAGTTGCTGATTTGACGGTTACCTTTTTAGTTAGAAACAAAGTTCTAGGAGGGAATTCATGCGTCAGTCCCCTGACAAAATCATTATTACCTGTGCGGTCACCGGTAATCTGACCAAGCCGGAACAAACGCCTTATTTGCCGATAACGCCTGAGCAGATTGCCGATGCCTGTCTGGGGGCTGCTGAAGCTGGAGCAGCGATTGCCCATATCCATGTCCGTGATCCCGCAAGCGGGGCTCCGTCGATGGAAATTGAACTCTATGAAGATGTGGTGGCGCGTATCCGCAAGAAAAATACGCAGTTGATTTTAAACATCACAACAGGGCCGGGAGGCCGTTTCGTGCCATCGCATGACGAGCCGCGCGTGGCCGCTGCAGGTACAACATTGATGAATCCGGAAAAGCGGGTTGCGCATATCGAGCGTTTGAAGCCAGATATTTGCACGCTGGACCTCAATACAATGAATTCGGGCGGGCAGGTGGTCATCAACACACCCGCCAATGTCAGACGAATGGCCAAAGTCATTCGTGCCTGCGGGGTCAAACCTGAAATCGAATTGTTTGATTCTGGTGATATCGCAATGATGCATGATCTGCTGAAAGACGGCACACTTTCAGGCCCTCAATTGACGTCCTTTGTGATGGGGGTGTCTTATGGGTTCCAGCCCAGTCCGGAAACAGTTCTTTATGCGCGCAATTTGTTGCCGGTTGATGCTCAGTTCACCGCTATCGGCATTGGGCGATCGATGTTTACAACGGTGGCCCAAAGCTATTTGGCGGGCGGCCATGCCCGTGTCGGTCTTGAAGACGGAGTTTATCTCGAACGCGGGGTTTTGGCCGAAAGCAATGCGCTGATGGTGGAAAAAGCGCGGCGCATTTTGCAAGATCTCGGGGCGCAAATTGCAACGCCGCAGCAAGCCCGCGCTCAGTTGGGCCTTGCTTGAGGGCACCGGCCACTCAAAGGCCGCGTCCGGCATCGGCAATGATGATCTGACCGGTCACCATATGGGCCGAAAAGCCTAAGAACATAACGATGTCGGCTATGTCATCAGGGGTAGCGCGTCTTTTCAAAAGCGATTTGTCGATTGAAAATTGCTTTTGTTCCGGTGTCCATTCCACCATCCATGTTGAATCAACTGCGCCCGGTGCGACCCCGTTGACCCTTACATGTGGTGCCAGCGCTCGTGCGAGATTTTGGGTCAGATTGACAACACCGGCTTTGGACGCGCCATAGGCCATGCTGCTACCGACCTGTCCCATTCCGGCGGTGGAGGCAATATTAACAATTGCACCTTGCGATGCGGTCAGGGCAGGGGCAGCGGCTTTGCTGCACCGAAACACACCCAGCAGATTAACCTCGAGCACGGTGTGCCATAAAGTCTCATCGACAAGGTCGAGATCGCGCGGTTCGATTTTTTTTGTGGTCCCCGGTGTTCCCGCATTATTGACCAGCAAGGTCATGCCTCCCAATTGCTGGAGGGCCCGATCCACCATAGCGCGGGCATGATCGGGATGGCCAACATCGCCGGGGGATGCAAAAACGCTGAGCCCCTGTTCTTGCAAATGTTTTACCGCAACCTCAGCGCGCACGTCATGTGCGAGATGATTGATGCAGACATCAGCACCTTGTTGGGCCATGCGTGTGGCTGTAGCCAGACCGATCCCCGATCCGCCGCCCGTAACCAGAACCTTTTGTTCCGCTAATGCATATTGCGCTTGCATAAAAACACCCTGTCATTTGAAAAAATTTATGCCAGTATGGTCCTTATAAAGCCAAGTTTCAATAAGGGATGAGACATGCAAACAGTGACCATTGGTGATGTCACCATTGATGCCGTGATTGAACGTGAAGGGCCGTGGCGCAAGCCCGATGGCTTTTTCCCTGATTTTGATCAAGCCGTCTGGGACCATTATCTGCCAAAAATGGAATCTGAGGTCTTTGACCGTGAATTAGGCTTGATGCTGATCACCTATCAGACATTTCTGATCCGCACCCCGCATCATAATATATTGGTCGATACATGCACGGGTGAAAACAAAGGACATCCCGCCCCTTTTGATTTTCCGGGCAAGGAGCGTTGGAAAAACGAACTTTTGTCTTTCGGGCTATCTTTCGATGATATTCACTATGTCTTTTGTACGCATTTGCACATTGACCATACAGGCTGGAATACGAGTCTGCTGAACGGTCGATGGGTACCGACATTTCCCAATGCCAAATATATCTTCCACCGCAAGGAATATGAGATTTGGGAGCAAGATTCAAAAAAAGAAGACACCCTGACATCCAAGGTTTTCAGAGATAATTGTTTGCCTATCGTTGAGGCAGAGCAGGCGATTTTGGTGGATGACGACTATTGTTTGGATGACACAGTAAGCCTCATTGCGACACCCGGACATTCCCCTCATCATTGCTGTGTCGCGGTACAGTCCAAAGGTAAAAAAGCAATTATTACGGGAGACCTTTTTCATCACGCGATCCAGTGTTGTGTGCCAAAATGGTCGAGTTGTTTTGATTGGGATGCCAAGCAGTCGGCGATATCGAGAGAAAACTTTTTAGGCTCTGTGGCCGATACCGATGTTGTGATTTTACCGATCCATTTCCCAAAGCCCACGGCTGGATTTATTTGCTCTGCGGCAGACGCTTTTCACTATCGCTTCAAACGTTAAAATTCTGCCTCACAAGAATGGCATCACCAATAAGGAGTGATTATGCCCGAGATGAAACTGGATGGAAAAGTCGCAATTGTCACAGGCGCGGGATCGCGGGGTGACGGTATTGGCAATGGTCGCGCCGCGGCTATTTTATTGGCGCGGGAAGGCGTGCGCGTCGCTTTGCTCGATGCCAATAAGCAATGGGCTGACGCGACCCATGCAATGATAAAGGCGGAAGGTCATGAGGCCTGTGTGGTGATGGCCGATGTTACCGATCCGGCCTCGTGTGAAGCTGCGGTGAAAACGACAACCGATTTATGGGGAAGACTTGATATATTGGTGAATAATGTCGGCATTAGTGGCCCGCCCGGTCATGCGGTGGATGTCGACCCCACGGCATGGGACGAGGCGATGCGCGTCAATGTCAGCTCCATGATGTTGATGGCGAAATATGCCATTCCGCATATGCTCAAACAACAGGGAGGCGCTATCGTCAATATTGCCTCTATTGACGGTTTGCGCGGAGGAAATCCCAATTTGATGTATAATGCGTCCAAAGGCGCCGTGGTCAATATGACGCGCGGCATGGCAACCCATCACGGTCCGCAAGGCATCAGGGTGAACTGTATTGCGCCCGGTTATGTCTACACACCCATGGTCTCGACACGCGGCATGAGTGAGGAGCTGCGCGATAAACGGGCGCGCAACAATCTGTTGCTGAAAGAAGGAACAGGGTGGGATATCGGCAAAGGGGTTGTGTTTTTGGCATCCGATCAAGCGGCATGGATTACCGGTGTGGTTTTGAGCATTGACGGCGGCTCAATGGCTGGCACACTAAACACGGTCACTGTCCTGACCTAATCGCTGCCATGCTGTCAGCGAATGAAAACCGCAATGTTAAGACATAGGGGGCAACAGTTTTTTGGCCAGCATACAATGCACGCCTTTTGATCCGTTGACGGTTTGTGTGATGCGTAAATCAGCAGCGAGAGAACATAACATATAGGCATCTTCGCGGGTCAGCGGGCTTATCTCGCAGATCAGCTTGATCATGTCGCGTAAAGCTTCTTCGGCGCAGCGGTTAAGGTCCGGATGCACATGCATGGTGATGTGATGCGTGGGGGTTTCTGCCCGCGGCATCGGGAGTGAAAGATCCTCGCGCAAAATGAAGGTGAATGTGCCTTCAAGGGCGGTCTCGATTGCGGTGATGCAGACCTCGCCATCCCCTTGGGCCGCATGTCCGTCCCCACAGGAGAAAAGCGCACCCTCGACAAAGACCGGCAGATATAGCGTGGTACCAGCCACCAGTTCTTTATTATCCAAGTTGCCGCCAAATCGTCTGGGGATGAGGGAAGTGACCCGCCCCCAATTTTGTGGCGGGGCTGTGCCCATAACACCGAAAAACGGCGCAAGTTCCAGCGTTCCGCCCCATGGGAGTTTGGCGGTTAAGTTCTTTTGGTCAAGCGCGATATGCCGCAAGGTAAAGGTATGAAAATCATCGGGTAAGGTGCCTGACAGGGGACGGATAAAGGTATAGCCCCAATCCTGTCTCAGCTTCACATCCTCGATGCGGACTTCCAGAACGTGCCCCGGCTGTGCCCCCTCAATTGCAATCGGTCCTGTGAGAATATGGCCGGGCAGAGTCTTTTCGGCATGGGCATGCACATCGGCAATTTCGGGCGGCGTGTAAAAACCGGCTGCAGCAGGCGGGTGCATATCCGGCCCGCCAGTAACAGTTTGTATCGTGACTCTGTCACCGCTTTTGATGGTGAGGCGAGGCTGTAATGTGGCATCAAAAAAGCCCCAATGGCAGGTTTGGCCGCTGGCTTTGAGAAGATGATGCATGGTGATGGTCCCCGCTCGTTCGATTACGCGCCGATGTCTGTGATGATCCAGATCTTCAGCCTAGTGAACAGCGTGTCAGATGACAAGGTAATGACCGCCCATTGCGGTGTTGTGCGGTTTAGCTGTTGGTGCGCGGTGCCCAGGGAAGGGCAGCAACCTCAATGCCTTCGTCCACCAATTCTTGCGCTTCGTCTATTGTGGCCTCGCCATAAATGCCGCGGGCATCTGTTTCCCCGTAATGAATTTTACGAGCCTCTTCGGCGAAGTCGTTTCCGACATAATCGCAATGCATTTCGATTTCATGGCGCATTTTCTGCACCAATTCGGCCAATTGCGTGCTGGCTTCACCGCCTTGCATGGCAAGGGCAGGGGGTGTTTGTAGGGGCGTCTCTTCACGCACCTCGGTCTTGAGTGATGGGTCTAAAGGTTCAGGCACGCGGTTTGATTTGCGCCCGAGCGCCGGCGCCATCAAGGCGCGCTGGATCTTGGTATCCGAACAAAAAGGGCAGGAAATCAGCCCGCGTTTTTGTTGGTCTTCAAAAGCTGCACTGCCTGCAAACCATCCATCAAATTCATGGTTCTGGCCGCAGTGCAATTGGTAATGGATCATGGGTGAACTCTATACATCTATTGCCGTGTTTTTAGAACATCCATGCTGGAATGCAAAGAACGAGGCTGACGCGCTCCTCAAAAGGGTTAAAAAGATGGGTTTTTGGGCTGTCCGAAGGCCAGAAGATCTTCAAAGTCTGACGAGACAGGGTTTCAATGGATTGTTTTCATGAAAGAATTTCCTGAAAACTAGGCATAAATCTTGCTGGATTATGCTTGTGAGGCTGTTATGACAATCAACACTGTTGCATCCAATCTTTCGTCAAATACCAGCGCGGGGGCCCAGCAATCAGCTGCTTCGACCCCAAAAACGCCTGTTGTTGCAAGCAATGCGCCGGTTTCCAGCACGACATCAGCAAGCAGTAGTGCGGGATCGGGCGTTGATGTGGCGGTATCGGCCAGCGGTGTTGCCGCATTGGTGGCTTCCTTGAAGGCTGCGGGCGCTGCGGGTTCCAAGGCTTCGGCGGCATCCACCGCATCGGCGGTTGCAACACCCAGCATCGCTCAGTTGAAGTCCTATACCGACAAGCAATTGGCTCAGATGCCTTTGGCGCAATGGAAAGCGTTGTCCGCCGAGCAAATTGCGGCTTTACCACCTATCGCCATCAAAGGGGCGACCCAATCCCAGATTGCCCTCTTGAGCACAAAGCAGGTGGCAGGCTTGACCGTGGCGCAAATGGCGGCTTTGACGAAAACCCAAATCGCAGCCCTAACGCCGCTTTCCATCCACAGCTTCTCCAACAGTCAGATTTCGGCCATTACGCCTCCAGCCTTTGCGGGCATGAGCGTGTCGCAACTCTCGGCATTGAGCGTGCAGCAGGGCGTATCCCTCAAGCCATCCCAGCTGATTTATCTGGGGCAGGATCAGAAAAATGCCCTGCAATCAAAAACTATGCTGGCTTCAAAATCGGGTAATTTGTTTCAGATCATGGCAATGATGGGCTGAAGCAAGCCTTTGCTGATGAAACGATCTGTGCCCTGCAGTCCGATCAAACGTCACATTGTTTTCAGGGTGGATTGAAACCGGTTGGCTTGTTTACAGGCATGATTTTGCCATAGACTGACATGTGAGACCATCCATCATGTCATTGGTCTCATGCATTGAAGAGGCAAGCCATGAAACAACGCCGGTTTCAACAAGTCGATGTCTTTTCCACTACGCCCTATATGGGAAATCCGGTGGCAGTTGTTCTGGATGCGGAGGGGTTGAGCGATCACCAAATGGCGCAATTTGCCAATTGGACGAATTTGTCTGAAACAACCTTCGTGCTTCCTCCCATCCATCCGGAGGCCGATTATCGCGTCAGAATTTTCACACCCTCGCAGGAACTGCCGTTTGCGGGGCACCCGACTTTGGGAACCTGTCACGCATGGTTGCAGGCGGGAGGAAAACCCAAAGCAACATCGATTTATCAAGATTGCGCAGCAGGGCTGATCGAGATCAGGCAAGAGGGTGATATTTTGTCTTTTGCGGCGCCGGTCCGGCGGAAGACTGGACCTCTTGATCGTCAGCACCTAGACCAGATCATCAGTGGACTGAACCTAACCCCTGAGGATGTGCTTGATCATCAATGGTGCGACAATGGTCCGCCTTGGCAGGCGCTCTTGTTGCGCGATGCGGCGCTCGTCCTCAATGCCCGTCCCGATCCCGCGATCATCAAGGATGTGGAGTTTTTGGGTTTGGTCGGGCCCGCGGCACAAGGCCCGCATGCCTTTGAGATACGGGCTTTTTTCCCCGGACAGGCGCGTTTCAGCGAGGATCCCGTCACAGGCAGTTTGAATGCAGCCGTAGCACAATGGCTGGTTGGCCAAGGCCTTGCCCCGCCCCGCTATGAGGCACGGCAGGGCACCGTTTTGGGCCGTGACGGCCGCATTTTCGTCACCACAGATCCCTCGCAGCAGATTTGGATCGGAGGGGCATGCATAGCCTGTATTGTGGGTCAGGTTATGCTATAATCGATCCTGTTGATCGGTTTTTGAGTCCGCGTAATGGCCATTTTTGTGAAGTTTTTACCGGCTTATCGAAATTACCTGCGTGCCATCGCGGAGGGCATGCATGAGATTCGCGTGCCCCTTTTATTTGTCGCTGGCTTTTTATTCGCGTGTGTTCTAACACTGGTCACCTTTTGGGAAGAGTCCTCTTTTATAACGGTTTCTTATCATTCCCTGTCATTGGGCATGGATATGGACACAGTGGAATATGTGATCGGCAAACCATCGCATGTGGTCACGGGCAACCAGATCAAGGACTATGCGCAAGAAAAACAGACGGACAAAAATTTTAACAGTCATGCATTCAAGGTCTGGAAATATTCTGATGGGGTTGTGGTTTCCTTTAATCATCAAGGGAAGGTCATCAAGGTCAGCTGTTTCGGAAATCAGGACCAACACCAATGTGAGCCGCTCTACGGCCTTAAAATCGGTGATGCGGAAGATATATTGATTGGCAAACTGGGTGATGATTATGAAAGCAAAATCGAAGACGGTAAAAAATTGATTTTTTATGCGTCGCTCAATGGTCAATTTGATTTGGAAAAAAGAAAAATCATTGGACTTGAATTATCTGATTTCAGCGATGTCTTAAAAAAATAAGCAACAAAAAGCGTTTATTCGTATGAAAGCCTTCCAGGTGCCCTTCAAGGAATGTGCGCGGTCAAAATCATCACCTGCCTTTCGCACATAAGATTAGATAGATTATTCTATTGTTTCAGACTGTGTTTTAATCGTCTTCCAAGCTTCTACCGCATGGCTGTTTTGCGGGGGGTGCGGGCCTTGTGCCGTTCTTTGAAAAAACAGTTAATATATTTTTGTAATGTTATCAGTGGGTTGACTCTCATTGAAGTATCTTGCCTTTACACCCCATTATCTCTTAAATAGCGCCATAAAATACACTGTCTTTCTAACAATCCATCACTGGGGGAACGACCATGAAAATAAAGCTTTTGGCGACGGTAGCTGCTGTCGTGATGTCAGGTGCGGCTTTTGCTGCAGATCCGATAAAACTGGGTTTGACCGGTCCCTTTACGGGGGGCTCTTCCTCCATGGGCGTCAGCATGCGCGACGGCGTCAAATTGGCTGTTGATGAAATCAACAAGGCGGGTGGCGTTTTGGGTCGCCAGATCGTGCTGGTTGAACGTGATGACGAGGCCAAGAACGAGCTCGGCGTGCAAATTTCCCAAGAATTGGTCAACAAGGAAAACGTTGTCGCATCGCTCGGCTTTATCAATACCGGCGTGGCTCTGGCCTCACAGCGCTTTTTTCAGGAAGCTGAAATTCCTGTCATGAATAATGTGGCGACTGGCTCGGTGATCAGCAAGCAGTTTTCTCCCCCTGACCATAAGGCCAATTATATTTTCCGCACCTCCGCCAATGACATCATCCAAAGCGGCATGATCGCGGAAGAAGCGGTCAAGCGTCAGGGTTTCAAAAAGCCCGCGATTTTGGCTGACAGCACCAATTATGGACAATTGGGCCGTACAGATCTGACGGCCGCTTTGGCTAAGTTGAATGTCACACCGGTTGTGGCTGAAAAATTCAATATTGGTGATACCGATATGACCGCGCAATTGCTGCGCGCAAAGGAAGCTGGCGCCGATGTGATCCTGACCTATGCGATCGGACCAGAACTGGCGCAGATTGCTAATGGTATGGCCAAGCTCGGCTGGAAAGTACCGATGATCGGATCTTGGACCCTGTCCATGGCGAGCTTCATCGATACTGCTGGTCCGAATGGTGATGGTGCCATGATGCCGCAGACCTTTATTCAGGTTCCTTCCACGCCCAAGCGCAAGGCTTTTATCGAGGCCTATCAGAAAGCCTATAATGTGGATCGTATTCCTTCACCGGTGTCAGCCGCTCAGGGCTATGACTCGGTTTATCTGTTGGCCGCAGCGATCAAGCAGGCCGGTGGAACCGATGGCCGCAAGATCCGTGAAGCCCTCGAAAATCTGAATGAAAAGGTCGAAGGTGTAGTGACGGTTTATGACAAGCCATTTTCGGCAACCGATCATGAAGCCATTACCGACAACATCCCAGTCTTTGGTCTTGTCAAAGGTGGCCGTGTGGTTCCGGCCCATCCTGAAGATCTCGAAGGCGACAAGGCTCTTCGCGTTAAAAAGAAGTCCTGATCGCGTTTGAAACCATCTCTGAGAACCCGCCATTGGCGGGTTCTTTAGTTGGTAGAGGGTTGCGGGTCGCGTTTATTTGTGGGGGAAATCTCAATGTCCATATTCATGCAGCTTATTGTGAGCGGCATATCGGTTGGTATGATTTATGGTGTGATTGCCTTTGGCTACCAACTCACATTCGCGACATCTAAAACGCTGAATTTTGGTCAAGGGGAAGCCTTGATGATCGGTGCTCTTGTCGGGCTCACGACCATCAATGTTTTGATCGGACAGTCCCTTGGCACTTTTACAGCCTATTTCCTGATGCTGCCTGTGGTCTTGGCTTTCGGTGCGTTGCAAGGCACGGTTGTCGAATGGCTTGGTGTACGCCAGGCCATTAAAACCAAATCCGAAGCGGGCTGGATTATGGCCACCATCGCATTGGGAATTATTTTCAAGAATGTGGCTGAGAATGTCTGGGGGCGTGATGCGCTGAAATTTCCGTCCCCCTTGCCAGAAGCCTCGTTGTCTTTTTGGGGTATCCGTATCCAGCCTATGGAAATTGCGATTGTGATCGGGGCTTTGGGCATGATGCTGGCTGTTGAATTTTTCAATCGCCGAACCATTCAAGGCAAAGCGGTTGTCGCAACCGCCAGTGATCGGGATGCCGCGGGCTTGATGGGCATCAATACATCGCGTGTGATTACTTTTTCTTATGCGTTGTCGTCGATGACTGCCGCCTTTGCAGGCGTGCTTGTGGCGCCGGTGACATTGACGGGGGCCACCATGGGTGCCGTGCTGGGTTTGAAAGCCTTTGCGGTGGCGATCATCGGTGGTTTGTCGAGCGGATTGGGTGTGGTTGTCGGAGGCCTAATTCTCGGCATTACAGAAACCATGACCGGTTATTATGTTTCGACCGGCTATAAAGATGTGCCAGGGCTTGTTTTGCTCTTGCTTGTATTGTCCCTGCGGCCTTCCGGGCTGTTTGGTAAAACGACGATCAAGAAGGTTTAATTCATCATGCGTGCATTTCCTTACATTCTCGGTTTGATCGCGCTGGCTGTTTGCCCCTTCTTGGTCACAAGCCCCTATTATCTGCATCTTCTGGTGACGATTGCGATTTTTTCAATTCTCACCCTTGGTCTGGATGTGGTGTTTGGCTATACGGGCGAGGTGTCGGTGGGGCACGCCTCCTTGCTGGGCATCGGGGCTTACACCGCCGGTGTGTTGGCATTTCACTTTAATCTCGGATTTTGGGCGGCGTTGCCGCTGGCGGTCATCGTCACAGCCTTTTTTGGGTTGCTGCTGGCTTTGCCGGCTTTGCGGGTCACAGGCCCTTATCTTGCGATGGTGACCTTGGCCTTTGGAACCATCGTTCAGATTTTGATCAATGAAATGGTTGATTTGACCAATGGCCCCTTGGGGATCAAATTCTCGACCCCTTTGTTCATTGATCTGCGCGCTTATTCCGATGTCATCCCGCTCTTTGACATGTCTTTGAAGCGGATGAAGGAGCTCGAATATTTCTACATTACCGGTATCGCTCTGGTTCTGACCATTGTCATAATCAATCGGGTTCTGGCCTCCCATTACGGGCGGGCTTTCGAGGCTTTGCGTGACAGCCCCATTGCGTCCGATTGCATGGGCGTCAGCGTTTATAAATACAAGGTGATTGCCTTTGTTCTCTCCGCCGGTCTGGCGGGATTGGCGGGGGCCTTATTTGCCTATTCCGAACAATATATCGCGCCCAATAATTTCAGTTTTGAATTGTCGGTGCAGTTTTTGTTGGCCGTCACTATGGGTGGCCGCAAATCCCGTTTGGGGCCGATGATCGGTGCGGTGATTATCGTTTTCCTTCCGAATTTGCTGGCTGATATTGCTTTGTTCCGGATTGCGGCGGCGATCATTGCTGGGATTGCTGTGGTAGCCGGTGTGGCCATGTTTGTGCGTGGGCACGAGCAACGCCATCGTGCTTTGGTGCCGGTAGCCTTGTGTGTGGCCTTTTTTGTCTTCTCGATGATGTTGCAAAAAATCACCGATTACAAACTCAGCATTTTCGGCATGATGATCTTGTTTGTCGTGTACTTCCTGCCCGAAGGCATTGTCGGCTTTTTACGGCAATTGGTGGCAGCCGCGTTGCCCAATAGGGCGCGTCAAGTCTCCGCGCGCCATGAAGCGCAGGATGACAGCAAGGCGTGGGCGGCGGCCCCTTTGGCAATCAATACACAAAAGCCCCTTTTAACGGCCCAGCAGATTGTGATGCAGTTTGGTGGGTTGAAAGCGCTTGATCATGTCGATCTCAATGTTCAGCAAGGCACGATTCACGGATTGATCGGCCCCAATGGATCGGGCAAGAGCACGATGATGAATGTACTCACCGGTATTTATGTGCCGACTGAGGGCAGCATCGCCTTTGATGGTCATGCCTTGGCCGGTATGAAGTCGCCAGAAATCGCGCTTTGTGGTGTTGCGCGGACCTTCCAGAATGTGCAGCTGTTTGGCGAATTGACCTTGCTTGAAAATGTGATGGTCGGCTTGCATCACACCTATACGTCCGGTTTCTTCGGTGCAGCGCTGCATACCTCTACCTTCACGCGCGAGGAGGCGGAGGCGCATGCACGTGCGGTGTCCATTTTGCATTTCGTCGGATTGGATGATCTCGCTTATGAAGAGGCGCGTAATCTTCCCTATGGCAAGCAACGTCTCTTGGAAATCGGTCGCGCCTTGGCGCTTGATCCCAAACTATTGTTGCTTGATGAACCTGCAGCCGGTTTGACCGCACCCGATATTGCCGATCTCGTGAGGATCATCCGAAAAATTCGCGATCACGGCATCACCGTGATTTTGATCGAGCATCACATGGATGTGGTGATGAGCATTTGCGATCAAGTCACGGTTTTCGACTTCGGTCAGAAAATCGCCGAAGGCCGCCCGGCGGACGTGCAGGCGAATGAGCGCGTGATTGAAGCCTATTTGGGCGGCTCTGCCGTTCCAGCCCATTGAGGAACACACGATGTTAGAAGTCAAAAATCTGGTTGCGAGTTATGGCAAAGTACAGGTTCTGCATGACATCAGTCTGCATGTCCCCGAAGGCAAAGTGGTGGCTTTGATCGGCTCCAATGGCGCGGGCAAGACAACAACTTTGCGCGCCATTTCAGGCATGCTCATTCCCGAAAGCGGATCCATCACACTGGATGGGCAATCCATTGGTGGATTGCCATCTTACGAGATTACGCGTTTTGGCCTTGCGCATTCGCCTGAAGGGCGCAAAGTTTTCCCGACCCAGTCTGTGCGCGATAATTTGTTGCTCGGGGCCTATCCGCGCCTGACAGGCGCGCGCGAGCGTGGCGATGTCGAAGCGGATATCGAGCATATGTATGATCTGTTTCCCCGTTTGCGCGAGCGCAAAGACCAGTTGGCCGGCACCTTGTCGGGCGGCGAGCAGCAAATGCTGGCGATGGGCCGTGCCTTGATGTTGCGTCCGCGTGTCTTGCTGCTCGATGAGCCTTCCATGGGCTTGGCGCCGCGGCTGGTGCAGGAAGTGTTTTCCATCATTGCCCGCTTGAAACGTGACAATATTACCATGCTTCTGGTCGAGCAATTTGCCGCCGCCGCCTTGGAAGTGGCCGATTATGGCTATGTTTTAGAAAACGGACGCATCTCCGTTTCCGGTGAAGCGGCCATGCTCAAGAACGACAAGGCCGTGCGTGACGCCTATCTGGGCGGTGCCTCTTCAAGCCATTAAGGCTTTGCCACTTTACCGGACTTGATTGATCGGTACCTCGCCGCGCGCGACACGTTTGATATTGTCGGCAATCGTTTTTTGCCTGCGGCTAATGGTGCCTTGCGTCCAGCCTGACATATGCGGTGTCATGATCAGGTTTGACAGCGTCTGAAACGGCTTGCCTGCAGGCAGGGGGGTCGGATTTTGCGCGGTGGGGTATTGATACCATGTATCAATGATTGCACCGGCACTTGCCGCTTTTGTGGTTCCGTCTTATGGAGGAAGATGACCTTGCGTTATTGGCAGGTCATGATTTGAGGACATGGTCAGGAGCGCAGACGCTATGAGTGCCGAATTTGTGATAACACCCCCCCATCGCGCAACACTGCCAGTGGTCGGGACCACGGCACAATTCCCCGTGCGTCGCGCCTACTGCATTGGACGAAATTATGCGGCCCATGCGCGCGAAATGGGCGGCGACCCGACCCGCGAACCCCCGTTTTTCTTCCAAAAATCTGCGGATTGCCTGCAACCCATCCCGCATGATGGCGTCACCGATCATCCTTATCCAACCCTGACCAGCAATTATCATCATGAAATTGAAATGGTCGTGGCGTTGAAATCCGGTGGTGTGGATATTCCGGTTGAAAAGGCTTTGGATCATGTGTTCGGCTATGCCGTTGGCCTTGATATGACCCGCCGCGATTTGCAAGACGAGGCTAAACAATTGCGTCGCCCTTGGGATGCCGGTAAAAGTTCGGATTTCTCCGGCCCCTGCGGCCCGCTTTATCCCGTGACCCAAGTGGGTCATCTCTCGAAAGGTTTCATCCGTGTTTCGGTCGATGGTGTGGTCAAACAGTCAGGCGATCTGGCAGATATGATTTGGTCGGTGGCTGAACAGATTTCTATTCTGTCCAAAGCCTATCGTCTTGAAGCAGGGGATGTGATTTTCTCCGGTACGCCCGACGGTGTCGGCCCTGTGACACGCGGGCAAACCATGTTGGCCGAAGTCGAACACTTGGGCGCCATCACACTCAAGGTTGTCTAACAAGCAAGCGTCAGACCCGTTGGGTCAGGGCGCGGGCAAAGTCATCTGCGGTGAAGGGTTCGAGATCATCGATCCCCTCGCCGACGCCAATGAAATGAATGGGGATCTGCTGGGCTTGCGCAAGCGCCACCAAAATTCCTCCTCGGGCTGTGCCATCCAGCTTGGTCATAATCAAACCGCTGATCCCTGCACTTTTGCGGAATAGCTCGACCTGCGACAGGGCATTTTGCCCGACGGTGGCGTCCAACACCAAAAGCGATGCATGCGGTGCCTCGGCGTCACATTTTTTGATGACCCGCACTATTTTCTCGAGCTCCTGCATCAGCTCGGTCCGGTTTTGTAAACGTCCGGCTGTATCAATCATCACGAGATCAAAATTGTCAGTGCGGGCACGGGTCATGGCATCAAAGGCAAGGCCAGCGGCATCCGCCCCTTGCGGCCGTGACATGACCTCAACGTCATTGCGTGCGCCCCAGACCTGTAACTGCTCGATCGCCGCCGCACGGAACGTGTCACCTGCAACAAGCAGGATTTTGTGACCCTCGGCTTTGAATTTTGCTGTCAGCTTGCCAATCGTTGTGGTTTTTCCAGCCCCGTTCACACCCGCCATCAAAATCACGAAAGGCTTTTTAGTGGTGTCGATGGCCAAGGGTTTGGCGACAGGGTCGAGTACGTTTTTGATTTCATTGACCAAGACATGCTCAATATCGGCGGCCTCGACATCGCGGTCAAATTTTTCACGCTTTAAGGCAGCGATGATCCGCTCAGAGACCGTGATTCCCAAATCGGCACGGATCAAGACATCTTCAAAATCTTGTAAAGTCTGGGCATCAAGACGCTTTTTGGTCAAAAGATCGCTGATCCCTTGCCCCAGGGCTTGGGATGAGCGCTGCAAGCCGCCTTTCAGCCGTTGCCACCAGGATAAAGGTTCTGTGACAGGGGCTACGGGTTCAGCTGCCGCACTGTCAGAACCAAACAGGCGCTGGAACAGACCGCGCTTTTGATCGAGAGGATTGGATTGGGTCATAGGGTTTAATTACAAGGTTTGGAGGGAGACTGAAAGAGCCTTGATCAAAAACAAAAAGGGCAATTTGAACATGCGTTCACCCGCAAATCATTTTATAGAAGATCGTGATGACAGAAGACGAGATGCTTTCGCTTATCCTTTATCGTGATGCGATGATGCTGGTTTTAAACAAACCGGCCGGGATTGCCGTGCATCGTGGCCCTAAAGCGGCTTTTGGCGCCCATGAGGCACTGGAGCCGCATTTTGACAGCCTTAAATTTGGATTGCCGCGCGCGCCTGCGCTGGCGCATCGGCTTGACCGCGACACGTCCGGCTGTTTGGTCTTGGGCCGACATCGCAAGGCATTGGAGGATTTATTCCATTTATTCCGCACCGGTGCGGTTCAAAAAACCTATCTAACCGTTGTCGAGGGTCGTCCTGAGCAACAAGAGGGCTTGATCGATCTGGCTTTGAAAAAGCGGGATGCACAACGCGGATGGTGGATGAAAGTCGATCCCGAGGGGCAACCGTCGCAAACCCGCTTTCAATGCTTGGGATCGCATGAAGGTTTCAGCCTGATGGCTCTGCATCCTTTGACGGGACGCACGCATCAATTGCGGGTGCATATGGCGGCCATGGACTGGCCGATTTTGGGAGATCCTGTCTATGGCAAGGCGCCGAGGCAGGGTGGGCCGGGCCTGCATCTGCATGCAGCCAGCATCACCATCCCGTTTTATAAAAACAAACCGCCGCTTGTTGTGAACGCGCCTGTTCCGGACAGCATGGCCAAAACAATTGAGACCATGGGATTGTCAGATCGCCTCACTCAATTTGTTTGACGGGAGCGGCGTTTTAGGTTGCGGCGATCAGGTCTTGCCCGTCTGTTGCGCTAATCATGGTCGAAACAATCGTGCCTTGTTGTTGCGGCGTCGAAAACCGTACCGGTGCGAAATTCTCGCTGCGCCCCAGATGGTTTTTTTCAATCAAGACCGATTGTTGCTTGCCAACCTGCTGCGCCAGAAACTGTTTCAAGTGCTCATCGCCTTTTTCCCGCAACGCTTTGGCGCGTGCACGCACAATGTCTTTGGGAAGCATCGGCATTTTTGCAGCGGGTGTGCCTTCGCGCGGGGAAAACGGAAACACATGCAAAAAGGTCAAACCACATTCGTCAATCAAAGCGAGGGATTGTTCAAACATGGCATCTGTTTCGGTCGGAAAGCCTGCAATCAAATCAGCGCCGAAGACCATGTCCGGACGTTTTTGCCGCAAGCTCAGGCAAAAAGCGATCGAGTCTTCACGCAAGTGACGGCGCTTCATGCGTTTGAGAATCATATTGTCGCCCGCTTGAAGCGACAGATGCAAATGCGGCATGACCCGATGATTCTCGGCAATGGCATCAATCAAGTCTTCATCAGCCTCGATCGAGTCAATCGAGGACAGTCTGAGGCGCGGTAGATCGGGGTTATGTTTGAGAATGCTTTGGACCAAATGCCCCAATTTGGGCAGGCCCGGTAAATCGGCGCCCCATGAGGTCATGTCCACGCCGGTCAGGACCACTTCCCTGTAACCGCCTGCGACCAATGTTTTGATCTGCTCGACGACCGCGCCCATCGGCACAGACCGCGAGGGGCCGCGCCCATAGGGGATGATGCAAAAAGTACAGCGATGATCGCAGCCGTTCTGGATTTGCACAAAAGCGCGGGTGCGTCCTTCAAAGCCGTCGAGCAAATGCGCCGCCGTCTCTCTGATTTCCATGATATCGGTGACTTGAATACGCTCTGGCTGATGATGCGGATCAGCCAGTTTGATCCATGTCTCCGCTTTGCTTTTTTCGTGATTGCCGATGACCTGTTTGACCTCGGGCATATTGCCAAACATGGCGGGGTCAACTTGCGCGGCACATCCTGTCACCAGAATATCGGCATCGGGGCGTTCGCGCTTTAATCGACGAATGGCCTGTCTGGCTTGGCGTGTGGCTTCTGCCGTCACCGCACAGGTATTGATGATCACCAGATTTTCATGCCCTGCCGCTTGCGCATGGGTTTTCATCGCCTCCGATTCAACCGTATTGAGGCGACAGCCAAAGGTGATGACATCAACGCTCATGCTCAAACGGTCTCAAACACAGCATCGGAAAACAGCAGGCGGCCTTCCAGTTCGACAGCCCCTGTCATGATGACATGACCATCGCTTTCCCGCCATTCAATGGCGAGATCGCCGCCGGGCAAATGCACACAGATTTGACGTTCACCGATACCGCGGCGAATAGCCGCAACCGCTGCCGCACAAGCACCTGAGCCACAGGCCAGTGTTAAACCGGCACCGCGCTCCCAAACCTTCAAAACCATCTCATCGCGCTTTATCATTTTCGCAAAGGAGATATTGGCTTTTTCCGGAAAGGCTTTGTGATGTTCGAGAACGGGGCCGATGGTTTCCGCATCCAAATCCTGCACATCGTCTACAAAAAAGATCGCATGCGGATTACCCATATTCACAAGCGAAGGGACGGGCAGCAGAGATGCCAAGTCAGCATCGAGTTCTAAGGGAACATGGTTTGTGTCTGCGACGCTGAAGGACAAAGGAATATCCTGCCAGTTCAATCGCGGCAGGCCCATATCGACACTGAAATGCCAGTCATCATTTTTTGTGCATAGAAGTAGTCCGGCATCGCTCTCGACCTTTAATGACGTTTTATCCGTTTCAGCCATCAAAGCCCAAGCCACACAGCGCGTTCCATTCCCGCAAGCGGCGGACAGGCTGCCATCACAGTTGAAGATGGTCATAAAGGCTGCACTATCGGCGTGGCGCGGCGGGTAAAGCACCATCAATTGGTCAAAACCGGTCTGTGGTCCTTTCGCAATGGCGCGTGCATCCTCTGGCGTCAGCATGTAATCGATATGGCGCAAATCCACGACCAGAATGGCATTGCCGATGCCATTCATTTTCAGAAACGGGATTTTTGTTAAAGGATGCATGCTGGAGGGTCCGCCTCGGTTTTCTCGGCCTTGGTATAGGCGAGAACACGAAAAAGCGCGAGTCGTTCTCGCGGTTCTTGACCTGATCACTTAAAATTAAGACTTATCAGGGCAAAGTCTTATCTCACTCTTATTTTGGATTCGGCCATGCGCGTTGCGGTTATTTCTTTTATTCTGGCCTGTCTTGCGGGTTTGACGGCTTTTTTCATGATTGAGAGAGGCGAAAAACCGAAAAAGACAGCTGAAGTGCCTGTTTCCCAACCCTCAACCGGTTTGGTTCCGGTGACGCCTCCGGTTCAGCAAGAGGCTGCAAAAGCACCAGAAAATCAGGCCCAACCGGCTGAAAAGCCCGTCCAAGAGTCACCTGCCGCTCAAAATGCAAGCCCCGCACCAACGGGTTCCGCAGCACCGCTTGCAGGTCTGGCCCCGCCACCGGTTGATCCGAGCACGCCTGACGACGTGGTCATGGCCTCCCATCCGGCCCTGATCATCAAAGGTCAGGCAAAATGGGACGATGGTTATAATGCGCTTGGCAAGGCCTTTTCCCAATTGCGCGAACAAGCCAAGCGCATGTCTTTGACCGAAACTGGTTATCCCGTCACCGTTTTTGTGGAAACCGATGATCAGGGCTTCAAATATGAGGCCGAATTGCCCGTCAGCACTTTGCCGAGTCAGCGGCCTGCCGATCTGCCCGCTGATTTCAGATTCGGTGCGACACCGGAAGGAAAAGCCGTGCGATTTGTCCATCGCGGTGCCTATGACGAGATCGACAGCACCTATGAGGCGATTTCAGCCTATGTGGATGTCAAAGGTCTGGAAGTCAAAGATACGTTGATCGAGGAATATGTTTCGATGGGCAATGACGCATCGGATCTGGCCATCGAGGTCCATATTTACGTCCAGCCCGTCAAATAACCCAATCTTTTCAACTATTCGCGGTGCAAAATCCGGTCAACAACCAGATTGGACCAGAAGCCGGATTTGAACGTCGCGCGCAGCGTTTCGGGGTCGTAATGCTCTCTGACCCATGTCTCGAAGTCTAGGCCCCGCGCCTCGCCCTCTCTGGCATAGGTTTCAAAGAAAAAGTCCAAAATACCGGTTTTTGCCCAGCGGAAATGGCCATAACGGGCGGATAATTGCTTCATGGCTTCGGCAATCGGGCGTTTTTCATGCACCAAAAGATATAAAACCGCCATAAAACCGGCACGATCCGCGCCGGATTTGCAATGGACGAGAACCGGTCCTTGCAAATGATCGAAGAAATGGGCGGCTTTGAGCATGGTTTCACGGTCGGGAACGTCGCGGGAACGCAAAACAAAATCAACGATTTCAATGCCCCGAGCCTTGGCGGCCTCCGCCTCAAGCGGCCATGAGCCGTATTCGCGCCCGCCGCGCAAATTGACAATGGTCTTCAATCCGCGATCGGCAAGCCGGTGGACATCATAGGGGGCCGGTTGGGCCGAGCGCCAGAAATTGGGCGTAACCTTATGAAAATTCAGATAAATCATCCTGAAAATTCCATGATCGACAAAGATCATGTTCACCCAGGCCATGAAGCGATGGCCTTTTGTTGTGATGGGTCGATCCCAATAGGCGATGCGCGCCAGTCGGCGTTCCATGCGGCGGTCGGGCAAGAAAGGAAAAAAGCGCATGGGTTCAATGGGCTCGGATTGAAATTGTTGGGTCATAGTTGCCGATCTCAGCGGGTCTATCAGGCTTGAAAAGACAGTGCAATGGAAGGGGTGCAGAATGTCCCATCCCGCACCAAAGTAGGCTTGCTTGCGGGCAAAGAGCCGCCTAAACAGAGGAAATAGAGACTTGTTGAGCTCTATCTTGGGATAAAGCTTGTCCTATCCGGGATAATCTGCGCCGTTTTGCGGCTATTGCTGTGTCTGTCACGAAAAAACAAGGGTTTGTTCGCCATGCTGATTAACAATGTATCCATCGGAAAAAACCCTCCGGAAGAGGTCAATTGCATTATCGAGGTGCCGATCGGCGGCGAGCCGATCAAATATGAGATGGACAAAGACTCGGGCGCGCTGGTCGTCGACCGCTTCCTCTATACCTCGATGCGTTACCCCGGCAATTACGGCTTCATCCCCCACACTTTGTCCGATGACGGGGATCCCTGTGACGTGATCGTCGCCAATACCCGCGCGATTGTTCCCGGTGCGATCATGAGCGTGCGTCCGGTCGGCGTCTTGTTTATGGAAGATGAAGCGGGCGGGGATGAAAAAATTCTGGCTGTGCCCGCCGCCAAGCTGACCCGCCGCTATGAGAATGTGCATAATTACACGGACCTGCCGCAAATTACCTTGGATCAGATCCAGCATTTTTTCGAGCGCTATAAAGATCTCGAACCCGGCAAATGGGTGAAAGTGGTCAGATGGGGCAATGCCGAAGAAGCGCAGAAATTGATTCTGGAAGGCATTGCGCGCGCCAAAGCCCAAAAGGCTTGATGGCGCAGGCATAGGCCCACGCCTTGGCATGTGACTGCCTTGGCGTGGTATAAAGGACGGCTCTTTTTGCAAAGAGCGCGTCCTTTTTTTATGCTGTTCATCTTGTTGCGGCCACAATAGTGGTGATGCTCTCACCTGATTCGTTTTCAAGGAGATATGCCGTGATTGCCCGCTTGTTTTTGCTGCTGAGCCTGTCGCTTGCGCTTTCCGTATCAGGGCCAAGCGAGAGTTTTGCGCAGACCCTGTCGCAACCTGTGTCTGTCAATGTCGCTGAGACCGGTGGCGAGCTGATTGCGGCAACGCGTGCAAAGGTTGAA
>CAIJVU010000065.1 GCA_903824185.1 uncultured Hyphomicrobiales bacterium
CCGTGCGGTTCTTGCGGAGAAATAACGGGCGATTGAGATAATGCTCCAGTGAGCGCATTTGATGGCTCACCGCACTGGTTGTCAGATTGAGCGCGCGCGCAGCACTGGCAAAGCTGCCATGGTCGATCACCGCCCGAAAAGTCACGAGCAATTTCAGCGGTGGAAGGCCTTTGAATGGTGAGCTCATTTTGTCAATTTATCAAAAATATTTCGTTTTTACTAATTTTAAATTCAGATTAGCATGACACGAGATCAAAGAAATATGACCCAGATCTTGAGGCGAAACCATCAAGACATGTCATGTTTCGGGGGTGGAAATGTGTTTGAGGGCCTTCAGGCAAGCCTGATTTTTTGAGGCTTTGCCGCAAAGGTTTGTTCCCACGCATCATCCTTCCCCCCGCGCGGGTTTTGTAGACATGGCGTGTTGCAGCCATGTGGGGTTTTTTGCGCATAGGCCGCAGCGTTTTATGTTCGGTTGATCGTTGGAATGTTTCTTGTTTAACGAAAGGATCTGTCTCGTGAATCTTCATCGAATGCTGCTGGAACGCAAAGCTGCTGGAAAACCCGTCACCATCGGCCTGATTGGTGCGGGCAAGTTCGGCACCATGTTTTTGTCGCAAGTCCGCGTGACGGACGGCATGCATGTGGTCGCGATTGCGGATTTGAATGTGAAGCGTGCCCATTCGCAGCTTGAAACGGCCTGCTGGCCGAAGGAGCAGTATCAGGCCACGTCCATGGATGATGCGCTCAAGCACGGATCGACTTTCATCACAGACAATGCTGATCTTTTGGTTGATCATCCGGCGGTGGAAGTGATCATCGAGGCCACGGGCGATCCGCGCAACGGCATCAAATATGCGTTGAAATCCATTGCCCATCACAAGCACATCATCATGGTGAATGTGGAAGCGGATGTGGTGGCAGGCCCGCTTCTGGCCCGCAAGGCCCGCGAAGCCGGTGTGGTCTATTCGCTCGCTTGGGGCGATCAGCCCGCCTTGATTTGCGAGCATATTGATTGGGCACGCAGTGCGGGTTTCAAGGTTGTGTCCGCGGGCAAGGGAACCCGTTACCACCCGACCTATCACCAGTCCACGCCTGAAACCGTGTGGGATATTCTCGACAAATATCTGAAAATCGATGATCGCAATTCGATCAATCCGAAAATGTTCAACTCTTTCGTCGATGGCACCAAATCGGGCATTGAAATGACCGCGGTGTGCAATGCCACAGGACTTGAATCACAAAAGGAAGGGCTGTCTTTCCCGCCCGCCACCCGTTTTGAACATGCCGATATCTGCAAGCCGAAAAGTGAAGGCGGTTTGTTGGAACGCGCCGGCGTGACGGAAGTGACCTCCTCTGTTTATCGCGATGGAACCGATGTGCCGCATAATCTCGTGATGGGGACTTATGTGGTGTTTGAGGCTGGCACCGAATATGCGCAACGCTGTGTGCGCGAATATAATTTGCTGCCGGATAAAAGCGCAAAATATGCCGCCCTGTACCGGCCAACCCATATGATCGGGCTTGAATTAGGCATTTCGGTGGCATCGGCCGCTTTGCGCAAAGAACCGACGGGATCCCCGATGGTGTTCAATTCCGATGTGGTCGCGACAGCCAAGCGCGATTTGAAAGCCGGTGAGATGCTGGACGGGGAAGGCGGCTTCTGTGTGTGGGGCAAGCAGACCCCTGCTCAGGATTCACTCAAAGAAGGTTATTTGCCTTTGGGTCTTGCCCATTCGGTCAAACTCAAAAAAGACGTCAAAGCCGGTGCGCGTTTAAAATGGTCG
>CAIJVU010000066.1 GCA_903824185.1 uncultured Hyphomicrobiales bacterium
ATGCAAGTCATCAAGCGCGGCGGTGAAGCCGACAGCGAGGTGACCGAGGTGGCCGTTAATCCTGTGCGGTCTTCGCCTGTGCCAACCGTAATCACGCTGACCCCGCCAGCCAGCATTCGCATGGCCTGACGAAAATCGATGAGATCGCATGGCTGGCTCATATGACATATTCCACGGGTTGATGGTTCGTGTGCAGCAAGGCGGCCAGCAACCGTTCTTCAAGATTTACAAAAGGAACGGATGAACGCTTGCGCGGACGCGGAAAGGGGACTTTGAAATCCAGTGCAATTTCGCCTTGTTCGATCAGCACCACACGATCAGCCAAGGTCAGGGCTTCGACAACATCATGCGTGACCAGCAAGGCGGTAAGTGATGTAAGAAAATTGCGTCTGGACATAGTGTAATCCTCTGATGAATTTTGCATGCAAATAGGCATGCGCATGCAACACATGCGGTAAAGCCATGCAATTTGAGGGCGGTAAAATAAACGCTTAAAGAAACTGTGAGCGAGACTGACGCTCGCCTTTATGGCCCCTTAGGGACAGCAACAACAACTGGTCATCAATGGCCTCCGTTGTTCAAAGCCCAACACATTGTGTCGGGTTTTGTGGGGTCAAAAGGCCGCATGAGATTTTTTGCGTCCTTATTTGATCACTGCGATCATGAAGACAATGATGCCTGTATGAGCTTGGGTGGTCAAGGAAACCGTTCTCCAAAAAGAACACAAAACAGAGAATGAAATTTTGAATTCAGGCCAGTTTAAGGAATGATGGAGTTTATTGATGGGTGCTCATTTTCGAAGATTGAAAAAATTCGATTAAAAAAACAATGGGAGTGCGGTTAATAAATGTGAAATGCAGACTTCGCTAGTTTAAATATGGAAATCTATTGAATGATAGTTCAAGTCAATTTGAAATCATTTGGATTGCCGCTGGGATCGGCTCGATCAAACGGGCCTCGATCTTGCCTGTTAAGGAGCGCGCGGCCAAGGCAAGCGGTCCGCCGCCGATGATCACGCTTTGGCAATGGGTTTCAGAAACCGCACGAGTGCACGCTCTTTCGAGTTGAGAATTCAGCGTTTCAGGCGTGCGCATTAGCGCAACGGGATCGCCTTCGGTGATATAAAGTCCACGGAAATTTTGCCTCGTCTTCGTTGCATCGACCATGTTTAAAATTGATGGTCTGAGTCCCTCTGTTGTTGTCACAATAGCAAAAGATCCCATTTGATTGGCTTGATGAAGACTTGCTTCACCAATTCCAACAACAGGGCATCGAAGATGTTGTTTGAAATAGGCAAGAGCTGGATCACCAAAGGCTGAAATGATCACGCCGTCATAATATTCATTGGCTATAGGTCCAATCATGTCCTGAAGAATACGGGCTGAGTCTTCCAAGGTTTCCATGTTTGTAATCATCAAGGCGCCTCTGGGCGCTGTTATCGTATCAATGTGAAAATGAGGCGGAGCTGCGTTTTGTGCAATCTCCCGCATCATTTCTGTTGTTGCCACATTGCTATTGGGATTGACGAGTAAAAGGCGCATCAGAGTTGCAAGCAGGCCGCATGGTGGCCTTGATCAATCATCTTCAAGACAGGGGTTGTTTTACGACAGTCAGCATTGGCCAAGGGGCAACGGGGTGCGAAGGCGCATCCTTGAGGCAGGCTCGCCAGATCGGGAGGAGATCCGGATATGGTCGTTAGCCTTTCCCCTTTGCCGGCGCGTTCGACGCGTGAACTCAATAATCCTTTTGTATAGGGATGGCAGGGGTTGTTGATCACTTGTTTGACCGTGCCGGTTTCGACAATACGTCCGGCATACATCACGGCAATGCGATCGGCGATTTCGACAGCGACACCAATATCATGCGTCACAAGGATTATTGATAAGCCCAGCTCGGTTTGTAATTGTTTGAGTAATAATAAAATTTGAATTTGTACCGTTGCATCAAGAGCTGTCGTGGGTTCGTCGGCCAATAAAATGCGCGGGTTGCAAGCCAGTGCCAATGCGATCATCGCCCGTTGACACATGCCACCGGACATTTCATTGGGATAGGCATCCAATCGCCGTTCAGGAGAGGGGATTTGAACACGTTCAAACAGCTCCAGAGCCCGCTTGCGGGCTTGTTGGGGGCTGACATGTTCATGGCACAGGATGGTTTCGATGATTTGTTGTCCGAGTGTATACACCGGATCAAGAGCAAGCATGGGCTCTTGAAAAATCATGGATATGGTTTTGCCGCGTAATGCTGGCATTTCGGATTTGTCGAGTGCCATGATGTCGTGCCCGTCGACCACGATCCGGCCCGTGACGGTGGACGATTTTTCAGGGTGCAAGCGCAACAAAGAGCGCAGAGTGACGCTTTTTCCTGATCCGGACTCGCCCAGTAACACAAGGACGGACCCTTGCTCGACTTGCAACGAAACATCATTGACGGCTGCGACAGGTTTGTCACGGCCAGTAAATGTGACATGAAGATTTTCGATTTCAATGATGGGTCTCATTGCCCGCTAACTTTGATGGGAGGGAATGGGATGGGCGTATCACGGTTTTGAAGCAAACAGGCTGCCATGCTTTTTTTATGCCGTGTCGTTTCCAAAGCCGGTCTCTTTTGACTACATGCTGCTTCGGCCATGATACAGCGTGGATGAAATCGGCAGCCGGAGGGGGGATTGATGGGATTGGGCGGGTCTCCGCTTAAAGGCGCTTCTCGTGTCGGTTGGTCAGGGTCCATGCTTGGCATAGAGGCCAAAAGTGCTTTTGTATAAGGATGAACGGGAGTTGAAAAAACAGTCTCCCCGTCACCGATTTCGGCAATAGATCCCAGATACATAACCATTACACGATCAACCATGTAACGGACGACATTCAGATCGTGCGAGATAAACAGGTAAGTCAGGCCAAAATCCTCTTTAAGATCCTGTAGCAAATTTAAAACTTGTGCCTCGACCGATTTATCAAGGGCTGATACGGCCTCATCTAAAATAAGTAAACGGGGATTGAACGCTAAAGCCCGGGCGATATTGATGCGTTGCCTTTGTCCGCCGGATAATTCATGCGGGTATCGTCCTGCAAAGCGTGAGGGATCGAGCCCGACGCGCGCCAATAAATCATGAGAAATTAAACGCGCTTTGCTTTCATACATGCCATGGATACGAGGGCCGAAGCTGATCGTATCTTCAATGGTAAGGCGTGGATTGAGAGAGGCGTAGCTATCTTGAAACACCATCTGAACCTGTCTACGAAATTCGGTCAGGGGGATGTCAATGCCAACCTTTTCTCCATCAAATATGATTTCCCCTTGATCGGGTTTGATAAGGTGCATTAGCAAGCGAGCCGTGGTTGATTTTCCGCACCCGCTCTCGCCCACCACGCCGAGTGTTTCCCCTTTGTGAATTACAAAAGAAATATCATCGACCGCTCTGACGACGGATTGAGCACCAAACCAAGAGTTACCTGCGCTGTGAAAATATTTTTTTAGTCCCTGAATGGTCAGCAAAGGCTGTACAGGTCCGCCGCGATCTCGCGGGTCCAAAACAGAAAGGGGAGAGATCGGTTCAAAGTGGGTCATGATTTGACATCCATGGCGCCTCTAAGGCCATCTGCGACAATATTAAATGCAATTGATGTCAGAAAAATCATAGCGCCCGGTAAGGCGGCAACCAAAGGTTGTGTATAGATAGCCGTGCGCAATGTGTTGAGCATCAGTCCCCATTCAGGATCAGGAGGTCGGACACCCAGACCCAAAAAGGACAGGCCAGAGGCGAGGATCATTGAAACGGAGACCAATCCGGTCGCATAGACAAAGATAGGACCTAAAACATTTCCCAAAATATGAACTCGGATAATGGTATAGGAAGACGCACCCGAGGCACGCGCAGCATCTATGTAATCAAGGCCGCGGACTTGCGTTGTCACGCTTTCGGCCACGCGGGTAATGGGGGGTATAAAAACCAAAGTAATCGATATCAGCGCATTGGTTAAACCGGCACCCAATGCACCAGAAAGGGCTACGGCGAGCAAGACCGATGGAAAGGCATAAAATACATCGATGGTTCGCATGATGAGGCTATTGGTCAACCCGCCGACATAACCAGCAGTAATCCCAAGTAGCGAGCCGATCACAAATGCAATCGGAACGGGAGAAAGTCCCATCAGAAGAGATAGGCGTGCACCGTAAATCAGCCGTGAGAGCATATCGCGCCCCAATTCATCGGCGCCTAATGGAAAGCCCGGCGTACCGATGGGTTTGAGACGGCGGAGCATGGACCCCTTGATTGGATCCGCAGGAGCGATATAGGCGGCAAACACCGCCATCAGGATCAATCCCAAAATGACAATCAAGGCACCCATGGCAACGTGGTTACGGCTAAATCGTTTGATAACGCCATGCCAATAGCCGGGTGAACGAGCAATGACTGGCTGGGTTTCAAGTGCTTGGTTTGGCGTCATGCTCTCATGACCTTTGGACGCGCGGATCAATCAGCGATTGAAGGAGATCAACCAGCAAATTCAAAATCACAAAAAACATCGCGAGCACGAGGATCGTTCCTTGCAATAAGGGCAGATCGCGTTGAAAAATTGCGGCATTTAAAAGAAAGCCAGTGCCGGGCCATGAAAAAACAGTTTCAATCAGGATTGATCCCCCCAGCAAATAACCCAATTGTAAACCCATAACCGCAAAGGCAGTGGGAGCTGCATTTTTCAAGACGTGTTGAAAAACCTTTCGATCGGTTAGCCCCTTTGCAGCAAGAGCTTGAACGAAATCCTGTGTCAGAATTTCACCGACAAGCGCTCTGACACTGCGTGCAATGATCCCCATGGGGATCACGGACATGGTAATGGCTGGCAAAACGAGAAATTGCAGATAGGCCCAATCCAAGGAGCGATTGCCCGAACCGCCCGGGCCACCGCCTGTGGCAGGCAACCATCCCAACTGAACCGAAAAAATAATAACCAAGACAATGCCGAGCCAGTAATGGGGCACGGAAACACCCAGACTGGAAATGATGGACGCCAGCCGGTCGATCCATGTGTTTTGATAATAACCCGCCACAATGCCTAGAATGCCGCCTGCAAGAAAACCGATACTGGTGGCAGCCGCGGCGACGATAATGGAATTGATCACCGCGTTGAAAACTTCGGAAACAACGGGCCGACCAGTCGCAATGGATTGCCCGAGGTCACCATGCAAAACACGCCAGATCCATAAGCCATATTGCACAGGCAAAGGTTTGTCGAAGCCATAGAGACTGCGCATTTGCGCTTGCAGTTCGGCGGAGGCATCTGTCGGCAAGACCGCCGTTAATGGATCGCCGGGAGCGATATGGACCAGCAGAAAGCAAACGACGCTGACACCGATTGCAACAGGTATGGTCAATGCAAAACGTTTGAGGGTGTATAAAATCATAACGTCCTCATGAAATTGTTCTCCCGCATTTCTGCGGGAGAACATATTGCTGTTTTATTTATCCATGCTGATCTTTGAAAAGTCCTGAAACCAGTTTTGAGCTTGCACGAAACCTTTGACCTTTTTGCTCATGGCGCGTGGATTGACATCATGCGTGACCATCAAGAACAAGGCATCATCCACGTATTTTTCATGGATTTTTTTCAAGATCGATGTTTGTCCGGCCGGATCAAATGTGTTGCGGACCTGATCGAATAATTTGTCCATTTCAGGATCGCAATAATATCCCCAATTGGTTCCCGCCGGAGGAGCGAGGTTGCACTGCAAGTGGCGAATAAAGCCCGTGAAGGGATCTTGAATGAAATAGGTGTAATTCATTCCGGTGGCCCCACGCGCGCTTTCATGCTTGGCACCCGCACGCCAGATATTGATGAGCGTATTCCATTCAACCACTTCAAAATCGATCATGATGCCGATTTCAGCGAGATTTTGTTGAACAAATTCATTCATCGGCAAAGGTTGCATTTGCCCCGATCCGGATGCCGAGATCAGGATTTTTGTTTTGAGGGGCTTGTCGGGGCCATAGCCTGCTTCAGCCATTAGCTTTTTGGCTGTTGCCACATCATGGCTGAGTTTGAAATTAGGCGTTCCAAACCACTGATGACCAGGCGGGAAAAAGCCTTCTGCCGGTATCATCATGCCACTGAGCAGCTCTTTCAAACCCTGACGGTCGATTGCGAGATTCGCTGCTTTGCGGACGCGGATATCATTCCAGGGCGAACCTTCAATCCGCGACAAATGCCAGGTCCAATTATGCGGATAGGCATTCGTGACAATGTCGAAGCCCGCTTGTTTGAGGGATGGTACTGCATCGGGACTTGGCGATTCAATCCAATCCACTTGTCCCGACCGCAAGGCAGCCACACGCGCATTGGCTTCAGGCAAAGGGATCAAAACCATTTTGTCGAGCTTCGGTACGCGCGCTTTGTCCCAATAGTCTGTATTGGGTACCATTTCGACACGTTCGCGGGGGACAAAATTGGTTATTTTCCAAGGGCCCGTTCCTGATGGGGCTTTGGCGACATTATCCCAGTTTTTGCCTTGTTTTTCCCAATTGGCCGGTGATGAGATCATGATCCATGCCAGCTGGTAAGGCAGTGTCGCATCTGGAGTTTTCGTGGTGATTTCGACTGTGAGGGCATCCAGTGCTTTGTAGCTTGCGATGGCAGGAATACGCGAACGCCCTTGCGCTGATTGGCGGGGATCAAATTGAGGGGATTCTTTGACCAATAATTTGTCCAGATTCCAGACAATGGCATCTGCTGTGAAAGCGCTGCCATCATGGAATTTCACGCCGTCGCGCAGTTTGAATATCCATTTGGTTTTATCTGTAGCATCAACGCTCCATGATACAGCAAGGCCTGGCACCAAATCCGACGGTTTGGTTGCGCTGCTCAAATCCCAATTCACCAAACCATCATAGGCTGTAAAGCCGAGAAATCTCTGACCTTCGCCACCATTGTCTGTTTGACCTGTTGTCAGCGGAATATCGGATGCGGTCATGCCGATCCTCAATGTGCCTTGTGCCTGTGCGCGGTCCATCGTCGTCATGGCAGCCAAGAGCAGCAGAGCTGTTAAACCGCTTTTGATTTTCATATTTTTCATTCGAAAAGACGTCATGAAAGGTGCCTCCTGTGATGCTAAAGTGCAAGGCAAGAAGCAAGCCAATCTTTCAATGGAAGCAAAAGGGTGATTTGAGATCACATTTTATCAAAGGAAGCTGCGTTAGAGGCAGTCATCTGGCACATAGCCCTTGATCGCTATTTCATCGAGTGCAAAATTATTAAGCCTCATGCATATTATCTAGGCATATATTTGATGATTAAATGAAATTGCTGAACAGGGGTTTTAAAGATTAAAATCGTTGAGACATGGAAAAAGAAATGAATGATCAAGCGAGACATCAATACCCCTATGGTACTGCGGCTTATGATCGCATTCAGGCCTTTCGGGCGTTAAGCGATGACCCGCATAATTTAACACGTCTCTATCTATCACCTGCTCATGCCAAAGCGATTGATCTCCTGCAAAGCATGATGAAAGAGGTTGGCTGTGATGATGTCACGGTGGATGCTCTCGGGACGGTCACCGGACGTTATGACGGAACAGAAGCCAATCCAAAAAGCCTTCTGATCGGATCCCATATTGATACGGTTGTTGATGCGGGTGCTTATGACGGCACATTGGGGGTTGTCGCCGGACTGGGCGTGATCGCGTTTTTAAAGCAAAAGCAAATCCGGTATCCTTTCACGATTGAGATTGTCGCATTCGGTGATGAGGAAAATGTGCGCTTCCCCAGCCATTTATCCTCATCGCGAGCGCTAGCAGGGACATTTGATCCCTTGATTTTGGAAGCACGGGATGCGCATGGCATTTCTTTCAAAGAGGCTCTTGCTCATTTCAACCTCAAACCCGAAGCCATTCCCTCGCTGAAAAGAGATCCGGCTTCTTTGTTGGGTTATCTGGAGGTGCATATTGAGCAAGGTCCGGTTTTGCAGCATGAAAATTTACCATTGGGTATTGTCACCTCGATCAATGGCGCATCCCGGCGCGGCGTTACCCTGAAAGGTGTTGCGGGACATGCCGGCACCGTCCCCATGGCTTTGAGAAAAGATCCGCTGGCAGGCTTTGTGGAAATGGCGGCCAGTTTGGAAACCATTGCGGGGCGCTATGCTGATGCGGTGGCAACCATAGGCAGGATAGAGGTGCATCCCAATGCCATCAATGTGATTCCCGGACAGGTCTTTTTTACACTGGATATGCGCGGTCCCGATGATGCCGATCGGAAACAATTGGTCGATACGATCGAGGCGCATTGCCTTGCTGTGGCCAAGAAAAGACATTTGGAAATCCAGATTGATCCTTATTATGACGCGCCGGCTTGTCTCTGTAATCTTTCCTTGCAGTCATTCATGGAAACAGCCTTGCAGAGCCATAACTTGCCGGTGTTCTATCTTCCGTCGGGTGCGGGTCATGATGCCATGGCTATGGCCGATTTATGCCCTGTCGCCATGTTGTTTGTGCGTTGCAAAGACGGGATCAGTCACAATCCCGCTGAATATTGTTCTGTGGAGGATATGGATCATGCCATATCTGTTTTAATCAAAACTGTTCAAACTATGGCTTTAAAAAATCACATCGAGACAAGCGAAGAGAGCAGATAATGGAAAACAAAATCAAAATCACGGCAGGCCCTTATGTCTTTGCCGCGCGGTTGGAAACCGAGTTGGCCCCGCAAACCTGTGCAGCCTTTTTGGCACGCTTGCCATTCAAGAGCCAAATCGTGCATGTCCGCTGGAGTGGTGAAGGTGTATGGATCCCTCTGGGGGATTATGAATTTGGTGTTGGTTATGAAAACCATACCAGCTACCCGTCCCCGGGGCAGTTTATTCTTTATCCCGGTGGTATCAGTGAAACTGAAATTTTGCTTGCTTATGGTGGCGTTCATTTTGCAAGCAAAATGGGTCAACTGGCCGGAAATCATTTTTTGACCATTGTCGACGGGCTAGAAAATTTAACGGCTTTGGGAAAAATGACTCTTTGGAAAGGGGCTCAAGATATTGTCTTCGAGCTGCAATCTTAGTCCCGTCAATGGATAAAGATAAACAGTGTTGGTGCCAGCAAGACTGGCATCATCCTTAGCGTTGAACGCTGACACCTGCTGTCATGCGTGAGGTTTAAAAGCCGGATCCGTAAAAATACGTCCGCCATTAGGAATCGTGTCCGTGGCGCCTGCCATTTCAAGACTGTGCCAGAGCGTGACGGCCACAGAGTCAACAAGCGGGATGGCATATTCCTTTTCAAGCTGCGTACACATGCGCGCACCATTCATATTGGTGCATAAAATGGCCACGGCATCACAGCCTTTTGCAACCACGTGACGGATCATGTCGCCAATCACGTTCTCTTTCGCCTCTGAAAATGAAAAATTGTCAGACCAGCCGAGATGCATCTCATTCGAGCAATCAAATCCGTGATCAGCCCAGACTTTGATAATCTGCTGCTGCACACTATCCGTATAAGGCGTTACGAGGCCAATTTTCTTGGCGCCGTAGCGGTGAAAGGCTTCTCTATAGGCCAGCGTTGAAGAGGTGGCGGCAATTCCAGTCCGCGTTTTGATCGCAGCACATAAAGCCTCATCCCGCTCAAAACCAAGCCAACTTGCTGATGTTCCGTTCCACGCGATTGCATGCACTTTCGCATCTGCCAACATGTCTGCTGCAGGAAGCATTTGCGAGGGATCAAATTGATGAACCGATGCTTCACCAAGCGCGATATGGGTGACCCGTAAGCGTTGGAAATGCGCCGTGATATGCGGTGTAGATTGGAGCAAGGACGCCGTAACCGGTTCCAAAACCGTGTTGGAAGAAGGCGTCATCATGCCGAGCCGGATCATGGAGTGGCAACCTTGGTGGATTCTTCACGGATCAGGGAGAGAACGTGCCGCTTGGCGTCATTGAATAAGGGGCTTGTAATATCGCGCGGTCTGGGCAGATCAAAGTCAAATATTTCGCGGATCCGGCCCGGTCTGCGTGTCATCACCGCAATCCGATTGCCCAGAACCAGCGCCTCGTCAACGCTATGGGTCACGAAAACAATCGTACAGCGTCGCCGCTCCCATATCGCCACAAGCTCTTCCTGCATTTCCAATTTGGTTTGCGCATCAAGGGCTGCGAAGGGTTCATCCATCAAGATGACGCGCGGATTCATTAATAATGCTCGGGCAATCCCAACACGCTGGTTCATGCCGCCCGATAATTCCGAGGGAAAGTGATGCTCAAAACCTTTCAGGCCCACAAGGTCTATGAATTCCTTGGCGCGTTCATGGCGTTCCGAGCGAGACATGCCGCGCAGCCGCAAGGAAAGGTTGATATTTTCAATGACATCAAGCCAGGGCATGAGCGTCGGGTGTTGGAAGACAACGCCACGATCACTGCCCGGTCGCTCTATCGGAATGCCATCCACGAGAGCTGTTCCGGAGGTGGGCTGTTCAAAGCCTGCCACGATATTTAATAAAGTCGACTTGCCGCATCCCGATGGGCCGAGCAAACAGAGAAAGTCATTCACTTCAATATCAAGGCTGATATTGTCCAGCGTTAAAAGCTCACCGCGTTTGGGGTCGGTAAAAATCTTACTGATGTTGCGCAGTTCAATCGATGCCATCAGAAGCGCCCCTGCACAGTGGTTGTCGCCTGCCAACGCAAAGTATGAGCCATGATGCCTTTGATGCCGAGGTCGGACAGAAACCCTAAAAATCCGATGGAAATCATCGCCGCCATGACAATATCATAACGCAGGAAATAATAGCTGTCCCAGAGAACGTAACCCAGTCCACTTTTCACCGCCACCATTTCTGCGGTCACAGTCAGCATCCAAGCCGAACCGATCGCAATGCGTAATCCGGCGAAGATGGAGGGCAGGGCGGCGGGGAGAACAAAACTGGTGAGCAATTGTCGTTCAGTTGCCCCCATCATGGAGCCGGCGCGGATCAGGTTTTTATCCACCGTTTTCACGCCATGGATGGTATTCATAAGGACGGGAAAAAACGCGCCGAGAAAGACCAGAAAAATAGCAGGCTTGTCAGCTATGCCAAACCAGATGATCGCCAGCGGTATCCAAGACACGGGCGGAATGGGACGAAGCATTTGCAAAAGTGGCTCAAGGGCTTTTTCAAACATGCGGGACCAACCGATGGCAACGCCTGCCGCCACCCCAACCAATGATGCGAGAGCAAAGCCTGCAAAGACACGCAATGCACTGGCAATAGCATCTTTCGCCCAGTGTCCGGAATAGCTTTGAGTGGTTTCATCATAGCCGATGACCCAGTCACTCAGGGCATGCACGACCGAGCTGGGTGCGGGAAGCAAAGCTTTAGGCAGGTAACCGGAGCGAGAAAATAACTCCCACCCCAGTAATACAACCACCGGCACGATGAAACGCTCGATACGTGTTTTCACAAAATGCCCTATCTTCTGAGCTGAACCGCTTGGCTCTTACTCGCCAAGCGCGCTTTTCGGCTTTCCGGTTGCGGCCATCAGAAAAGAATAGTCGATATTTTTCTTGGCTGTGGCTGAGACATCGCTCGAAATATATTTGAGATCGCGCATCATATCGGCAATGGCAAGGGTCGATGACATGTGGATCGAATAATCCGGATAGGCATTGACCAAAGCCTCTTTGGCAACAGCGGCATCAAGGCCTGTGAGTTTGGTAATTGTCTCGATCCACTTGCTTTGATCCTTTTTCAACACATCCACCAATGTGACAACAGCGGACACTGTTCCCTGCACGCCGGCTTTGTTTGAGGCGATCACATCCGACCGGGTGACAATCAGATTCGTCAGATTGCCAGCAGCCTGATCATAAGGGAGCACAAAGTGTTTACCCGCACCAGCCATTTTAATTTGCGATGCAAAAGGCTCAACCGAACAAATCATATCGACATCGCCACGCTGCAGCGCCGCAAGATGGTCGGACGGATTGGGAATGTTAACAAATTGAATGTCTTTGTTGGGGTCGATTCCCTGTTTCATGAAAGCGCCGCGCATGTGAATATCTTGCGCATTGCCGCGTGAAGCGGCAACTTTCAGGGGTGTTCCATCAGCTTTGGCTTTGGTTGTCAGTGATTTGAACTTGGCCCAATCTTCGCCCGGCAGGTCCAGTTTGTTAGATGAGACACATTCAGACCCGCCATTGATCTGGCCTGAGACGGCTACAACGTCCAGACCTTTGTCCAGCGCTGTGATGTAATGCAGGTAGGTCACTTGCGCGACATCAATGCTTTTTGACACCAGCGCGGTCAGCACATCATTTCCGGAATTGAAATTGATGGTTTCAAGGGAGATGTTTTTTGCATAATCAGGCGTCAGCGACATGGGCAAACAATGGGCACATTTGGCATAGCCGAGTTTAATTTTGGGAATTTCTTGCGCTGTAGAAGGATTTGCGGGGGTAAGCGGCACGAGTGCTGCGGCAAAAGCCAGTTTTAAAACAAACTTCATAGCAAGAAATCTCCAAGCAACATGACCATTGCACTCAAAGCTAACGCAGTTTTCCGCAAGTACAATCATGAAAATACCACTTGAGCACAATTTTTGCGCACAGATGAAATTGAAAGCAGGTTGAGATTATTTTTTAATCACATATCGTCTGATACAGATTGACGGGATCAATGGCATGTTTTTGCATCAGGTTTTGAGGGTCCGAGTATGAAAATTCTGCTTCTTAACCCCAATACAAGTGAGTCAATTACGCAAAGGCTGATGTCTGCGGCCCTGCCCGTGCTCGCGCCTGATGTTGAACTGGTGCCGCTTACAGCGCCTCGTGGTGTGCCCTATATCGCCACGCGCGCTGAAGCGCAGATTGGTGGTGCCATTGCTCTGGAAATGCTTGCTGATCATCATGCGGGTGTTGATGCAGCCATTATCGCCGCGTTTGGCGATCCCGGTTTATTGGGTGCCCGCGAATTATTTGATCTTCCTGTCATTGGTCTGGCCGAAGCCGCTATGTTGAGCGCTTGCATGGTGGGTCGGCGATTTGCTCTTATTACGTTCGCGACAGCCCTTGGCCCTTGGTATGAAGAATGTGTTCGCATGCATGGTTTATGGGAGCGTTGCGCCGCTATTCGTATGCTGGATGCGCCTTTTGCGGATATTGCCTCCGTTCAAGAGGAAAAAGAACAGTTGCTGCTTGAACTTGCCAAACGGGCGGTTGAAGAGGATCAGGCGGATGTTTTGATTCTTGCTGGGGCGCCCTTGTCAGGCCTTGCCCGAAAGATTGCCGATCATATCCCTGTTCCTGTCATTGATCAGGTTGAGGCTGCTGTCTTGCAGGCACAAAGCATGGTGCGATTGAACTTACGCAAAGCAACGGCGGGGACTTTCCGTCGTCCGTCCCCCAAGCCAACCAAGGATCTGCCTCATTCGCTTGCTGCGCGGATCGAGCATCGATAATTTTTCGGAGACACAGAGATGAGCATTCAATTTGATACCATCATCAAAGGCGGCACGGTTGTCACCGCAGGGGATCAGATGCGCTGCGATGTGGGCATCAAAGACGGTCGGATTGCCATGTTGGGCCATAATCTCGGTCACGCCCAGACCGTGATCGATGCCAAAGATAAGCTTGTCTTGCCCGGCGGCATTGATAGCCATGTCCATATTTCGCAGCCTTCCGGCGAGGGCATTGTCATGGCGGATGATTTTGAAAGTGCGACGCGCTCCGCTGCTCTTGGCGGCACCACCACAGTGATGCCTTTTGTGTTGCAGGAAAAGGGGCGGCCACTACGGGAAACGGTCAATGATTATCACGCATTAGCTCAAGGTCAGTGTTTTATCGATACAAGTTTTCATCTCATTGTCAGCGAACCCAATGAAAGTGTGCTTGGTCAAGAATTGCCCTCTCTTGTTGAGGATGGATATACATCGTTCAAGGTTTTTATGACCTATGAAGGCTTGGCTTTAAATGACCGTGAAATCATCGATGTGCTGGACACGGCGCGCGGATGCGGTGCGCTTGTGATGGTGCATTGCGAAAACTATGACGCGATACGCTACATGACCGAAAAGCTTGAGCGTGAAGGGCGGACAGCGCCGCGTTATCATGCCACGTCACGTCCGAAGGTTGCCGAGCGCGAGGCAACCCATCGTGCCATTGCCCATGCAGAATTGGTTGATGTGCCTATCATGATCGTGCATGTGTCCAATCGTGATGCGATGGAGCAAATCCGGTGGGCGCAACAACGCGGATTGAAAATTCTTGGTGAGACATGCACGCAATATCTGGTTTTAACGGAGGATGATCTTGGCGGTCTCAATATGGAAGGCGCCAAATATGTCTGCTCGCCACCGCCGCGTGATCGCGATAGTCAGGAGGCCTGCTGGGAAGGCTTGCAGCGTGGTGTCTTCAGTGTTTTTTCATCGGATCACTGTCCCTTTCGCTATGATGACCCGCAAGGCAAGCTTGCTCCCAAAGGCCGCACCAGTTTTCGATGGGTGCCAAACGGCATTCCCGGTGTCGGCGCGCGATTAAATATTCTCTTTTCCGAAGGGGTCATGAAAGGACGGATCACACTCGAGCAATTTGTGGCGCTGACGGCCACCAATCATGCGCGTATTTATGGTCTTTATCCACGCAAGGGCAGTATAGGCATCGGCGCGGATGCGGATATAGCCATCTGGGACCCGAACATATCCTATACGCTGACCCATGATCTCATTCAGGACGGCTCGGATTATACCCCTTATGAAGGGTTTGAGCTCACAGGTAGACCGATTCTGACCATGTCGCGCGGCAAGGTGATCATGCGCGATGGAGAACTTGTCGGAGACAAGGGCCATGGCGTCTATTTGCCCCGCGCCCGCTCGCCCTATGCAAGCACCGTCAGATAAAGCTTGATATTATCTGCCTTGGTGGATGGGTTAGAGGTTCAGGAGTGCGGATGCTGACCGGATTTTTTTGAATCTAAATCAATCTCTTAACAGTGATCTAATTCATTCTGGGTGTGGAAGCTGGCGTCAAAAAACTGCTCCAATTCACTTTTTCCAATCATTTGATTGGATTGTTCTGAAGCTGACTGGGTATTGAATAGTGATAATTATCCATTGCCTGAGGAATGAGGTAGGTCAATAAAAGGGAAGAAACACTAAGTTCGCATCACTGTTCGGTAAAGGTGGCTGCGGGCCCCCGCAACCACCGATAGCAAACGCCCTGAAGCATCGTCTTCGGGGCGTTTTTTATTGCCTTCAATCTCGCTGCAAACAGCCAAAATTTGTGCAAGTGCGCCATATAGGGTTGCATCCAGTCCATTTCCATCTGTACGGGGTATAAGACTGATATGATCGATCAGGCTGCGGATGAGTTCCATGGCTTCATGCGGATTGTCGCCATCAAGTGCATGTTCGAGCCGTTCCACCCATCGACCGTAAATCTTGGCGGCACGGGGGTGTTGGAGGACATCCATGGCGAGAGGGGCTGGGGGCAATCCTTCCAGCTCGATGGCTTCTTTCTGTGCTTTGAGCTCGGCTAGCCGATCTTTCATCGATGGCTCATAAAGCCCGTCCTCGATGGCTTTAAATATGCCAGCGATTTTGCGATCTACTTCAGTTTTGCGCTTTTCACTTTGGGCAACGGCAGATTTTGCCTTTTGTTGCTCTTCACGCATGGTTTCCTGGTAGCCTTCAACAAAAGCGCTGACAAGTTCGGGTGCCATGAGGCGTTCCTTAAGTCCCACGAGAACGCGGGCTTCGATTTCCTGCCTGTTTATCGAAAGGGCGTTGTCGCATGTACCCTTGCGCTTTCTGGTCGAGCAGGCGAACCGATTTTTTGTGACGATCGTAAAATCTCCTCCACAGCACCCGCATCGCAGCAGGCCCGAGAGGAGGTAACGAGACCGATGGGTACGATTGAGCGGATTTTCACTGCTTTCGATGCCGATACCGACAGGCTGTGTTTGCGCTGCACGGATTTTACCTTGCCTGCTTTTCACCAATTCCCAGAGGTCATCGTTAACAATTCTCAAATGTGGTACTTCTGAACGCTCCCACAGTTCAGGTGGATTGGGCCGAGCAACACGTTTTCCTGTTCTGGGATTTTTTGTGTAGCTGCAGCGGTTCCACTCTAATAACCCGCGATAAAGCGCATTATTCAGAATTCCGGTGCCACGCTGGTTCTGTCCCCGGATCGTCGTATTTGACCATTCGCGACCTTCGGGTCCGGCAATGCCTTCCTTATTTAAATCGCGTGCTATGGCTTCAGGCGTCTTGCCTGTCGCATATTCTGAAAATATCCGCTGGATGATGGCTCCTTCTTCAGGGATAATTTCACGGGCTCCACCATCATTATTACTTGATGCGACAGACTTATAGCCGTAGGCGATGCCGGCCGGAATGCGACCTTTGAGCACTCGCCCCATCTGTCCCCGTTTTGTCTTTTCGCCAAGATCTTTAAGTGCCATTTGAGCCATCATGCCCATGACGGCGACATGGATGGTGGTAATTTCACCTATAGAAGGTGTGAATAGCCTGATTTTATGAAATGCGAGCTGGTCTTGCAGATCCGCCGTGTCCGCAAGTCGTCGGCCAAGCCGATCAATGGCTTCACAAATCACAATATCAAATTGATTTTTAGCAGCATCAGTAACCAGCTTTTGGAAGCCTGGCCTGAAACGACTCGCACCACTGATTGCTGCATCGGTATATATCTCGACAACTTTCCAGCCTTGAATGCTTGCATAACGGCGACAGACCTCCACCTGATCCTCGATCGAGGCCTCTCGCTGTAGGTCAGACGAATAACGGGCATAAATGACGGCGCGCATGGGTTGCTCCTGTTCAGGCTGCAGTGGTGGTGTCTGATAGGGTCTCTTCAAAGAGTTTGCAGATGTTTTTATAATGGATGCGGGATGCGTGGATCATTTGTGATTGGTTATAGTGTTTCTGGACGATAGTGTGGTCGGTATGA
>CAIJVU010000067.1 GCA_903824185.1 uncultured Hyphomicrobiales bacterium
CGGGGGGATTACCCAAGCCGCTCCGAGACTCCGTGTTTAGCAACCACAAGTTCCACACAAGCACGGCGACGGGCGGGGCTTAAAAGTTTCCCCCTGCAGCTTCCTTCAGGATTAACTTCTCAATAGTCAGATCTGACACAGCTCGACGTAACCGATTGTTCTCGGCTTCAAGCTCTTTCAGCCGCTTAACCTGATCGCCCTTCAGTCCACCATATTCAGACCGCCATCGGTAGTATGTAACTTCCGTTACACCTATCGATCTGATGGCTTCCGCGACGGTCTTACCTTGCGACGTTAAAACATCGGCCTGCCGCAACTTGGCGACAATTTCTTCTGGCTTATATCTCTTCTTGCTCATTCGTAAGTCCTCCTTCGGTTTAATAACCATACATCAGGGAGGATCACTTTTCAGGGGGCAGGCCAAGAACGCCGAAGCCGACCTCGTCCGCATGGTCGAGGTGCTTTCTGCGACCTTCCGGGGGGCGGGGGCGGCGGTAGAACCGAACGCCTCGTGGTCGGGCGACGCCACGCGCGAACCAAGGACATGACGATGCAGGTTGAGATAACGCAAATCTCGAAAACGCCGCGATCCGCTGCCCTGTTCGGTCGAACCCGCGCCTGTGAGCGCACGCCTGTCCGGCGCGACCGAGAGCGAATTGCCGGAGATTCGCGCTTGCCGGTGCGGATGCACCAGCGGATTGCAAGATTGAACACCTTGCGCAGGATTTCACCAGTACGGTTTGCCCGCACCGGCGTCGGCTTGCGGCCTCGTTTGCCCGTTGTGCCACCGGCGATCTGGCGCAACAGTCGGTCCACATCATCGGGCTGGATCTTCGCCGCCTTGCGCAAATGCCCTGAAGCCTCGTTTTCGGAGCGTTTTTTATTGGCCGTAATCGCGCCGCAGATAGTCATTTAAATATGCTTTTTCCGATTCATAATTCGGCAGAGAGCTTATTTTTCGCCGCTATTTTTTAAATGAACGTCCTGACTTTTTTGCGAGGAAGCCGTATGTTCTTACGGGGTTGGGGTGGAAATAAATTTGCTTTTTTTCAGATATAACGTTTCATTTAAGATGATAAATTCAATGGTCGTTATTGTTTTTCAAATTGCGTTTAAATGCAAAAATATTAAATAAGATCGGATTTTACTTATAAATGTATGAAAATGTTCAATATTTTTTTTATCGATAGGTCGCCATTCGGTTTTAGTAAAATTTAGTAAATCCCAAAAAAATTAAATTTAAATGAAACGTTTTATTGACTTTCAGAAAACCTATTTCTAATCTTGGATTACGGCGTGTGAGATCCAGTTTCAGGCGTGGGGAAAGCCTCGCTTGGGTTGGTAAAAAAAACGACCGTATTCAGGGAGGAAATAAGATGACAATGCGTCTTGGTCGCTTTATGTGCGGCACTTTGCTCGCGTCTGCGGCATTTGGTGGGGCTGTATCAGCCTGCGAACTTAAAATTGGTGTTCCGGCTGTTCTGTCGGGGCCTGCCGCCCAATGGGGGATTGCGTTGCGTGGTGCAACAGAATTCGCCGCTAAGGAAGCCATGGAAGAAAAGCGACTGGTCATTAACGGTGTCGCCTGTACCATTTCAGTCAAAACAATTGATTCAAAATACAGTGCGGAAGGCGCGGCATCAGCCGCCAGTGCTTTCGCAGCAGAAGGTATCAAGGTTATCGTCGGGCCTGTGGGTTCGCCTGAAGTGACGGGAATGAAGCCGGTTGCAACCCGCAACCGCATGGTAGCGATGGTCAATAGTTTTGCCAAAAACTCCATCGGACCGGAATGGCCAACCGTGTTCCATATTGGTCCGGGTCCATCAGGCTGGGCCGCGCCGATTATTGATGCCGGCTTGCAGCGCTTTAAATTCAAAACTGCGGCCATTGTGGCGCCCAATGATCAAGGGGGTACCGATATTGCGAGCGTGAATGCGGATATTTTCAAGCAAAGGGGCGTAAGTGTCACGGAAGAATATTATCAACGTGGTACAACCAATTTTGCACCGATTGTCACGCGCATCATGAGTTCAAATGCGGAAGCACTTGATCTCGCATCATCCCCAGCTGGCGATGCAGGCATTATTGTCAAGCAGATGCGACAAGCAGGGTTTACGGGACCTATTTTCCGTCTTGGTGGGCCCGGCACGGATGAAATTGCGCGCGTTGCAGGGGGGCTCGATATTCTGAAGGACTTCTTGTGGTATGAGCCTGTCTATATGGACGACAAGATGCGCGCACTTGAGCAAAAATATGAAAAATTGATGGGTTCTGCTCGTCCGGAAAACAGCGACTTTTTCCGCTGGACATTCGCTGCGCGTATGATGATCAAAGCGGTGCAAATCGCTGGAACGGTTGATAATGCTGAAAAGATTTCAGCGGCCATGCGTACCCTGCCCGTGGAAGATGAGCATATCGGCAAAGGCTATTGGATTGGCCAGAAGTTCTTTGGCATCAATCAGGAAATGTCCTACCCCTTCGCGATCGGGGTTATTCAGGGTGGCGTCAAGCAACCCTTTATTCGTGCTGATGCAGTCAGCGAAAAATAAGGCTCGGATAACTCCATGGACAGTTTCATCGCAACTGGGCTGATCGGAATTAGCCTCGGATCACAATATACGCTTTTGGCGCTGGGATTTACGCTGATCTTCGGCATCTTGGGTGTGGTGAATTTTGCCCATGGAGGATTTTATGTGATGGGCGGCTATGTCGCCTATTATTGCAATGTTATTCTTGGCCTGCCTTATCCGGTTGCCGTCATGCTGGCCATGCTGTCCATGGCGGCTTTGGGTTGGTTGTTTGAATCTCTCATTCTCGAACGCGTCATTGAAGATCATCAGGCAACATTGATGGTGACCATGGGTTTCTACTTGGTCATGGCGACGGCGATTTTGATGATCTTTGGTGCGGAATCGCCGCAATTTCCCTTTCCGGTCACAGGGGTTTGGCGACTGGGCGGGATCTATTTCCCTTATGCAAATATGATCGTACTTGGTGCCTGTCTTGCGGCGATCGTCTTTGTGTACTGGCTCGTCTATCGGACAAATATCGGCCGTGGTATGCGCGCGATGTCGGAGGATTTACCCGTTGCCAGTGCATTGGGAATGCGCACCAAGGCACTCTTTCCCTTTGCCTTTGCCTTGGCCACCGGTCTTGCCGGCGGAACAGGCGCGCTTGTCACACCGATATTGGCATTGGCGCCCCATGTGGGCGACTCTGTCTTGGCCTTTTCCTTTTTGACCGTCATCCTTGGCGGGCTCGGCAGTGTTACAGGAGCAACCTGTGCCGCCTTTATCGTCGGGCTGATTGAAGCCTATGCCGCCGTGTATCTCGGCGGTTCCAAAGGCGCCCTCACTTTATTTGCGCTTGTTCTGATCATTCTTGTGGTCAGGCCACAAGGCCTTCTTGGGAGAGAGGTACGCCGTTCATGAGTAGTCATGATCTCAAACCATTGCCTGCTGAAACGCGGTCTTCTTTATTAAGTGGTCACGATTGGATTGCCCTTGTCTTTGTGGCGATGACATTTCTAATTCCTGTTTTCAGTACCAATCCGCAGGTGCTTTCCCAAACCAATCTGATTTTGATCGCAGCCACTGCGGCGCTCGGTGTCTATATCATGCAGCGCCTTGATCTGATGAGTTTTGCGGTGCCCTCTTTTATGGCAATTGGCGGCTATACGGTTGCACTGATCAGTATGAAGCTGCATGTGACAGACGTGCTGATCCTTGCCGCTGCGGCCTTCTTGATGCCTGCCTTATGTGCCATTCCCTTGGGATCCTTGATCTTGCGTCTCAAGGGTGTTTACTTTGTTTTGGTTACTTTTGTGCTGACAGAGATTGTGCAGCTTCTGTTGTTTGAAGCCGGTCCGATCACAGGTGGCGCCAATGGCTTGGTGGGTATGCCGGCTGTGAAATTGTTTGGCTTTGAATTATGGGACAATCCACATGTGCTGCTGACCACCTGCGGTTTGGCGGTACTAAGCTTTGCCATAACGTCGCTGTTCACGCGCACATTTAGGCATGAATTTGCAGCGATTGAAACCAATGATGTTTTGGCTGAAAGTTTGGGTCTTGCGGCTTGGAAATATAAAGCAATGGCTTTTTCAATCGCAGCCGGTGTTTCGGGCCTTGCGGGCTTTGCGCTTGTGAATATGTTGATGACCGCTCATCCGAGTTCGTTTGCACCGATGTCATCGGTTAATTACATCACATATACGATTGTGGGCGGTAAGGCGTCCATTCTCGGTACATTAATCGGGGCTTTGCTGCTTGTTTCAGCAACCGATTATTTCGCCTTGAGCGGTGAAATGTCGCCCGGTCTTTTTGGGCTTTTGATCATTATTGTTACGCTGGTTGCGCGCGGAGGTGTCGTTGGGGTTGTGTCAGGCCTGCTTTACAGGCTTGTTGGAAAAACAACCCCCCTTAACACGGGCGAGACAGGTCACGCAGCGCAAGAACACGCAAATCAGAAGGAGGGAAGGCCATGACCCGTCAAGCCTTGTCCACCTCTGCTTTGCACGCTGACCGTATCGCGAAATCATTTGGTGGCCTTAAAGTTTTTAATGATGTGAGTTTTACCGTACCTGCGGGGGGGCTGCTTGGCGTGATTGGACCCAATGGCGCAGGCAAGACCACGATGATTAATATATTTACGGGACGCCTCAGTCTCACCTCGGGTCAAGTGATGTTGGGTGAAACGCGGATTGACGGGCGCTCCACTTTTGAAAATGCCCTGATGGGTCTTGTCAGAAGCTTTCAGCAAACCGCAATTTTCAATGGCCATAGTGTGGAAACCAATTTGATTTCCGCACTGCGTTTTTCCAAGCGTGACAGATCCGTGCTCGAGCGCCTGGCACCCTTGCTTGACCAATTTGGTTTGATAGAAAATTGGCATCGCAATGCCGACGTGATGCCCTATGGGTTGCAAAAAATGCTTGGTTTGGCAATGGCATTGGCGACGCAACCCAAGATGCTGTTGCTTGATGAACCGGCGGCTGGTTTGGAAAAGTCCGAACGCGTCAATATCGATGCCTATGTGAAATTTGCACAAGAGGAATTCGGATGCGGCGTTTTGCTGGTTGAACATGATATGGAAATCATCAAGCGCTTGTGCCCCAGCGTTATTGTGCTGGACGGAGGGCGCTTAATTGCAGAAGGACCGCCCACTGAAGTGCTTTCCCGACCCCATGTGATCAATGCCTATCTCGGTGGCAGTGATGAAGAGGATAGCGATGTTACGCATTGATGATTTGCATGTGACCTATGGCGGGACACGCGCCGTGGCAGGCGTAACCCTCACCGTCGATCAAGGCCAAACTGTTTTGTTGATTGGCGCCAATGGGGCAGGTAAATCCAGCCTCATTAATGCTGTGATTGGTTTGGCCAAAATAAGCCAGGGCAAAATCATGTTTGATGGTCACGATATTGGGAGCATGTCGAGTGATGCGCGTGCACGTCTTGGCATTGGTTATTCTCCTGAAGGGCGGCGTGTCTTTGCAAGCATGACCGTTAAAGACAATGTATTGGCTGGAGCTGTGACACTGAATGGACGCGAACAAGTGCGCTCATGGGATAAGCTGGTTGCGAGTTTCCCTTTTCTTGCTGAACGTCAAGCGCAGGCCGCTGGCGAGCTTTCAGGCGGACAACAACAGCTTGTTGCCATTGCGCGGGCTATGAGTGGCAGGCCTAAATTATTGCTGCTGGACGAACCATTTTTGGGGCTTGCGCCTGTGTGGATACAGCAAATCTCGATTGCCGTGCGGCAAATGCAGCAAGATGGCATCACTGTTTTGATGACCGAGCAAATGGCCCGTCCGGCGTTAAAATTGGCACATTCCGGGCATATTATGCGCGGCGGTTTAATCCGTCGATCAGGGGCTGTTCACGAGATCAAGGGTGCGGCGCTTGCAGAGGAATATTTGTAAGCAAGGTGCACTGCTTTTTGATCCAAGAGGAGAATGATGTTGAGTAAGTCCGCACCCCTTCATGGTTTGACCGTGCTTGAACTGGGCCATAGTGTCGCAGCTCCTTATGCAGGCCTGATCCTTGCAGAACTAGGCGCGCGCGTGATTAAAGTTGAAAATCCTCATACGGGTGATTATGCGCGCGGCTGGGGACCTCCATTCCTCAAAGCAGACGCGACCGTGTTTCATGCGCTTAATCGTGGCAAAGAAAGCCTGACGCTTGATTTTGAAAACCCGCAGCAATTGGCGCTTTTAAAGCAATTGATAACCAGTTCAGATGCGGTGGTTCAAAATTTGCGTCCGGGCTTGTTGACGAAATTCGGCGTCGATGTCGAAGAGATGCGCAAGCAAAATCCAGGGCTGATCTGGTGTGATATTGGTGCGTTTGGCAAAACTGGGCCACTTTCAAGCAAATTGGGTTATGATCCGCTGGCCCAAGCCTCTTCTGGGATCATGTCAATTACCGGGGAAGCAGATCGTCCGCCTGTGCGTGTTGGCGTCTCCTTGGTGGATATGGGCTCTGGCATGTGGGCGGTGATTGGGCTGCTCGCGGCTTTGTTTGAACGCAACAAGCATGGAAATGGCGCGCAAATCGCAACCTCTTTGTTTGAGACGGGTCTTGCATGGATGACAATCCCTTTGGCGGCCCATGCGGTTGCAGGGGAGGTGCGCAAGCCGCATGGGTCCGGACTGGCAGAGATTGTCCCGTATCAGGCTTTTCAAGCCAAAGACGGCTGGGTAATGATTGCTGCAGGCAATGACAAGCTGTTTAGCAAGTTGTGTCACTCACTGCCCGGTTTGCAAGAGGTTGGCGATGATCCGCGTTTCACCCTCAACCGTGATCGTGTTGCTTTACGCGCTGAATTAGTGCCCAAGATTGAAAGCATTGTTCATACAATGACTGTTGCTGAAGTGGGTGAAGCACTGGATGCAGGCGGCGTACCCAATTGCCCTCTTTTGACCATTGATAAAGTATGGACCCATCCACAAACCGAAGCTGTGGGCATAGTGACCGAAGCTGATGGACAAAAATGGGTTGGATTGCCATTCACGATTAATGATGCACGACCAACATCGGGGGGCATAGCGCCTCCATTGGGAGCGCAGAATGAAACGATAACACGGGAATTTTTGAAATGAGCCACGCCTATGAAACCCTGTCTGTCGAGCGCCACGAAGAACATATTTTAGTGGTCACATTAAATCGTCCCCATGCAGCCAATGCTATGAATACGCAAATGGGTGAAGAATTGATGGATTTGTTCGAGCGGTTCCAGCTCGATGCTGAGGGGGTGCGTGTCATTGTTCTTACAGGCGCCGGGGAGAAAGCTTTTTGTGCGGGTGGTGATTTGAAAGAACGCAATGGCATGACAGATGCTCAATGGTTGCGCCAACATGCCATGTTTGAACGTATGGTGCGGGCCTTCATCGCCTGTCCCATTCCGCTGATTGGCGCTATTAATGGAGCGGCCTATGGGGGGGGCTGCGAAATTACGGCCGCTTTGGATTTTGCTTATGCATCCGACAATGCCCGTTTTGCATTAACTGAAGTGACATTGGGTATTATGCCGGGTGCAGGCGGTACGCAAAATCTGCCGCGCGCAATGGGTGAGCGGCGTGCAAAAGAAATTATTATGACCGGCTTGCCTTTTACAGCGCAGCAAGCCTTTGAATGGGGTTTGATTAATCGGGTGTTGCCACAAGATGAGTTAATGGAGGCAACGCTTGCGACTGCACGCCGCATTGCGCAAAATGCTCCTATTTCCATCAAGCAAGCCAAGCAATCCATACATCGAGGTATGCAGATGTCGCTTGCGGATGGTCTTGCCTATGAAATTGAATGTTACAACCGCATGGTGTCGACCGAGGATCGCCATGAAGGCGTGCGGGCGTTTAATGAAAAACGGCCTCCCGTTTTTCGGGGAGTTTGAGCAATGGCCGAACAGATTACTTTGCGGGAAGTCGGATTGCGTGATGGGATCCAAATGGCCAAAAGCTTTTTGGCCACAGACCATAAAGTAGACTGGGCGTTGCGCATACAAGCCGCAGGCCTACGCGAAATAGAATTGACTTCGTTTGTACCCCCTAAAATCGTACCACAATTTTCCGATGCGGATGAATTGGCAAAAAATCTACCCCAGCTCAATGGTGTCGTTGCCTCAGCCCTTGTGCCCAATCTCAAGGGCGCGGAGCGCGCACTGGCGGCAGGTTTCACGCACATCAATTATGTGTTGTCGATTTCCGAACTGCATAGTCAATCCAATGTGCGCCGTTCAACGGGAGAAGCAATCGAGGAATTTAAACGCATTGTGGCGTTAAAGGCCTCGCAGGCAGGACGCCAAATGGTTTTGGGCGTGGGTCTGGCCACCAGTTTCGGCTGTACCTTACAAGGTTTTGTAGACCCCGAGCGCGTTTTAGAAGTCGCGCGCCTCATCGCAGAGGGGGGCGCAGATGAGCTCATCGTTGCCGATACTGTTGGATATGGCAATCCGGCACAGGTGAAAGCTTTGTTGCAACCGATTATGGAGATTGCTGCCGGACGCCGCGTGATCTGCCATTTTCATGATACGCGCGGACTTGGCCTGGCCAATGTCGCCGCAGCGGTGGATGTTGGGGTGCGGGTCTTTGACACCTCGCTGGCGGGGCTTGGCGGATGTCCTTTTGCGCCAGGCGCTACGGGCAATATCAACACAGAAGATACGGCCTTCATGCTCGAAAGCATGGGGTTTTCGACAGGTGTGGATATCCCAGCATTGCTTGCATTGCGTCATGATGTCGAAAAATGGTTGGGCGACGAGCGCTATACAGGCGCCATTGCGCGCGCGGGCCTGCCTAAAACATTCAAAACAAATTCCTAACTTTAAAATATGAAAGACGGTAAAATGAGTAAGACCAATGTGATGATGGAACTCGGGGATGATTTTATTGAATTGCGCGAGTCAATTCATAAAGTGTGTGAAAAATATCCGATGGATTATTGGGCTAAGCTTGAAGAGAAATCCGCCTATCCAACGGAATTTGTCAATGAGTTGACAGAAGGCGGTTTTCTTGCGGCGCTGATCCCTGAAGAATATGGAGGAGCTGGCCTGCCGTTGCGGGCAGCAGCGGTTATTCTTGAAGAGATCAACGCATGCGGTTGCCAGGCCAGTCCTGCCCATGCACAGATGTATATCATGGGGACATTGTTGCGCCATGGGACGGATGAGCAAAAGAAAACCTATCTGCCGCAAATCGCGGCTGGTAAATTACGCTTGCAAGCCTTTGGTGTTACCGAACCGACAACGGGCTCTGATACAACGCAATTGAAAACCCGCGCCGTGCGTGATGGTGATCACTATGTCATCAATGGCCAAAAAGTGTGGACGTCTCGGGCATTGCATTCTGATCTGATGTTGTTGCTGGCACGCACTACCCCTTTGGATCAGGTGACGAAAAAGACTGACGGCATTTCTGTCTTTCTGATCGATTTGCGCGAAGCCTGCGGCAATGGCGTTGATATTCGTCCAATCAAAGCATTGATCAATCACAATACCACCGAAGTCTTTATTGAAAACCTGCGGGTTCATTCCTCCGCCTTGATTGGCGAGGAGGGGAAAGGGTTCCGGTACATTCTCGACGGTTTGAATGCAGAACGGGTTCTTGTGGCATCTGAATGTATCGGCGATGGTCGTTATATGGTGCGTCGTGCGGTTGACTATGCCAAAGAACGCCGCGTGTTCAATCGCGCCATTGGTGAAAATCAGGGCATCCAATTTCCAATAGCGCGTGCGCATGCCGAGCTTGATGCTGCGGACCTCATGGCGCGAAAGGCGGCGGCCTTGTTTGATGCGGGTCAACCCTGTGGAGGGGAGGCCAATATAGCCAAGTTGCTGGCCTCAGAAGCCACATGGAAAGCAGCCGATACAGCCCTGCAGACATTTGGTGGATTTGGCTATGCAACCGAATACGGTATTGAGCGCAAATGGCGTGAATGCCGTATTTATCAAACAGCACCGATTTCGACCAATATGATCTTGTCTTATATCGCGCAGCACATGTTGGGATTGCCACGGTCCTATTGATGGCTTTAAGTCAATTGAGGGTATGATGGATAGTATTACAAAAAAGTCAGCGGAATTTATTGCGCGTTTCGACTATACATCGGTCCCTGCTGAAGCCATTCAGGCCGCGCGAATTGGGATTGTTGATTGTGTCGGGGTGATGCTGGCCGGTGCCAGAGAGCCTGCTGTGGCTCTGGTGGCGGGGATTGCAACCCCCGCCGAAGGCAGCAATGATGCCCCAGTTGCGGTCAATGGTTTACGCTATGGTGCAGCTGATGCGGCTTTGATCAACGGTGTATCGGCGCATGTGCTTGATTTTGATGATGTGGCTTTGGCTGGGCATCCAAGCACAGTTTTGGTGCCGCTCATTTTGGCGGAAGGCCATGTGCTTGACGCATCTGGTCAGGAGGCGATTGAAGCCTATCTGGTCGGCTACGAGCTTTGGGCGCATTTGGCAGCCCTTGAGCCCGGTCATTTGCATGATAGGGGCTTTCATCCCACCGCTGTGATGGGCACGCTTGCGTGTGCGGCAGCGGCGGCACGATTGAATAAATTATCTGAAGAAGAAACCGCACATGCGTTAGCCATTGCGGCTTCACTGGCCGCCGGGCTTGTTGCAAATTTTGGTTCGATGACAAAATCATTGCATGCGGGACGCACGGCACAATCTGGAATACATGCGGTACGGCTGGCAAAATCAGGCTATACTGGTAGTGTGGATGCACTCGAACATCGTACGGGTTTCATGCGGTCCTTTTCACCCTCTGGCATGCCTGATCTTGATGCCAGTGCATTCAAGATCGGTGAACATTTTATGGCAGCGCGTTATGGGGTGAATATCAAGCGCTATCCAACATGCTATGCTACCCATCGTGCCATCGATGCGATGATTAATCTGAGCCAAGTGCATAATCTTAACCCTGACGACATTGCGACAATCCATGTCCATACAGGAATTACACAAAGATTGATGCTGCGCAATACACGTCCCCAAACAGGTCTGGCAGCCAAATTTTCGATGGAATTTGCAATGGCCAGTGCGGCAATCGTCCGCCGTGTCGGCTTGCGCGAATTAACAGATGAATTTGTGGCACGGGCTGATATTCAAGCGATGTTTGAGCGGGTGGATGTGAGTGTGAATGAAGATAAGGCCAGTGCTGATTTGCCTGTTGCCCCCTTTGATCTGGTTTGGGTGACATTACAAGATGGCCGCATGCTGCGCCATGATCCGGTTGAACATGCCCGCGGCAGTTGGCAGGTTCAGCTTGATCGTTCTGAATTGGCAGAAAAATTTTGTGAGTGTGCGGGTCTTTATTTGCCGCACGATCGAGCGGTCCCGCTGTTTGAAAAGCTCTATGCTCTTGAAACAGTGGACACGATTCGTGACCTGCATTTTTCATAAAGGGGCGCTGAAAAATTTTTCTCCACCCTATGTGAGATTTTGGAACCAGAACGATGACACATATTCCGACCAAGCAAATTGCAGGCATTTACCATCGACGTGTGGGTGACTATCTCGTAACCGCGCTCTCGGATGGATATGTTGAGATGGGGTATCATATCTTTCGGGAATTCGAGCCGAATGAAGTCGATCAGATGATGGCGCGTGATCACCGAATTTCTCCTCCGCGCATCTCCGTCAATTGCTTTTTGCTGCGTGGTCCGGCGGGAACGATTTTGGTTGATACCGGATCGCAAGAGCGGTTTGGCCCCACAGCCGGTAAATTATTTGAAAATCTTTCCGCGGCCGGTGTGGATCGGGCTGAGGTCAATTATATTTTGCTGACGCATTGTCATCCAGATCATTCGAATGGATTGACCGATGTGAAAACCGGCGAACGCCTGTTTCCCAATGCGACAGTGATTATCAATAAGAAAGAAATCGATCACTGGTTTTCAGATGATGAAATGGCAAAAGTTGATGATCGCAAACGTGAGCGCTATTTCGGTTGGGCACGCGAGCAGATTGCCCCTTATCGGCAAGCCCATTTGCGTTTGGCAGAGGATGGCGAGCAAGTCTTACCGCAGATCACATTGGTGGAATGTGCGGGTCACACGCCTGGCCATAGTACATGGCTGTTGCAATCGGCAGGTTCGCACATGATCATCTGGGGTGATTTGGCACATGTGCCGGAAATTCAAGTCGCACGCCCTGAAGTGTCGATGAGCTTTGATTATGATCCTGACCAGGCAGCGCTTAATCGCACAGCATTATTGGCCCGTATTTTTGAAGAAAAAATGTTAATTGCCGGGATGCATATTCATTTTCCTGGCTTTGGTTGGCTTGTGAAAGAACAGCATGGTTACAGAGTAGCTACAGAGCAATGGCAATTTGAAATTTAAGATGGGAAACTGAGAAAGGATGGCCAAAATACCAACCATACGTGATGTCGCCCTGCTGGCCAATGTTTCCATCGGATCAGTTTCGCGCGTTGTGAATGATGCCGCAGATGTGAAACCCAATATTCGCAAGGCTGTTGAGCGGGCAATTCAAGAACTTGGTTATGTACCCAATGCTTTAGCCAAATCAATGCGCATGGGGCGTACACGGACGGTCGGGTGTATTTTGCGCGAAATCAATATTGGTCAGCTCGGTGGTTTTATCTCGACGGCCCAAAATATTTTGAACGAGTCAGGCTATGCCTTGCTAATCGCCAATTCCGAAGGCCGGCGCCAACGCGAAATCGAATTGTTGCGCAGTCTTACCAATGGTCAGGTCGATGGCATCTTGATGGGTCCCTATACTCCGATTGAAGGTGAATTTGAGGCGGTTTTGCGAAACCTCTCTGTTCCCTTAGTGATGGTTGATCGGGATAAGCCTGAATGGTGTGATGCGGTCACGGCCGATCATGAAGGGGGGGTCAGGCAGGCAACAGACTATTTGCTAGAGCTTGGACATCGTCGTATTTTATTGCTGACAGGGTCTACGAGCTTGCATCCGGGTGCTGCGCGAGTGCGTGGATTTGAACAGGCGCATCTGGCGCGCGGTTTAAAACCCATTGCGGATTTTATAGTAACAGAAAGTTTCATGAGCGATAAAGCTTATCGCACGACCTCCTCTCTGCTTGGTTTGTCGCAGCCGCCAACAGCGGTAATTGCTGGAGGTATCGATATGCTTCCCGGGGTAGTGCGAGCCATCCGAGCGCGTGGATTGCGCATCCCCCACGACATTTCGGTGATCGGCTCGGGGCAAAGTGATTTGTCAGACTTGCATCAACCTCCTATAGCCGTTGTCAATTGGGATCAAAAAGAGGTCGGTGCCACAGCCGCTGAAATGCTGCTTGACCTGATTGCCAATGGCAAGCGTAAAGAGCCAAGGCATGTGATCATTTTAACAACGTTCAATCCGCAAGGCTCCTGCATGCCACCGCATAGCGCGCATTAAAACCCCTTATTTTGTTTTGTTTTTGTTCGAGTTCAGTGGAGAAAATAATGACCGAAGATGTGAAGCTCTTTTCTGAATTCAAATTACGAAGTTTGGCGCTTAAAAATCGTGTTGTCATTTCACCTATGGGCACTTATTCGGCTGACAATGGACAGTTGCAACCTTTCCATCATGCGCATTATGCAGCCTTTGCCATGGGTGGCGCAGGCCTTGTGATGGTGGAGCAAACATCTATTACTCGGCGTGGACGTGTTACCAATGGCGATCCCGGCCTATGGGCTGATAGTCACATTGCCGGCATGCGCGCCATTGTAAGTCATATGAAAGCCTATGGGGCAAAAGCAGGGATTCAGCTTAATCACGGCGGTCGCAAATCAAGCATGCAGCGGGCCTTTCGTGGTAATGGGCCATTGACCGAGAAAGATCTTGCAATGGGCGAAGAGACATGGACGCCACTTGCGCCCTCGGCATTACCGCTGGGCGATGAATGGTTGATGCCCGAAGCCATCACACCGGGACATATTGAAGGTCTGCGCCAAGCTTTTGTTCATGCGGCACGGCGTGCGGTCTTGGCGGGGTTTGATCTGATCGAAATTCATATGGCGCATGGCTATTTATTGCAAAATTTCCTGTCCCCTTTGGCCAATCATCGCACGGATGACTATGGCGGCAGTCTTGCTAACCGCATGCGGTTTCCACTTGAGGTGGTGCAAGCAGTGCGTCAGGTAATTCCGCATTCCATGCCATTGCTGGCGCGCATTTCAGCAACAGACTGGCTCGATGGCGGTTGGACGATGGATGATAGTTTGGTGTTGTCGCGGGCTTTGGCCGAACAGGGTGTTGACCTTGTTGATTGCTCTTCGGGGGGTAATATGCGCACAGGTGCCACCAATTCCAGTCTCGGGCGTGGCCCCGGCTATCAAGTGCCTTTTGCAAAACAGATCCGCGCTGAAACTACCATTCCAACCGCAGCCGTGGGTATGATCCGTACGCCAGAATTTGCTGAAAAAATTTTGCAGGAGTCGAGTGCCGATTTAATCTTTATTGGCAGGCAGGCTTTGTTTAACCCGTTTTGGGCCCGCCATGCTGCTGAAGCTCTTGGAGTCAATCAAAACTTCGAGGATTGGCCACCTCAATATGGGTGGTGGTTAGACAAATGGAAACAAGCGCTTAAAGCCAATCACGAAAGCCCAATGGGTTCTGAAAAATTCAATGAGGGCCGCTAACCCTTCCAATCCATATCATGTAATCGAGCTAGTCTCATCCGCATCAGAGGAGAATCTCCCATGAAATTCTGGCACCAGTCCACCAATGAGCTTACCCGCATTGAGGCCTATAAGCAGGGCCTTATCGCCCATGCGCATAAATTATACGGAGACGATATTGAGCTCCATGTTCAAGGATTGGCGGAAGGGACTTACGGAGATTTGAGCCCAAGCGATGCATTGGGAAATGCTTATCTCTATCAGCGTGTTTTAAGCCCAATCATTGAAAATGCCATTGACGCCGAGCGGCAGGGATATGATGCCTTTGTCATGGGGTCTTTTTCAGAGCCCTTTTTACGGGAAATGCGCACGGCAGTAAATATACCGGTTATCTCTTTGACCGAGGCTTCCCTATTGATTGGCTGTTCCTTGGGCGGGCAAATCGGATTGATTTCCAATGCACCCAATGTCGCCTATATGTCGAAATTATCGGTGTCGAAGCACCATCTTGAAGCGCGGGTAACTGATATCACGTGTCTTACACCCGGCATGAATGAATATGAATTAATAGCGGCCCGTAACGAGCCATCAGGATTGATAGCGGCCTTTACGCAAACCGCTCGGTCCTTGATCGAGAAAGGGGCAGAGGTCATTATTCCGGCTGAAGGCGTGATGGCAGAAATCTTGGCACGGGAAGGCCTTAAAACAATCGATAAGGCTGTTGTGCTGGATGTGTTTGCGGCCGCATGGGGTCATGCGATGACGCTCGTGCGCCTACAAAAGCAAGGATTGGGTGTCAGCAGGGCATGGCTTTACAGTCGCGGCTAATCAGCCGTGTGAATGCGCCCGTACAGGCTGGGCTTTATAAAAAATGGAAAATTTTGGAGGACGACGCCATGAAAGTTGCAGGTCAAATTGTTGGGGACTATCTCGCCGGTTTTGCACATTTAAAAATTGAAACTGATGTGAATGAAAAAGCATTGATTTGTTTGATTGACACATTAGGACTGTCGATGTCAGCAAAGACAGAGCTGACAACCCAAGCTGCGATCATGATGTCAGGAACACTTGATGATAATACACAAGGGGGGGCGACGGCATGGGCGACAGGTACAAAATTAGCGGCCAGTGAAGCCGCATTTGCAAATGGTGTGGCCGCCCATGCCCATTTTCAAGATGATACAGATCATGAGTCTTGGACGCATCCGGGCTCGATTGTTCCCCCTGCCATCGTTGCATTGGGAGAACGAAAGGGTGCAAGTCTTGATGATGTGTTGCGGGCTTTGATTGCAGGCTATAGCGTAATTAATTGGCTGGGACGCGATGAGGTGGTGGCGCGTCGGTTGATTGCGCGCGGATTTCGTACAAGCCCGACACTCGGAACCATTGCAGCGGCAGCAGGTAGTGCTGCTCTGTTGGGTCTTGATGCCCAGCAGGCACATTCAGCGGTTTCAATCGCAGCCTCAACAACAGGTGGAACACTTGAGCCTGTGCGTGCGGGAGCGAATGAATGGCGCGTTCAAAATGGGCGTGCTGCACAAGGTGGACTTATCGCGGCCTGTCTTGCAGAAGCCGGTGTTGTCGGTGCGCCTTTGGCGTTAGATGGGCCAAAAGGTTTTCTTGCCACTGTTGCGGGTTTAGACAAAACCCCTGATGTCTGGGCCACACCGCCAGATCCAAACATCATGCGCACCATTCAGGCCAAGCCCTATGCAACGCTTGGTGATAACATGGCAGCGGCTATGGCGGCGCAGAAACTTTATCAAAATGGATTTGATGCGACGCAGGTTGCCTCAATTGAAGTGACACTTTGGGAGCCGTTCACAAATTATCCCGGCACCAATTATAAAGGACCCTATGAACGCATGGTACAAACGCAAGCCAGTACGGCCTTTGCTATTAGCGCCATGCTGACCCAAGGGGATATTACCTATGAAATGGGTAATACACTGCGTGAAGATCCATTGATTTTGGATCTGGTTGCCAAAACAACTGTCATTCCCGATGCTGTCAATGGCCCGCTTGATTCACAAGTCACCCTGACCATGAAAGATGGGCGTAAACTTTCAGCTCATTCAACGGAAATGCCGCGCGATTTGCTGTTCCAAACACGTGTGCGTGCCTTGCATGTTTTTGAAGGTCGGATGGTGCGGCTTGGGGCTAAAGCAGGTGCGGCCCATACGCTGGGTGCCAAATTATTCGATGATCTGGGGAGCACAAAAAGCCCATCAATCTCTTCAGTGTTACACGAAGTATTGGCGCTTGTGCGTTAAGTCTTTCTTCATTTGATCGGATCAGACGATGACAACCACGCCTTTGCTGTTTCAACCCTATACGGTGCGCGGTGTTACGCTCAATAATCGTATCGTGGTTTCACCCATGGGCACATACGGTTCTGAAAATGGCTGTTTGTCGCCATTTCAATTTGCGCATTACGTGCGGATGGCCATGGGTGGTGCGGGTTTGGTGATTATGGAGCAAACCTTTGTTACGCGGGCCGGGCGCGTCAGCAACGGTGATCCGGGCTTATGGGAGGATAGCCACATAGAGCCTATGGCGCGTCTTGTCAGCGAGATGAAACGCTATGGCGTTAAAACCGCCATCCAGATCAGTCACGGCGGTCGAAAGGGCGGGCAACAGCGCGCTTATGAAGGCAATGGCCCGATTGATGAAAGCAATCTTGCTGCGGGAGATGAAATGCTTGTCCCCATGGGGGCGTCACCTATCCCTTTGTCGGAAGGATGGCAGGTTCCGGCCGAGATGAGCGAGGTTTATATCGACGGGATTATCGAGGCTTTTGCCGCAGGAGCTAAGCGTGCCATACTTGCAGGGTTTGATCTGCTTGAACTCCACCTCGCCCATGGCTATTTGCTGCAAAGTTTTTTGTCACCTCTCGCCAACCAAAGAACAGATCGCTATGGCGGTTCGCTTGAAAATCGTATGCGCTTACCGCTTGCAGTTGTTGAGCGCCTGCGTAAGGTGATGCCAGACTCTATGCCGCTTTTTGCGCGCCTCTCTGTAACCGATTGGATTGATGGCGGTTGGACAGAAGATGACAGTGTGATCCTGGCCACCAAACTTAAGCAAGCAGGCGTTGATCTGATTGACTGTTCCTCTGGCGGCAATATGCGTCTGGGGGCAACCAATTCAAATCTAGCGCGTGGGCCAGGCTATCAGGTGGGCTTATCAAATCGGTTGCGGCATGAGGCCGAAATTCCGACGGCCGCCGTTGGTATGATTAGAACGCCCCATTATGCGGAACAGATTTTACAAGACCAACAAGCCGATTTGATTTGTATTGGCAGGCAGATCTTATTCAATCCCTATTGGGCGCATCACGCAGCTTGGGACTTGGGGGTTGATCGCGATTTTTCATTATGGCCGGAGCCTTATGGGTGGTGGCTCAATAAGTGGGCGCATGCTTTGGCCGCAAATGGAGAAGATCCGCTTGGCGAAGAACATTTTTCTAACCTGTGAACAGCTAGGGAGCACCGCGCTATGCGTTGGGCAGATGAATTTTGGGCACTGCGTTGCCGCTATGGCGAACGGGTGGGAATTATCGATCACGAGGGGACGCACACGATTGCAGCGGTGATGGATCGTGCAGCAGGCATTGCTGATAGGCTCAACGGTTTAGGCTTCGGGGTCGGAGATTTTATTGCAACAGCGTTTCAAAATTCGGCTTTGGCTGCGGCGGCCAGTTATGCCGTTTCATTAATCGGCGCCGTCGATGTGCCGATTAATCCTGTGCTCAGTCAATCGGATATCGAACACGCATTGCGCTTAACAGGTGCAAAAATTATATTGATCGATGCGGCATCCAAGCCTTTGCCTGCTTTAAGTGTACCGTTTGAGAATGTGCGACAGTCACAACCGCGTCCTCTGACATTGGCTGGTTGGCCGGATATTGATCAGGATGCACCCAGCCGTATTGTTTTTACCAGCGGTACTACCGGTCCTGCGAAAGGGGCCATTCATACCCATCACCGTCGTTGGATCGGGACCGTGTTGTTGCGGGCCTCCTTGCCATTCTGGCCAGACAGTCGCAACCGTGTTTTGTTGATGACGCCCTTTTCACACGGAAGCTCATTGTTAACCTTTGCTTACCTTGCCCAAGGCGCCAGTGTGCATATGTTGCAGGCCGTTGATACAGACATGATTTTACCCCTGCTGGCCCAAGGGGAGATCACGGAAATGTTTGCACCGCCAACCGTGCTTGCCAAAATTAGCGAAGCGGCAGCATTGCCGGTCTATGTCGATTTAAAACCAAAGATCACGACAATTTTGACAGGCACGGCGCCGCTCACCCCCTTAGTCTATCGTAAAGCGGTCGCTTGTTTTGGTGACATCATCCGCATCACCTATGGCAAGAGCGAAATATTCAATCCCATCACCATTCTTGATCCACTGGAAACTGCCAAAGCCTATGCTCAAGAAGCGGCTGAGGGGCTATGTGTCGGATGGGCCGCGAGCGGGGTTCGTGTTGAAATCAGGGATGAGATGGGCACGGCCTTACAGCAAGGAGCGGTTGGAGAAATTCACTTGCGGAGTGAGCATATGTTTGCCGGCTATATCACCCATGAGGGCTGGTCGATGCTTGAGCCAGATTCATTCCACGAGACGGGTGACATTGGTTATATTGACGAGAACGGGCGCTTGTTTTTGGTGGCTCGTGACTCGGACATGATCAAAAGTGGCGGGTATAAAATTTCCCCTAATGAAGTCGAGTTTAGTCTTGCCCCGGCGATTGAAGGTACAGAGCTTGTTGTTTTAGGCTACCCTTCAGACTATTGGGGGGAAATTGTAACCGCGGTTGCGCAGCGTCCCCCACAGAATTGGCAAGCGCAGTTGCAGTCCAGGTTATCACAAATGACGCCCTATAAGCGACCACGTCTATTTGCGGAGATTGATGAAATTCCTCGCAATTCCATTGGCAAAATTTCACGCGCCCAATTGCGTCATTGGTTAAGTCAAAATTTTGATCTGGTTGAAAAGCCCCATCCATTCTTTATCCCAAAACGCAGGCTGCATAGCAAAGAGGGCCAATGAGCACATTCAGACAAATTCCCGGAATTTATCACCGGCAAGTGGGCCACTTTTTGGTAACGGCCTTGTGTGATGGATATATGGCTTATGAGAATTTTGATATTTTTCGGGATGACGATCATGACAAGCTTGCAGCCTGTCTCCGTGCTGAAACACGTGTCACTCCCCCTGTGATTTCTATCAACGCATTTCTGGTTCGTTATGATGGGCGTGCCATTTTGGTTGACTGTGGATCAGGTGACATTATGGGGCCAACATGTGGACGATTGCTCGATCTATTAAAATGCCTTGGCTTGAACCCACAAGATATAACCGATATTTTGCTCACGCATATCCATCCAGATCATTCAAACGGTCTGACGGATCCGAAGACAGGCGATAAAAATTTTCCCAATGCGCTGGTGCATGTCCATCAAGAAGAGATCCGTCACTGGTTTAATGATGAGGCAAAAGCACAGGCTACAGAGCGACAAAAGCGCGTTTATTTTGATGCGGGTCGATTTCAGATCTCGCCTTATCTAAATGGATCAGTGCAGACATTTGATCGTGAAAGTAAAGTTTTGCCCGGGATTACGGCTTTGCCGTCAACTGGCCATACGCCCGGCCATAGTTGTTATATTTTGCGCGCAGAGGATGAAACGTTGATAATCTGGGGGGATACGGTTCATGTCCCTGAAGTCCAGTTGGCTTATCCTGATGTCGGAATGATTTTTGATACCGATACACCTGCTGCTGCCCGCTCACGCCGCATGATCTTACAACGCTGTGTAGTTGAAAATATTTTGGTTGGTGGCATGCATAACCACTTCCCCGGATTTGGTCGTATCAGACAAGGCACCGCTGGTGAATATCGGTTTATTGCGGAACAATGGTATCATGCATTTCATCACGGACAATCTGTCTAATATCTCAAATAGATCATAACAACCAAAAGGTCGGTTCACCATGCCACTCATGAAAATTTGCCATGCCTCAGAAGCGGGTGGCCCCGAAAAATTAGGTTTCATTTCCATCCAACGACCGCAACCACAACCGGATGAGATTTTGATCCGTGTTGGTGCGATTGGTGTCAATCGTCTTGATGCGATGCAGCGTTCGGGCATATATCCGCTACCTGCAGGGGCTAATCCAGTTTTAGGAGTAGAATGTGGGGGCGAGGTGATTGAAGTAGGTGGCGCGGTCACAGGCATTTCTGTTGGGATGCGTGTGGCGGCTTTGCTAACGGGTGGGGGCTATGCCGAATTTGCGGTTGTCCATTGGCGCCATGTTGTTGTTGTACCTAAGGATTGGGATGATGTGCGGGCCGCATCAGTGATTGAAACATTTTGTACGGCCCATGAAACATTATTCGAATTGTCAAAATTATCAGCGGGTGAGCGTGTATTGATCCATGCAGGTGGAAGTGCAGTTGGAAGTGTCGCTATACGTATGGCGCAGCATGTGAAGGCTGAAATTATTACAACGGTTGGACGCGAAGAGAAGGCGCAGCGATTACGAGACTGGGGCGTTCCGCACGTCCTCAACTATCGGACTGTAGATTTTGGACAGGCGGTGCGCGATATTTACCCAGATGGCATCGATGTTATTGAGGATTTTGTTGGCCCAGCTTATCTGGCGCGCCATATTGCCTTGTTACGTTGGCGCGGACGCTTGGCTTTTGTTGGTCTTTTGAGTTCCGGAAATGTTGATTTTGATGTCATGGCTGCCCTTACAAAAATGTTACAATTGCGAGGATTTACCTTACGTCCGCATTCTGTGGATGAAAAGGCCGATGTTGTGGAACGGTTTCGCAAGAATTGGATGCCGCTTCTTGCAAAGCGCAAAATAGAACCTGCCATTCATGCTGTTCTACCATTTGAGCAAGCCGCTGATGCACACCGCATGTTAGAGGCAGCAGATAATTTTGGAAAAATAATACTAAAAATATAGCCTATGCTAATAATCGAAGTATAAAAAGTTACCCAGATTCACATTCGAAGTGCAACTTCTTGTAACCTGTTGAGGTGGCTAAGATTGCGATAAGCTCTCGGCTCCCTTCACTTGGCAGTCGAAGAAGCACGATGACTTACCACCACCTCAGCCGAGAAGAACGATATCAGATTTTTGCGTTGTTAAAAGAGGGTCTGACC
>CAIJVU010000068.1 GCA_903824185.1 uncultured Hyphomicrobiales bacterium
ATCAAACAGGGATGATGGAGGAGATGAACATGGATCAGATAGCCAAGGGGCCCAAAGGACTTTCGCGCCGGACATTCATAGCATCGGCTGCCGTGGTCACAAGTGCGGCGATTTTGACGCGGCCTGCGGGTGCCGCGGAATTTACCTATAAATTGGCCACGGGCCAGTCTTTGACGCAGCCCATCAACACCCGCCTTGAACAGGCCGTAGGCCGCATCAATCAGGCATCGGGCGGGCGTCTTGAAATCAAATTTTTCCCTGCATCGCAATTGGGGTCCGATACGGATTTGCTCACCCAGATCAGAAGCGGCGGCGTTGATTTTCTCAATATTGCGGGATCGGTTTTATCAACGGTTGCCTCTGTGGCAGGCATTGCCAATGTCGGCTTTGCGTTTTCCGATTACACGCAAGTCTGGAAAGCCTTGGATGGCGATTTGGGCAAGCTGATTGCCGCGCAGGTTGAAAAGACCGGCGCATTGGTAGTGGCCAAGCCTGCAGACAATACCTTCCGTCAGATCACATCATTCACCAAGCCGATCAAGACGGCGGATGATTTGAACGGGTATAAAATCCGCGTGCCGGTTTCCCCGATCTTTACCTCCTTGTTCAAGTCTTTAGGGGCCAGCCCGACCTCGATCAATTTCACGGAACTTTATACCGCGTTGCAGACCCATATTGTTGACGGACAGGAAAATGGTCTTGTGACGATTGAAGCGGGCAAGCTGTATGAAGTGCAAAAATATGTATCGGAAACCAATCACATTTGGGATCCCTTCTTCATTCTCGGTAATCGTCGCTCCATGACAGGCCTGCCCACTGATTTGCAGGAATTGGTGCGCAAGGAATTTGACCGCGCGGCGCTTGAGCAACGCGAGGATACCGCCAAACTCAATGTGACCTTGAAAGACCAGCTGATTGCCAAAGGCCTGACCTTTGTGGCGTCTGACAAAGACTCGTTCCGCAAGGCCTTGAGCAAATCCGGTTTCTATACCGAATGGCGGGGTAAATTTGGCGAAGAGAATTGGAAAATTCTCGAATCCGCTGTCGGGACCATGGCGTAACGCCGATGTTTGAAGATAGAAAAACGGGAGCTGTCGGGACGCCCGACAGCCGTGTCGAGCGCGCTTTGCGCCATGCGGTTGAATGGCCCGCGGCGGCTTTGGTGATTGCCGAAGTGGCACTGTTATTTGTGAGCATCATTGCGCGCGGCGTTTTTCACAAACCCATTATCTGGGCAGACGAATTGGCGTCCATTTTGTTTTTGTGGCTGGCCATGTTCGGGACAGTGATTGCCGTGCAACGCTCAGAGCATATGCGGCTCACTTTTTTTATCTCGGCTTTGTCGCCGCGCGGGCAAGACTGGGTCAAGGCCCTATCGGCAGGGGCGGTTACTTTGTTTTTTGCCGTCATTTTATATCCGGCGCTTGATTATGTCGAAGATCAGGCTTTCGTCGAAACACCGGCTTTGGGCTGGTCGGGCATGGTCCGTGCTTTGGCCATTCCGGTTGGCTGTGTGATCGCTTTGGCAGGCTGTTTGCTGCGCCTGCCGCATATCAAGTTCAAGGATTTGATGAGTGTCGGCCTGTTGATGATTGTGTTGGCGCTGGGCCTTTATGGGGCCACGCCTTTCATGAAATCGATGGGCAACTGGAATCTTCTGGTCTTTTTCATTGTGCTGCTGGGGGCGGGCATTATGGCAGGTGTCCCGATTGCCTTTGCCTTTTGTCTGGCTACGATTTCTTTTTTGCTGGTAACCACCCGCACGCCGATTTTGGTGGTGGTGGGACGCATTGACGAGGGCATGAGTTCGCTCATTCTCTTAGCCGTGCCTTTGTTTGTTTTGCTGGGGCAATTGGTCGAGGTGACCGGCATGGCGCGGGTGATGGTGGCGTTTTTATCCTCGCTGCTCGGGCATGTGCGCGGGGGGATGTCCTATGTCTTGCTCGGCGCGATGCTGTTGGTGTCGGGCATATCGGGCTCGAAGACCGCCGATATGGCGGCGATTGCGCCTGTTCTGTTTCCCGAAATGCGCAAGCGCGGCATGCAAGATGGCGAATTGGTCTCGCTGTTGGCGGCATCAGGCGTGATGAGTGAAACCATTCCGCCCTCGATTGTTTTGATTGCCATTGCCTCTGTCACCGGCGTCTCGATTGCCTCGCTGTTTACGGCGGGTATCTTTCCGGCGATTGTGCTGGCCTTGGTGCTGGGACTTGTTGCGCGCCATCGGGCGGTTCACATGGATGATACCCGCACCCATGTGCAGCGGGCGGCTTGGCCCGTGGTCAAAAAGACCTTCATTGTCGCTTTGCCTGCGCTGGCTTTACCGTTTCTGATCCGCTCATCGGTTGTCGAAGGCATTGCCACGGCCACCGAAGTGTCCACCATCGGCATTGTCTATTGTGTGGTTTTGGGTCTGATCCTGTATCGCGGCACGCTGACATGGCAGAGCCTGCGCCCGATGCTGGTGCAGACGGCGTCTTTGTCCGGCGCGATCTTATTTATCGTCGGCTCTGCCAGCGGCATGGCCTGGGCTTTGGCACAATCGGGCTTTTCGCATGATCTGGCAAAAATCATGTCGGCGGTGCCGGGGGGCGCTTATGGGTTTATCGCGGTGTCGCTGATTGCCTTCATTGTCTTGGGCTCGGTTCTCGAAGGCATTCCGGCCATTGTCTTGTTCGGGCCTTTGTTGTTTCCGATTGCCCGACAATTCGGCATTCATGAAATCCATTATTCGATGATTGTCATTCTGGCGATGGGGCTTGGTCTGTTCGCACCTCCCTTCGGGCTTTGCTATTATGCCGCCTGTATCATCGGCAAAGTGGAGCCGGATGCAGCCATGCGCAGCATCTGGTCCTATCTGGGTTGGCTGTTTCTGGGCCTGATCCTGATTTGTTACGTGCCTTGGATTTCGCTGGGCTTTTTGTGAGGCGGGCTTTAGCAAAGCCTTAACGGACCATCGGATAGAAAACGGGCATGTCTGCGCGCATGACCCGTCAGGCCCTTGTGGTCCTTGTTCTGCTCGGCCTTGCCGGTTGCAGCCTGTTTCGCTTTGGCCAGCGCGCCCCTTGGCGCGACGAGGTGGAGCGGCAATGCCTGAGTTCCGGTCTTGTCAAAGTCACAGCCTATACCGAACCCATGCGTGAGATCGACGGGCCGGGGGGCTGTGGCATGCAGCAACCGTTCCGGATTTCAGCCCTTGCGGAAGGCAGTGTCGGCCTGAAAAGCCGCGCGGTTCTGGCCTGTCCGATGCTACCTGCGCTGGACCGCTGGTTGATCGAGGTGGTGCAGCCCGCCGCCCGCCTGTATTACGGGCAGGAATTGGCGGGGGTGAATGTCGGCTCCTATGCCTGCCGCAATCAGAACAATGCGACCTTCGGCACCAAATCCGAACATTCCTATGGCAATGCCGCCGATATTATGAGTTTTGCTCTGGCGGACGGGCATATTATTCCCGTCGAAAAAGGCTGGCGGGGCATGCAGGCCGACCAGAATTTCCTGCGGGAGGCCTTTATCGGCTCCTGCCGCTATTTCACGACCGTGCTCGGGCCGGGGTCTGACATGTTCCATTACAATCATTTCCATCTTGATCTCGCCCGTCATCAGAATGGCCGTGTCATTTGCAAGCCCATCATCAAATTCGAGCCGCGCGTCACCCCCGACATGATCCGCAAGCCAAGCGGTCCGCGCCCCTTGCAGCCCATGCAGGAGCAGGAGGACCAGTCGGAGGAATTCGAGGACGCCTCGCAACCCCCGTCTGCGCCCAATGGCACGCAGCAGGCGATGCGGACAGGCAATGGGGCACCGACATCGTTGCAGCAGTCGCCACCCGTGGGATGGGGCGCGGCAAGCCCGCAAGCCCCCTCATTTACGCCCATTCCGCCGCTGCCGCCTGTGACGGGATCCCCGTCCTCCCTGCCGCTGCCGCCTGTCAGGCCGCCGCGTCTGGGCGGGATCTATTGAGCGGCGCGCGGTCATGAATTACCGCCACGCCTTTCATGCCGGCAATTTTGCCGATGTGCTCAAGCACAGCGTTTTGGCGCTGTGTCTTCTATATCTCAGAAACAAGACACAACCCTTTCGGGTGATTGATACGCATGCGGGGATCGGTCTTTATGATCTGGCGGGCGATGAGGCGCTGCGCACCGGCGAATGGCGCGAGGGCATCGGTCTGATCGAGAACGCGGTCTTCGAGCCCGAGGTTGCAGCTTTGCTTGCGCCTTATCTCGATACGGTCAGGCTGATCCGCCAGATGGAAGGGCCCCAAGCCTATCCCGGCTCGCCTTTGATCGCCCAGCACGCTTTGCGGCCCGATGACCGCATGATCCTCAATGAAAAGCATCCCGCAGACCAGATTTTGCTGGATGCGGCCGTGGGGAGTGATCGCCGTATCAAGGTCTTGGCGCTTGATGGCTATATCGCGCTCAAGGCGCATGTGCCGCCGCCCGAGCGGCGCGGACTGGTGCTGATCGACCCGCCTTTTGAGGACAAACGGGAATTCGACAGCCTCTTGCATGGCTTTGCAAAGGCCTATGCCAAATGGCCAACGGGTTGCTATGTGCTCTGGTATCCCTTGAAAAACAAAGACCAAACGGATGTCTTTGCCCTGGCCATGCAGGATATGGCCCTGCCGCGTCTTTTATGCGTTGAATTGGCTGTGCGCGGCTTTTGCGGCGGCGGCCCGCTCTATGGCAGCGGTCTGATGATCGTCAACCCGCCTTTTGTTTTGGGGGCACAAATGCGCACCCTTTTGCCTGCGCTGGAGCGTGTTTTAGCGCAAGGCCGTGGCCATTTCTGGCGCTGTGATTGGCTCGGAACCGCAAAAGAATAGTGTTTTTTGCCCAATATTGGAAGAAACGGGCCGGTTTTTACTGCCCGTTACAAGATCACTTGCCAACTATACAGAAATTTGTTCATCTATAGTTGCTCAGCTTTGTGGAAATAAGGCGGAGATGGGAATTGAAAATGCTGGTGCTGTGACTTTGATAAAGCGCTTGGCCCTGTGACCCGGATGCTTTGTCAGGAAATGACAAGGAGACATCTTGTCTCCGGCTCAAGGCTTTTGCCTTACCAATGGGAGCGAATGGCATGCCGCGTACGGGGGTTGTTAAATTCTTTAATTCCGAAAAAGGCTATGGATTCATCAAGCCGGATGACGGTGCAGCGGATGTGTTCGTCCATATCACCGCGGTGACGGCTGCTGGTCTGACAAGCCTCGATCAGGGACAGAAGATTTCTTTCGAAGTCGAGCCGGATAAAAAAGGCAAGGGCCCCAAGGCTGTCGGCCTTGTTGTCGAACCGTCTTAATCGGGCTAGGTTTCAAGGCAGGAGTGCGGCGGATGATCGCCGCGCAACAAGCCTTGAGGTTTTCTTATGATCCTTCGCACGTCCGGCCCGTCCCCATTCGGCCGCAAGGTCGTCATGGCCGCCCATATTCTTGGTTTGGTTGATCAGATCAAGATTGTTCCCGCCGACACCACCGACCCATCCGATAGTTTGCGGCTTGAAAATCCCTTGGGCAAAATCCCCGTCCTGATCCTTGAGGACGGCACCACGCTTTATGACTCCCGTGTCATCTTAGATTATCTCGATCACCGCGCAGGCGGGGGCGTGATTATCCCGACAGGGGAAAGCCGCTTTGCCGTTTTGAAAATGATGGCTTTGGCGGATGGCGTTCTCGATGCCTGTATTTTGCAGGTGTATGAAAAACGCTTCCGGCCGGAGGATCGCCGCGAGGTTGGCTGGGTGGCCTATCAGGCTGAAAAGGTCAAACGGGCGCTGACATGGTTGGAATCCAACGCCCTGCCGTCCCTGTCGGGCAAGCCCGATGGCGGCGCGATCACATTGGCTGCAGCCCTTGGCTATCTCGATTTGCGTTTCGAGGGGCTATGGCGCAACGACCATCCCAAATTGGTGGCGTGGCTCAGGGATTTTGCCAAAGCGGTTCCCTCCTATGATCTGACGGAAACCCCGAAAAGCTAAATCGCCAAACAAAAAAAGACCCGCCGGAGCGGGTCTTTTAATTTTAATTGAGCGCGTTCGGCTTAGAACTTGTAGTTCACGCCGGTGCGGATCAAGCCGATATCGTTGCCGACTTTGCCGATCGTGCCAGCATTTTTGTTTTCGAGGCCGACATAAAGGCCTTCAACGCGGGCTGACACATTGTTGGTGATGGCATAATCAACGCCACCGCCCAGAGCATAGCCATTGCGCCAGCCGGAAGAATTGCCGGTTGAGGTGGTGATTTTTTCATTGCCGCCTGCATAACCGCCGGTGACATAAGGCATCACGCGATCAAAGGCATAACCGACACGGCCACGCACGGTGCCGAGTGTGTCAAGGCGTGCTTTGTTGCCAGGTGTACCGGTTGAGGAGGCTTTGCCTTCCACGCCGCTGTAATCAAAATCGCCTTCCACGCCGACAACAAATTTGTTGGGCAATTGCTGGTTGTAACCAGCCTGAACGCCGCCCACAAAATTGCTCGGATCTTTGAACTGGGCGCCAGCGCCGCCAGAGAACGAGCCAAAGCCATAGCCCGCATTCACGCCTGCATAGCCGCCTGTCCAGTTATAGGCAGGAGCAGCAGCCACGTAAGGCTGTGGCGCATTCTTGCGGTTGGGAAGGTCCGCTGCGAAAGCCGAACCAGCGGTCAGCGCCAGCACCGTAAAGCCGAGGGCAAGTGTCTTTTTCATCTTTAGTCTCCAAATTTCAGATAGAATTTTCTTGTATTGTTAAAGGGAAAATCCAGTATTCATAAGTAAATACCGGATAGTGATCTCATTCTTTTGTCTTCTTCGTCTTCAAAAGTGGCAAGAATGTGATGGCTATGTGGCATTGATACGATTTTTTTGGTAAAATTGGTGAACAAAGCCTTAATTTATTGCTGGTGTTTGGACTCAGAACTTATAATTACCACCAAAACGCAAGACATTGCTGGCATTGCCCAAATTCACTGTTCCGGTCGAACCGGGATAGGTTTCGTGCCCAAATTCGTAATGCAGCAATTCCCCGCGCAGGATGAAATGCGGATCCACCATCAATTCAGCCCCCAAGCCTGCGACCCAGCCATAGCTGGTGGTGCTGTGCTGACCATTGATGCTTTTATATTCCGTGCCAGCGCCAGCCAGCCCTGCGGTTCCATAGCCCATCAGGTTGCTGGCAAAGGCGAAGCCCGCACGACCGCGGCCAGACAGGCTCCAGTTTTGACGGTAATTATCGGCCACCGAACGGCTGAGATAATCGCTCACCGCATAATCGGCTTCCAAGCCATAGATGAAGCGGTCGCTTTGCCAGTTATAGCCGCCTTGCAGGCCGCCGGAGACGCCCGAAATACGGTTGGGTCCGGCTTTGCCGATCCCAAGGCCCGCATTGGCGCCGATATAAGCGCCTTGCCAGCTATTGCCGATGCTGCCGCCATAGTTTGAACCGCTGCCGCCATAGGACTGATTGTTGGAGCTTGTATTGTTATAGCCGTTATTGCGGGTAAAATCGGCGGCCTCGACCGCAGCGGTGGACAGGACAACAGCGAGACCACAAGCGGCGAGAAGGGGAAAACGCGTCATGGGTGTTGTGGAATATGTCATGGCAGCTCTCCTGAACCCAAAATGGGTCAACTCTTGAGTGCTATTTTAAAAGTTTAGGCGTTCCCCTGAAAGGAAAGCTTGGGAACACAGTCAACAAGTTCTAAACACAGGGGAACGGCACTAGGATTTTGTTAACAGCCATGGCCAAATCATGACGGGACGGGCCCGTCTGAACGAGGCGGGTATGAGACAGCCAAAGGGGAGCGGCATGGGTGATGAAATTGGAACGGCCCTTGTGACCGGAGGCGGCAAGCGGATTGGCGCATCGATCGTGCGTCATCTGGCTGAGGCGGGGTATCGGGTTGTGATCCATTATGCGCAGGCCGCGCATGAGGCGCGGGCTTTGCAAACGGCTTTGACCGATGAGGGACACGTGGTTTTTCTGGCCAAGGCGGATCTCGCGGATGAAGAGGCTGTGGGTCGCTTGCTGGACGTGGCTCGCCATGAAGCGGGGCCGATTGATTTGCTTGTGAATAACGCCTCTGTGTTTTTGCCCGATCGCGCCGACCATCATGATCCCGAGATCTGGCAAATGCATTTTGCCGTCAATCTGCAGGCCCCTTGCCGTTTGGCAGCCGATGTTTTTGCGCAAACGGATGTGGATGCCCAAAAGTCTCGCGCCATTATCAATCTTCTCGATCAGCGTGTTTTGCATCCCAATCCGTTGTATTTTTCTTATACGCTGTCGAAATCGGCCCTGTGGACGGCGACCAAAACCATGGCGCAGTCTTTTGCGCCCCATGTCAGGGTGAACGGGGTTGGCCCCGGTCCGACGTTACCCAATAATCAGGAGGGGATAGCAGGTCTTGCGCATGAGCGGGCGGGGGTCTTGCTGGAAAAAGGGCCTGAACCTTCAGACATTGCGGAGGCCGTGCTCTATCTGGCGCAGGCGCGCTTGGTGACAGGGCAGATGCTCGCGGTCGATGGCGGTCAGCATCTGGGCTGGAAAACGCCCGATATCATGCTGCAGGAACAAGCGTGATGGCGGAGATCAAGCGTCCGTAATCGGGCTCTTGCCGATGGGTTGTGCGACGATAGCTGTAAAACATATCCGGTTCGCCATAGGTGCAGCGGTAAAGTGCCTGCACGTTTGAAAGCCCTGCATCGTGCAAACGCTGTTTGATGAAGGCAGGTAGATCAAACATGAAGTGATCCGGACGGGCGCTTTCTGTGAAAAAGCGGGCAAGGGCAGAATCCGTGTCATGGAAACGGGCATAAAATTCCGGCCCGACTTCATAGGCTTTTGCTGAGATGGTCGGGCCCAGCACGGCATGGATCTGGTTGCGCTTGGCACCAAGCGCCTCCATGGCGGCAAGGGTGGCCTCTAAGACGCCGGTGAAAACCCCTTTCCAGCCGGCATGGCAGGCACCAATCACCCCATGTTCCGCATCGGCAAACAAGACAGGGCCGCAATCAGCCGTTGCAATCGCCAGCGCGAGTCCTGGTTGATTGGTCACCATGCCATCCGCTTTGGGACGTTCTATGTGCGGCCATGGCTCTGTCACGCGCACGACATCGGCGGAATGGATTTGCCAGAGGCTTAAAAAACGCTCAGGCGTCACCCCCAGCCAATCGGCCATGCGTTGGCGGTTCTCCAACACAGCCTGAGCGTCATCGGATGAGCCCAAGCCACCATTCAGCGATGCATAGATCCCTTCAGAGACACCGCCCTGTCGTGTAAAAAAACCGTGGCGGAGACCGGGCGAGGTGAGATGATCCGACTGCAAAACTGTTGGCGACATAAGGGTCATCCTGTCAGGAGGAGGGCGCATCAAATGCAGGGATGGGGCCGAAATTCGGATGGGAAATGGCCAGTGCTTTGAACAGCTGTCCCATGGCTTGCGGTGACGTATGGTCGATCAAACGCAGGCAGGCCTTGGTGATGTCATAGGAGCGGTCTGGATTGCCGCGGGTGAGTTGTTGCATCCGCGGTTCCAGCCCCAAGCGCAACAACAGATCGCGCTGGGTGATGATCGAGGAGGGCACGGCACCGCCTGCTTGTGCACTTTCGCTGAGTTTTTGAAAATCGACATGGCTTGTTTGATCGGCCTCGCCCGCCCGCAACAGGGGATCGATAAATTGATGCTGTGACAGGGCCTGCCATGTATCGCCCATGCCGCTTTGGCTGTGTCCGTAATCCACGGTCAGCATGACGCCGCCATAGGAACGCAAATGCCGCGCCAGCGAGCGCATGATGGTAGCGGCAATGCGTGCCTCCTCATACACACTGCCCTCATCGGCTTTGAGGGCTGCAAGATGGGCCGCAGGCTCTGCCGACAGGCCAAGGATCAAGGTGTGATCGTCATCAAGCCCGACCAGTCTTTCATGCCAGCCTTGCGCCTCTTTCTGATATTGGCGGATCGGCAGGGCGTCGAAAAATTCATTGGCCAGCACAATCGCAGGCTTGGTCGGCAGCGTGTCGATGCTCGCATGCCAAGTAATGGGGCGGCCAAGCGGCGCAAGGGTTGTCTCCTGCATCTTGCGCAAAACGGGGCTTGTTTCAACAAGATGGATCTCGGCCCCATCTAGAAAGCCGGGGACGATTTTCAACACACGCAACGCATCGGCCATCAATGTGCCGCGGCCCGGTCCCAATTCCACCAGCATGAAGCTTTCGGGTGCGCCCATCAGCCGGAAACATTCGCCGCACCACAGGCCCAGCAATTCACCAAAGACCTGAGAAATTTCGGGGCTCGTGATAAAATCACCGCGCGTTCCCAAAGGGTCGCGCGTCATATAATAGCCATAACGCGGATCACTGAGCGAGAGCGCCATATAGCGTTCGATGCTGATCGGCCCTTCTTGCGCGATCAGGGCCACCAAATCTTTGACAAGCGGCGTCGTCACGCGTGTGTCCGTTGCTTGAGCGCTGACCAGATCATCAGCAAGCCCAGCAATACAAGCGGGATCGACAAAAGCATGCCCATCGTCGCGCCGCCCATGAGATAGCCCAGTTGCGGATCGGGTTCGCGGAAAAATTCAGAGACAATGCGCGCAAGGCCATAGCCGCAGCCAAACAGGCCGGAGACCAGCCAAGGCCGCTGCAAGGCCCCGAGACGAATGGCCAGTATCAGCACAAAGCCCAGCAACAGGCCTTCAAGGCCCGCCTCGTATAATTGGCTCGGATGCCGCGGGATCGGTCCGCCTTGCGGAAAAATGATGGCCCATTCGACATCGGTCGGGCGGCCCCATAATTCGCCATTGATGAAATTGGCAATGCGCCCCAAAAATAGCCCCAGCGGCGCCACGGCAGCGGCGACATCAAACAGCGCCGCAGACGGTGTCTGATGCCGTCGGCAGCTCAGATAAAGGCCCAAGGCGCAACCGGCCAAGCCGCCATGAAAGGACATGCCGCCTTGCCAGACGCTCAGGATCTGGTCGGGATGCAGCAGGAAATAATCAAGATTGTAAAACAGCACATAGCCGAGCCGCCCACCCAACACGACCCCCAAGGCCGCGTAAAGCAACATATCGTCAACCAAGGCCTCGCTGGGCGGGATGCGCTGTCCCCACAAGGACGGGGTCGCCGACAGCCTCAGGCATAACCAATTGCCGATGATCAGCCCGCCGATGTAAGCCAGCGCATACCAGCGGATCGACAGAGGGCCGATGGAGACCAGCACGGGGTCAAACACAGGAAAGGGGATGGCAAAGACAGGCATAAGGCACATCCAAGGTTTATTTCGCCCGTTTTCCTTTGCCTGTTCCATGGATGCTTCGTCAAGCATTATGCGTATTTGTTGATTTCAACGGATGAAAGCGTGCCCAAGACATGCTACAGGGAAACCGAAACCCGTGGCAGGAGAGCAGTCAGATGCAAGGCGGAAACCGTATTCTCGATGATTTTGCACGAATCATGACCGATGCAGCCGGTATGGCGCAGGGCGTGCGGCGCGAGGCCGAAGGCGTGTTCAAGGCGCAGTTCGAGCGCATGATCCGCGATATGGATCTGGTGACGCGCGAGGAGTTCGAGGCCGTGCGCGAGATGGCACAATTGGCGCGGGAAGAAAATGACCGCTTGCTGGCGCGCATCGAGGCGCTGGAAGGCTCCCAAGCGACCCCTTCCTGATGCTCAAGGCGCGTCAGGGGTGATGAGGCGACAAACGTCTTTCGTCTGATTCCCTATCCCCCTTCACGCTTCACAAAAACACGCTGACATCACACCCGCCATCACGCGGGTGTTTTTTTGTGCGCTGGATGGGATGGGACTTCATTCGAATCAAATCAGTCTGGCGCGTGGCAGAGTCGGCTCAGCAAGTCATGCTTTTTTCAGACAGTGTTTTTGAATTATGCACTGCTCATTCATCCCTCTGTGAGCAAACGGGTGTGGACATTGCGGATCGGTCATTGTGCGAACAACGCGAATCCATAAGGGTCCGTTTCAACAGTTGATCAAGTGAGTCGTCTTTTCGGGCCGCGCTCTTGTCAGCCATCACCGTCAAGAGTGCGATGCGCTTGCGACATGTTCAGACAGGAACTGGGGACCGGCATGGCCGCAATCGGACAGGATCAAGCGGGACGAAGCGAGCATCCGCTTGATATGGTGGAGCGTCTGGCCGCTTCCCATGATTGGTCCTTTGACCGGGCCGACGAAAATGAAATTTCCATCAGTGTCGAGGGCAGCTGGTGCGAATACCAAATCGCCTTTACCTGGCTTGAGGAAATGGAAGCCCTGCATATCGGCTGTGCTTTTGATTTGAAATTTGCCCCGCGCCGCAAGCCGGATTTGATGGAACTGGTTTCGCTGATCAACGAGCATTTATGGATCGGCCATTTTGATTTGTGGAGCCGGGATGAAGTGGTGATGTTCCGTCACTCCTTGTTGCTGGCAGGCGGGGCCGAGCCCAATGGTCGTCAATGCGAGGCCTTGTTGAAGGTGGCGGTGGATACATCCGATCGTTACTATCAGGCCTTCCAGTTTTTGTTATGGGCAGGCAAATCGCCCGCCGATGCCTTGGCCAGTGCAATGTTCGAGACCATTGGCGAGGCATAGTTTTGGCCGAGAGGATTTGAGACATGCAGGCATTTCCGTCATCCCTCGTTCTGGTCGGGGCAGGCAAGATGGGAGCTGCCATGCTGGAAGGCTGGCTTGGGGCCGGTCTGGCCCCCTCCGCTGTCACTGTCATCGATCCGGCTCCGTCTGACGCGTTGCGGGCTTTGGCCGAGGGTCAGGGATTTTCGCTGTTGACCGGTGACGCTCAAAACGAGGCCAAGCCGTCTGAGGTCGTGGTGCTGGCGATCAAGCCGCAAATGCTGGATCAAGCGGCTGCGACATTTTCGCCATGGGTGGGGCCACAGACCTTGGTTGTGTCTGTCTTGGCTGGCAAAACCGTGGCCAATGTGACGGCCCGTCTGCCACAGACCCATAAAATTGTTAGGGCCATGCCCAATCTGCCCGCCTCTGTCTTGCAGGGCATGACCGGTTGTTACGCGGCACCGGCTGTCACGGACGCGCAAAAGGCGCTGTCACAACGCTTGCTGGAAGCGGTGGGGGCTGTGGAATGGGTTGCGGACGAGCATTTGATTGACAGCGTCACCTCGGTGTCGGGCTCGGGGCCTGCTTATGTGTTTTTTCTGGTTGAATGTCTGACGCAAGCCGGTATCCGTGAGGGCTTGCCTGCAGCTGTGGCGGCCAAACTCGCGCGGAAAACCATCGAAGGGGCAGGGGAATTGTTACGACAATCCGATCTGTCGCCTGCGACCCTGCGCCAGAATGTGACATCACCGGGTGGCACCACCGCCGCAGCGCTCGAAGTGTTGATGGCAGAGGATGGGTTAGCGCCTTTGATGGAAAAAGCGGTGCATGCCGCACGTCTGCGGGCCGAAGCCCTTTCAGGTTAACGCAGCGCGGTTCTGGCGAGGGGCTGGTTTTTAGAGCCCATAGCCACTATATTGAACAGGAAATGTTCAAACCCCAGTTCGGAGTTGCCGCCATGGCTCATAAGTCCTCGCCGGAAAACGAGATCATGTCCGTTCGTGATCGTGTGATCGATGTCACCTTGGCGCTCGCAGCTGAACGCGGCTGGACGCATTTCGCCCTGTCCGATATTGCCCATGCAGCGGATCTGGGCTTGGCGGAATTGCGTGAGCTTTATCCCTCCAAAGGCGCGGTATTGGGTGCGTTTATGCGACGCACGGATCTGATTGTCTTGCGCGAGGATGCCAGCGATTTGGCAGGCGAGCCGGTGCGCGAGCGTTTGTTTGATGTGTTGATGCGTCGTCTTGATGCTTTGGCACCCTATAAAGCGGCGATGCGCGCTGTTGTAGATGCGGTCAAGCGTGATCCCGTCTTGGCGCTTGCGCTCAATGGTGCGGCCCTGAATTCGATGCGCTATATGTTGGAAGCCGCCGGAATTAGAACTTATGGTCCGCTCGGCGGTTTGCGGGTGCAAGGGGCCGTTGTGATGTTTGCCCGTGTGCTCGAAGTCTGGATCCATGACGAAGACACCGATCTCGCCAAAACCATGGCCCGTCTTGATCGTGAGCTGGATCAGGCCGGTCGGATCATTGGTCGGGTTGAAGGCCTGATGCGGGCCACCAGTCCCTTGCGGGCCTTGTGCCAGCGGGTGGGTGACGGTGCGCGGGCGCGCCGTCGGGCTGCACGCGACCCCGATCCTGCCGCGGTTGCCTGATCATCCGGCCTCTTATTATGAGCGATGATCTCAAGCCACTGTCCTCGATCGACGATTTTAACAAGCTGGATATTCGGGTTGGGCGGATCATCGCGGTGGATGATTTTCCGGAAGCGCGCAAACCTGCTTGGAAGTTGACGATTGATTTTGGTCCGCTTGGGACGCGGCAATCCTCGGCCCAGATTGTGACCCATTATACGCGTGAGGCATTGATAGGGCGCTTGGTGATGGCGGTGGTCAATTTTCCACCGCGTCGGATTGGTCCTTTTGTATCCGAAGTCCTGACATTGGGTGTCCCCGATGCGCAAGGGGATGTTGTTTTGATCACCCCTGACCAAGATGTGCCGTTGGGTGGACGGCTGTTTTAAAAAAGCCTGATCAAACCGGAATTTTGACGCTGGCGCGCAAACCACCCAAAGGACTGTCCGACAAAATCAAGTCGCCGCCATGGGCGCGGGCAATGTCGCGGGCAATCGGAAGCCCCAGGCCAGAACCGCCTTCATCCATGGTGCGGGCTTCCTCAAGGCGAACAAATGGCCGGAAAACCTCTTCGCGTTGATGGGAGGGAATGCCCGGGCCATCATCATCGATATGCACGCTCAGCCAGCGATGGTCGCGCTCACCCGTCAAGGCAATGGTTTTGCTGTAACGGACGGCATTGGCGAGTAGATTGGTCAGGCAGCGTTTGAAATCATCGGCCCGCAGCATGACCAAAGGATCGCCCTCAAAGCGAATGCTGATCTGATGTCCGCTGCGATCGAAATCAACCCGTAATTCTTCGAAAAACTGGTTCATATCGGTTTCAACGGCAATGGCTGTGGGATCGTCGTCCCGCGCAAAGGCCAGATAGGCTTCGAGCATCCGGCTCATCTCGTCGATGTCGCGGCGCAGATCCTCGATTTCCGTGGTTTCTTCCATGATGGCCAAGGACAGGCGAAAGCGTGTGATGATGGTGCGCAGGTCATGGCTGACCCCGTTGAGCATGGTCGTGCGTTGCTGCATCGCTCGTTCGATGCGTCGTTTCATTTCGAGAAATGCATAGCCCGCACGCCTGACTTCGCGCGCGCCTCTGGGTTTGAAATCAAGATCGCGCCCCATGCCGAAGCTTTCGGCGGCTTCTGCCAGCCGTTCAATCGGCTTGATTTGATTGCGCATGAAAATAATGGCGATGGTCAGCAAGACAATGGCGGTGCCCAGCATCCAGACAATGAAAATATGCGAATTGGCGGCATAGGCCAGCGAGGTTCGCAAACGGATATTCAAAATGCCTTGCGGCAGATCGATTTTCACATGGATGTTGGAGGGGTTGGTTTCCGTATCCAGCCAGAGAGGGCGATCAATGCGGCGTTTGAGCTGTTCCAAAAAGACATCGTGAAAGCGTGATAGAAACGGACGTCGCATCGTGGCCGGCAGAGGCGCTTTTGGCTGCATGTCGACATCGAGCTGCATCCGCTCAAAAGCAATGCGGCCGATGGTGTCATAATCGGCATCTTGCGGATAGGTGTTGATGATGTCGATGATCGCGGAAATATCTTGTGCCACAGTCGCGGACAGCCTGCGTGTCACCGACAGCCAATGCCGGTCCATAAAGGCTAGCCCGATGACCGTTTGCAAAATGACCATGGGCACAATGATGATGATCATCGCACGCGCTAAAAGGCCTGTCGGCATTTGCTTCGATAGCCAGCGCGTCGCCCGCCGCCAGATCCGGACAGGCCAGATCGGGCGAGGTTCTGTGGGCCATAGGGGTGCGGGTGTGGGGCTGTCAGGTGGCAATGAGGCGATACCCGATTCCGCGAACCGTTTGCAGATGCAGTGGATTGGCCGGATCGCTTTCGATCTTGCGGCGCAAGCGGTTGATCTGCACGTCGACGGTTCGTTCGTTGGAAATATCTTCATGCGCGGCGAATTCTTCGCGCGGCACGGTCTGCCCCGGCTTGCGGGACAACAAAGTCAAAATCTCACGTTCGCGCTCGGTCAGGCGCACGACGTCGTCACCTCTGCGCAATTCCCCGCGTTGGAGATGGAAGTGATAATCACCAAAACGGATGGCTTCGACCGCTTCACTGGTTTGTGACACGGTCAAGCCGCGCTTGATGATATTGGTAAGGCGCAGCAATAATTCGCGCGGTTCGAAGGGTTTGCCGAGGTAATCATCCACGCCGATTTCAAGGCCCATCACGCGGTTGTCGGCATCCGATCGGGCGGTCAGCATCATAATCGGCACATCGGAATTTTGCCGGATCGATTTGGCAAAATCAAAGCCATTCTCCCCCGGCATCATGACATCGACAATCAAGCCATCAAATTGCAAGGCAGACAAAGCCGTGCGGGCCTCTTGTGTATCGCGTGCCGCACTGATGCGAAAACCATTGTCGGAAAGATAGCGCGTCAGCAATTCGCGCAAGCGGCGGTCATCATCGACAACCAGAATATGGGGCGCATCATCGGGCAGTATTTTGGCGGAGGCTGCGTTCATCTGTGCCGCTCCTCCTCAGTCCTGTGCAGGGCGTCATGGATGTGGCTGTCAATATCCGCGCGTTCTGCAGGGTTGATGAGTGCCAATAAATAGGCCTCAATCACGGCCCGATGATGGGGGCCGGTCTCTTCGAGGGCCTGCGTGATGCGCTTGCTTTGCAGCAAAGCCAGATCACGGGCGAGTTTTTCACCGCGCGGGGTCGGGAATAAAAGGCGCTGACGCCGGTCACTCGCGCCAGCTCGGCTCTCGATATAGCCTTGTTCGATCAGTTCCTTGAGGACGCGGTTCAGGCTCTGCTTGGTGATTTGCAGAATATCCAGCAAGGCGGCAATGGTCAGTCCGGCGCGGCGATTGACAAAATGCAGCACACGGTGATGGGCGCGGCCAAACCCATATTGCTCCAAAATCCGGTCCGGATCGCTGACAAAATCCCGATAGGCAAAAAACAGCAATTCGATCAGATCAAACGGAATGGCCTGCGATGGATCTGACGGATTGGACAGGTGATCGGATACGATAGGCGGGACATGGTCAGGGGTGAGGCCATGCGTGTCGGCGGCTGCGTCGCGTTGGTTCGATCCCAGATCGTTGCTCATCCGTCCTCATTGATCCTTTTACAGGGGTCTCAAACGCGGGCCCGCCTTTGCCTGTGCGCAAGGCCCGATATTTTTACGTCAGTGTTATTGACATATTTCATCTTGATTGCTACGCGTCAAGGGGTTGGGGACACAACAAGGGCCCCATGCGCTTGCGATCACAACGCATTTGGGGCGGAAACCACGCGGATTAAGGAGCATTCGACAATGTCTATCATCCCCTTCGATTTACGGGACGGCTGGATTTGGATGGATGGCGTTTTGACGCCGTGGCAGGATGCCAAGCTGCATGTCCTGAGCCATGGATTGCATTATGGTTCGGCTGTTTTCGAAGGTGAACGCGCCTATAACGGCAAAATTTTCAAAAGCACGGAGCATTCCGAGCGTTTCCACAAATCTGCAGAGTATCTCGATTTTACCATTCCCTATTCTGTGGCGGAAATCGATGCGGCCAAGCAATTGGTGATTGAGAAAAACGGCACACCCAATTGCTATGTGCGCCCGCTCGCGTGGCGCGGCAGCGAAATGATGGCTGTGGCCGCCCAGCATGCCACCATCCATGTCGCGATTGCTACATGGGAATGGCCGTCAATGTTTGACATCGAGACCAAAATGAAGGGCATCAAGCTGGATGTGGCCGATTATCGTCGCCCCGATCCCGCAACGGCTCCCTGCCATTCCAAAGCAGCCGGCCTTTACATGATCTGCACCATTTCCAAACATCGCGCCGAGCGCAAAGGCTATGCGGATGCCATGATGCTGGATTGGCAGGGTCGTGTCGCCGAATGCACAGGCGCCAATATTTTCTTTGTCAAAGACGGAGCCATCCATACGCCGATTGCCGATTGCTTCTTGGACGGGATTACCCGCCGCACAGTGATCGATCTGGCACGCGCCGGAGGTCTTGAAGTGATCGAGCGCCGGATCATGCCGGATGAATTGGCGAGTTTTGAAGAATGCTTCATTTGCGGCACCGCTGCAGAAGTGACCCCCGTTTCTGAAATCGGTCCCTATAACTTCTTGCCCGGACAAATCTCGCGTCGGCTGGTGATGGATTATAGCGCTGCGGCCAATCACTGATCGGGTTGCCGGTCAACACAATTGACGTTTCAAGACGGCCGCGTGCTTGCAGTTTGTCTTGAGGCGTCATTTTTTTTGTCAACCGTCTGGCCTCACACCCAGCAAAGAGGTTTGCCCCTCAGGCTTTGCGCCTGAGCAGTGGGGACTTATCCAGCCACCGTTTTCAGACAGTGGATCCGTTCAAGGCATTCACATGATCCAGAAAATTGCCTGTATAAGCATGGCGGCCGACATGGACGGTATTGGTCACAACATCCGCCCAGATCTCGCCGCCGATTTGGGTCCAGCGGTCACAAAAAGACACGTCTTCGCCGGAATTCGTTGACTGATATTGTTTGGTATAGGGATTGAAAAATCCCCAATTGTTGTATCTGAGGGCTTCATATTCGGCCCCGTCGGGAAAGCCGGTTCCAAAGAGTTCAGGATAATGCGCAATCATTTTTTCGATGGTATCGCGCCGGATGAGAATGGCACCTGTGCCAATATTTTTGGCGCGTGCAAATCCATTGAGGATTTGGATTTCGCCCTTGGTATCGGTTTCCAATTCACCGACAAAATGCAGCGCCTGCTTTAAAAAGGTTTCAGGATCAAGATGTGTTTCATGATAGCGGACCTGATGCAGAGCGTAAGTCCTGCGGGGATAGATCACACCGACCAGAGGTTTGTCGAATTTGATCATCCGGTCCACAAGGCTGACTGGAACTGACTGGTCCGAATCCACCATCAGCACATGCGTTGCGTCTTCTATCAGGAAATGCGCAATAATCGTGTTGCGGAGATGGCTGATCATAGACGAGCTGTGAAACGCCGTTTTGGTCAGGATACCGATTTTCGGCAATGTTCGTTCCAACTCCAAGACGCAAATGGCTGTATCGACTGTGACCATGTTGCTATGGGTCGGAACGGCAATATAGAGTTTTGTCATCGTCAAAGACCTAAAAAATATCAGTGTTTTTTAAACTTCGCAGTGCGGCGAGCCGGACGTTTTTGTTCAGACGCACCTTTGGGTTTGGATCCCGCCGCCATCCCATCCGGACCCATTTCATCGAGACCGGGTTTGCGGGCGCGGCTTTTCGGCAGATTGGCGCTGTCACCATAACTGCGCTCCCCGTCATAGCGGCCGGCTTTGTCTTCGATGGTGGACTGGCGCGCTGTGGGGTCGTCGGCTAGCAACATTTCAGTGGCTTGCAGGCGTTTGATTTCATCGCGCAAACGGGCAGCCGTCTCGAAATCCAGATCGGCGGCTGCCGCCTTCATGCGCTTTTCCAGATCCTGAATGGTTGCTTCGAAATTATGCCCGAACGAGGCCCCCTGTTCGGCCATGCCGAGATCGACCTGCACATGGTCGCGTTCGTAAACACTGTCGAGAATATCGCCGATCGAGCGCTTGACGCTTTCGGGGGTAATGCCGTTGGCGCTGTTATAGGCTTCCTGTTTTTCGCGGCGGCGATTGGTCTCTGCAATAGCGCGTTCCATCGAGCCCGTGACCTTATCGGCGTATAAAATCACCTTGCCGTCGACATTACGGGCCGCACGGCCAATGGTCTGGATCAGGGAGGTTTCCGAGCGCAGAAAACCTTCTTTGTCGGCGTCGAGAATAGCCACCAGACCGCATTCGGGAATATCAAGGCCTTCGCGCAACAAATTGATGCCGATCAGCACATCAAAGGCCCCAAGCCGCAAATCACGAATAATCTCGATGCGCTCGATGGTATCGATGTCCGAATGCATATAGCGCACCCGTATGCCATGCTCATGCAGATATTCGGTCAGCTGTTCCGCCATCCGTTTGGTCAGCACCGTCACCAGCGTGCGATATTGCAGGGCTGTCACCCGTTTGACCTCGCCGAATAAATCATCGACCTGTGTGCGGGCCGGACGGATATCGATCAAAGGATCGATCAGGCCTGTAGGCCGGATGACCTGTTCGACAAAGACGCCGCCGGTCCTCTCCATTTCCCATTTGCCGGGCGTGGCTGAAACATGGACCGTTTGCGGGCGCATGGCATCCCATTCCTCGAAACGAAGAGGGCGGTTGTCGAGGCAGGAGGGTAGGCGGAATCCATATTCCGCCAATGTCGCCTTACGCCGGAAGTCGCCGCGATACATGCCGCCGATTTGCGGAATGGTCACATGGCTTTCATCCGCAAACACCAAGGCATTGTCGGGCAGATATTCAAACAAAGTGGGCGGCGGTTCACCCGGCAGGCGGCCGGTGAGGTAGCGTGAGTAATTCTCGATCCCCGCACAGACGCCGGTCGCCTCCAGCATTTCAAGATCAAAGGTCGTGCGCTGGTCCAGTCGCTGCGCTTCGAGATAGCGGCCTGAATTGTTTAATTCATTGAGGCGTTTTTTCAGTTCTTGTTTGATCTGGTTGACGGCTTGATTCAGAGTCGGGCGCGGCGTCACATAATGGGAATTCGCATAGACTTTGATGAAATCGAGTTCCGCGGTTTTGTGGCCGGTCAGCGGATCGAATTCGGTGATGGTTTCCACTTCGTCGCCAAACAGGGAAATGCGCCAGCCCCGATCCTCATAATGGGCAGGAAAAATTTCGATCAGGTCGCCGCGCACGCGGAAGGTGCCGCGCTTGAAATCCTGATTGTTGCGTTCATATTGCAAGGCCACAAGATCCGCGATCAGCTGGCGCTGTTCAATGCGCTCCCCCACGGCAACCCCGAAGGTCATGGCCGTATAGGTTTCCACCGAACCGATGCCGTAAATGCAGGAGACCGAGGCGACAATGATAACATCGTCGCGTTCCATCAGAGCACGGGTCGCTGCATGGCGCATGCGGTCGATCTGTTCATTGATGGTGGATTCTTTTTCAATGAAAGTGTCGGTGCGCGCCACATAGGCTTCGGGCTGGTAATAGTCGTAATAGCTGACGAAATATTCCACCGCATTGTCGGGAAAGAAGCTTTTGAATTCCCCGTAAAGCTGGGCGGCCAAGGTTTTGTTGGGGGCCAGAATCAAGGCAGGGCGCTGGGTGCGTTCGATAACCTGCGCCATGGTGAAGGTTTTGCCAGATCCCGTGACCCCGAGCAAAACCTGATCGCGCTCCTGTTCGGCAATCCCTGCCACCAAAGCCTCGATGGCTTGCGGCTGGTCGCCTGCGGGCTCATAGACAGACACCAGTTTGAAGGCTTTGCCCCCTTCGCTTTTGGCGGGCCGCTCGGGCCGATGCGGGGACCAGGGTTTCTGGGCGCGGAAATTCGGATCGCCTTTTTCCAGCAGATCTTGCAAGGCGGCGATACTGGCGCTGGCGCCAGTGCTGGGGGCCGCCTCTTCCTCGCTTTCATCGCTATAGCGCGCGACATGGCCCTGACGCACCCGTCGGGGCCCTTCTTTGAGCATGGCCTCGCGTCCCAAGCCCTTGTCACGACTGCGGGTCTGCGGTTTGAGCAGCGTCTCCAGTTCTGCGGCGGGTTCCGCGCTTTGAAAGGCCGCTTGCGGGGCTTCGGCAAAGCCGTCGCCTTTGTTGAGGGCAGGATTCAGCAAAGCCGCGAGATGCGGTCCGAGGTCATGCACCTCCGGCTTGGTCGTTTTGGGAGGACGAGGAATTTTGGCCATGCCGCCAAAATGGAGCGATTGGTCGGCCGGTTCAAGAGGCTTCGGGCTTTTTTGCGCCTAGAAAGGGGGCTTTAGCAGAGTTTGTCCCATTTTTTTAAAAAGCAGCGTCTTTTCGATAAAAAAGCGGGATCAGCGTGCAATGGC
>CAIJVU010000069.1 GCA_903824185.1 uncultured Hyphomicrobiales bacterium
AATCGAGAACATGTTTGGCCGCCTCAAGGACTGGAGGCGCATCCACACACGCTACGACAGATGCGCTCACACCTTCATGTCCGCTATCTGCATCGCAGCAACTGTGATCTTCTGGCTCTAAACAATGAGTCCTGAGCCTAGCTATCGCCATGGCGCGTAAAAAATAAACCGCGTAAAATTATCCACACTGTCGGAATGACAATATAAGAGGATAAACAGCTTAAGGGATGAACCGCTTGAGGTATCAACAGCGATAGGGCTTGCTCCTGCTTCTACCTGAGATAACTCAAGCTGAAATAACTCAAACTGAACTATCGTTTTTTGAACGGCTTATATTGCACAGTGCGAGAATCCGCTTGTGCCACTCACTTCTTCCGCCGGAGGCGGATGATGACATCGACGCGGGCGACTTCCATGCCCTCGGGGATGTCGGGCAGGCGGCCCACCTCGATCTGCGCGCCGTCGATATCGCGCAGCTGGTGTTCGCTCTCGATGTAAAAATGCTGGTGATCGCCGGTATTGGTGTCGAAATAGGTGCGCGAGCCATCCACCGCGACCTCGCGCAGCAAGCCCGCCTCGCGGAACTGGTGCAGCGTGTTATAGACGGTGGCGAGCGACACCGGCACGCGCGAGCGGTTGGCCTCTTCATACAGCATTTCGGCGGTGACATGGCGATCGCCGCGCGAAAACAACAGCCAGCCAAGCCCGACCCGCTGGCGCGTCGGGCGCAGGCCCGCATGGCGCAATTTGTGCCGCAAATCATGCACCAGACAGCCGGTATCCGCTTTGAGAGCGGGGTTGGGCTGTTTCGTGCGACGGGGCGGAGCAGACAGAAGCGTAGCCATGAGGGCTTTTTATCCCACTCTAAGGGGCCTTTAAGCGGGCCCGATCCAGACATTGGCCCCTAGCATAAGAAAATTAGCCCGAAATCGCAACCCAAACCGCCCGCCCGGCCCGTGATGTGTCAACTTTTTGATTTTTTTCGGCTTTCCGGCATCTTTCGTGCCGCGCAAGGCTGTGATAGCAAAGAAAGTGAAAAGGGCCTCCATGCGTTGCGGTGGTGACGCGTGCGGGCTGTTTCCTTCTGTTGACATGGAGCCCGCATTTTAGATGCAACAACAGTCCAAATACGAATATGAAGAGCTGCTCGCCTGCGGACGCGGCGAATTGTTCGGCCCCGGCAATGCCCAATTGCCCGCCCCGCCCATGCTGATGTTTGACCGGATTGCCGAAATTTCGGAAACGGGCGGCGCGCATGGCAAAGGCTTTATCCGTGCCGAACTGGCTGTAAAACCCGATTTGTGGTTTTTCGGCTGCCATTTCATCGGTGATCCCGTGATGCCCGGCTGTCTGGGTCTGGATGCTCTGTGGCAGATGTGCGGCTTTTATCTCGGCTGGCTCGGGGCGGAAGGCCGCGGCCGCGCTTTGGGTGTCGGCGAGATCAAATTCACCGATCAGGTGCTGCCCAGCGTCAAGCAGGTGGTTTATGGCGTCGATTTGAAACGCGTTTTCCGCTCCAAACTGGTGCTTGGCATTGCCGATGGCTGGCTGGAGGCCGATGGCCGCCGCATTTACGAGGCCAGTGATTTGCGGGTCGGTCTGTTCAAATCCTGACCCCGTCACGGCCCTGCACTTGTTCAGGGCCCGAGGATGTATGAAAGCCCGCCACCAGAAGGCCCCGCACGCATAGGCGCCTTTTGTTGTGTATGGGACAATGAGTTTTTGGTATAAGAGCGTAAAACGGCCAGTAAGGGCTTTGATGCCCTTTGACCGGACTGCGTAGAGGTTCGGCCCACGTCAAAACCGGACAGGAACAAGAGAGGGTTATCATATGAGACGCGTCGTGATCACGGGAATGGGTATCGTCTCCTCCATCGGCAACAATACGCAGGAAGTGCTGGCCTCCTTGCGTGAGGCCCGCTCCGGGATCATTGCCGCGCCGCGCTATGCCGAATTAGGCTTCCGCTCGCAAATCCACGGCGAGCCAACCCTTGACCCCAGCGAGATTGTCGACCGCCGCGCCATGCGCTTCCATGCCCAAGGCACCGCCTGGAACCATGTGGCGATGGATCAGGCCATTCTGGATTCCGGCCTCGAAGAAAAAGACATTTCCAACGAGCGCACCGGCATCATCATGGGCTCGGGCGGCCCTTCGGCCCGCACGCTGGTGGAATCAGCCGATATCGCCCGTGACAAGGGCCCCAAGCGCGTCGGCCCCTTTGCCGTGCCCAAATCCATGTCCTCCACCGCCTCGGCCACGCTTGCCACCTGGTTTAAAATCAAGGGCGTCAATTATTCCATCTCCTCGGCCTGCGCGACCTCCAATCACTGTGTCGGCAATGCCTATGAAATGATCCAATATGGCAAGCAGGATGTGATGTTTGCCGGCGGCTGCGAGGAACTCGACTGGACCATGTCGGTGCTTTTTGATGCCATGGGTGCGATGTCGAGCAAATATAACGATACGCCCGCCAAGGCGTCCCGCGCCTATGACGTCAACCGCGACGGCTTCGTGATTGCAGGCGGGGCCGGTGTGCTCGTGCTCGAAGAGCTCGAACATGCCAAGGCACGCGGCGCGAAAATCTATGGCGAGCTCGTGGGCTATGGCGCAACCTCCGACGGCTATGACATGGTGGCCCCCTCGGGCGAAGGCGCGGTGCGCTGCATGCGGCAGGCGCTGGCCACGACCAAAGTCAAAATCGACTATATCAACCCGCATGCCACCTCGACCCCTGTGGGCGATATCAAGGAAATCGAAGCCATCCGCGAAGTGTTCGGCACCGGCGACAAATGCCCGCCGATTGCCGCCACCAAATCCCTCACAGGCCATTCGCTGGGGGCGACCGGTGTGCAGGAGGCCATTTATTCCATGCTGATGATGAATCACGGCTTCATTTGCGAAAGCGCCAATATCGAGGAAATCGACCCCTTGTTTGCCGATATGCCTATTATCCGCAAGCGCGTGGACAATGCCAAAATCGGCGCGGTCTTGTCGAATTCCTTCGGCTTCGGCGGCACCAATGCCTCATTGGTGATCAAACATCTCGACGCCTAAAACACCCTGCACCACAGGCCTTGATTCCATCGCCTTGATGATGAAGGCATAACAGGAGAAGCAACCATGTCTTCACTGATGCGCGGCAAGCGCGGACTTGTAATGGGTGTCGCCAACGACCATTCGATTGCCTGGGGCATTGCCAAGGCGCTGGCCGATCAGGGCGCCGAACTGGCCTTTACCTATCAGGGCGAGAGCCTGCACAAGCGGGTGGCCCCTTTGGCGGACAGCGTCGGCTCGAAAACCGTGCTGTCCTGCGATGTCGAAGACATTGCCTCGGTGGATGGCGTGTTCGAGACCTTGCGCCAGCAATGGGGCTCGATCGACTTTCTGGTGCATGCCATCGCCTTCTCCGACAAGAACGAGTTGAAGGGCCGCTATGCGGATACAAGCCGCGAGAACTTCCATAAAACCATGCTGATTTCCTGCTTCTCTTTTACTGAAATTGCCAAGCGCGCCGCCGCTTTGATGACCCAAGGCGGCAGCATGATCACGCTGACCTATGCAGGTTCGGTGCGCGTGATGCCCAATTACAATGTGATGGGTGTGGCCAAGGCCGCCCTTGAAGCCTCGGTGCGCTATCTCGCCAATGATTACGGCCCCGAAGGCATTCGTGTGAATGCGATTTCGGCTGGGCCGGTGCGCACATTGGCCGGTGCCGGCATTGCCGATGCACGGCTGATGTTCAACTACCAAAAACGCCATGCGCCGCTGCGCCGCACCGTCAGCATCGAAGAGGTCGGGGGGTCGGCGCTTTATCTTCTGTCCGATCTCTCCAACGGGGTCACGGGTGAAATCCATTATGTGGATTCGGGCTACAACATCGTTTCCATGCCCAGCCCCGAAGCCCTGAAAACCGTGGATGCGGCGGAAACGGCAGCGGAAAAATTGTCGGCCGACCAAGCCGCCGAATAGGCCCAGCAATTTCCAAACCCGATGTCCACCCCTGATGGCAGATCCAGCATGAATGGCATTATCCCCTCCCAGACCCTTCTCAGCCTGATCGCCTCAGGTCGCATCACCACCGGTGCGCCGGTGGGTGAAAAGCAAATCCAGCCCGCCAGTATGGATTTGCGGCTGGGACGTCGGGTCTGGCGGGTGCGGGCCAGTTTTCTGCCCGGTCCGCATCGCCGTGTCGAGGACCGGTTGAAAGATGTGGCCTTGCACGAGATCGATCTGACACAGGGCGCGGTGCTGGAAACCGGCGCGGTCTATATCGCGGAATTGCTGGAATCGCTTGATCTCGGCCCCGACTATCTCGCCAGTGCCAATCCGAAAAGCTCGACCGGACGGCTCGATGTTTTCACCCGCCTGATCACCGATCACGCCACCTTGTTTGACCAGATCGCGCCTGCCTATCGCGGGCCGCTGTTTTTGGAAATTTCGCCGCGCACCTTCCCCGTTCTGGTACGCACCGGCACCGCTCTGGCGCAAATCCGCCTGCGCAAAGGCGATGCCCGCTTGAGCGATGCCGAAACCGCAGACTTGCAACGTCAGGAAACGCTGGTGGCGGGGTCGGATGTGTCGATCCAGTCCGGCATTTCGGTGGGCGTGGATCTGACGGGTTTCGGTGCCAATCATCTGGTCGGTTACCGGGCCAAGCGCCATACCGGTCTGGTCGATATGGACAGGATCGGCCATTACGCGGTGCAGGATTTCTGGGAGCCCATTCCGGCCCGCAAGGACCGCGAGCTGATCCTTGATCCCGGCCAGTTTTACATTCTCGCCTCCAAAGAGGCGGTATGCGTGCCCGCCGATTATGCCGCGGAAATGACGCCGTTTGATCCGCTGGTCGGTGAGTTCCGCGTCCATTATGCCGGATTTTTCGATCCGGGCTTCGGCCATGCCTCGGCCGGTGCACAAAATACGCGCGCCGTGCTGGAAGTGCGCTCGCGCGATGTGCCCTTCATTCTCGAAGACGGGCAAATTGTCGGCCGTCTCGTCTATGAGCGGATGCTGGAACGACCGGCCTCGCTCTATGGCGTGGCGCAAGGCTCCAATTATCAGGGGCAGGGCTTGAAGCTCTCGAAACATTTCCAGCCCGCTGGCACGTGATCAGACTTGCCTTTTGCGCCCGCCCCGCGATAGACAGAAGAGAAGGCGGGAGTAGTTCAGTGGTAGAACGACAGCTTCCCAAGCTGTATGTCGAGGGTTCGATTCCCTTCTCCCGCTCCAGCACGCTTTGCAACGGGCCAGCATGAGGGCATGAAATGCCAAGCGAAAAGCCGATCATGCCGTCTCACCCCTCCCCGCATCTGTGGATCGGCTTGGTGGCGTGTGTCTTACTGGTTGCGGGCGGCCTTTTATGGCACAGTCAGGGCGCGGCGGTGTTTACGGCTCTGGTTTCTGCCGCGCTTGCCTGGTGTTTTTGACCCCTTTCTTGTGACAAAGGACTGCCTGCCATGATCGCGCGTCGTTATGTCCTGCCGCTGGTTTTGTTTACAGCCGGTGTGATGCTGTTTGGCGGTCTGGTGATCTGGTGGGCCGGATCACGCAACACCACAGGTGCCACTGCCTTGGGCGGCGCGTTCGAATTGCAAAGCCATGACGGACGGGTTGTGACCGACAAAGATCTTCTCGGCCATCCATCGGTGATTTTTTTCGGCTATACGCATTGCCCCGATGTCTGCCCCACCGCTTTGTTTGAAATGACGCAGGTCTATCAAGCGCTCGGCAAAGAGGCCGACCGGCTCAACACCTACTTCATCACGGTTGATCCCGAACGCGACGACAAGGCCTTGCTGTCTGTCTATCTCTCCAGCTTTGATCCCCATATCACAGGCTTGACCGGCACGCCGGAGCAAGTCCAAAAGGCCATCCGCGCCTATCGGGTCTATGCCCGCAAGGTCGAGGACAAGTCGGGAAGCTATGTGATGGATCATACCGCGCTGGTCTATCTGATGGATCGGCAGGGACGCTTTGTCTCCTCGCTCAATCTCGACCGCGCCCCCGAAGAGACGGCCAAACAGATCCGCTCTTATTTCTGAACGGATTGGTAACGCCGCCACAGCGGCGGCAGCAAAGCCATGACCGCCAGCACGCTCAAGGCCCATAAAAAATCGGGCTGCAAGAGATCGGGCATGGTGAGTGCGCTGGCACAATCAATCCCCCCTTCACTCGCCCCTTGCGCGCGACAGGCGGCTAATTGGGCCGAAGACTCAACAAAGGCCTCTTCAAGGCCCGTGCCGACCAAAGCCGCTGCCATGGCCGCCGGCATCATGGCCACGAAGGAAACCGGCGCAAAGCGAATGAGCGGCATATCCATGACCGCCACCACCAGATTGACCACCCAAAAGGGAAAAACCGGCATCAGCCGCATGAACAAGAGATAATAAAGATCATTGCGGCGAAAGCCCTGCGCCCATTGATCATAACGCGCCCCCAGACGCGCCTGCGCCCAGGGCCTGAAAAACACCCGTACCAGCGCGATCAGACCCACAGCCCCCATTGTGGCCGCCAGACAGGAGAGAAGCAAAGCGTGCAAAAAGCCAAAGAAAAACCCGCCCAACATGGTCAAAAAGATGGAGCCGGGCAGACCGATCAGCACATAGACAACATAGAGCATGACAAACACCAGTCGCGCCCACAAAGGCTCGGTCGCGGCCCATTGCGCCCAATGGCCCCGCTCATCGATCACGCGGACCCAAAAACCCGCTTTCAGATTGAACAGCCAGACCAAAAGCCCCAAGGCCACAGCCAGCAGTGCAAAAAGCCACAAAAACCGCCAGAACCGTCTATGCATGGCCATCCAAGGGGTAAAATGAGGTGAATCGAGCAATTTCATCGGCAGATCTGCCTTTGTCCTAATGGGTCAGAGACGGGAAAGACAGTGAAATTCCAACAAAAAATCACCCAAGCCGTTGACGCTGCCCCCTCAAGAAGCTATAGACCCGCATCCTGCGGTGCTGTTTTGAAAACGCGCACGGCACAAATGATCATATTTTTTCCGGCTTTGTCTGCAACCAAATCCTTTGTGCAGCACGGATCCGGTTTCGAGGTTAGAGATGGCGAATACAAAATCTGCCAAAAAGGCAACCCGTAAGATTGAACGCCGCACGGCTGTGAACCGCGCCCGTCGTTCGCGCATGCGCACTTACGTGAGAAAAGTGGAAGAGGCGCTGCGTTCGGGTGATGCAGCCGCTGCAACCGCTGCTTTTGCCGAAGCACAGCCTGCTTTGATGCGTGCTGCTCAGCTGGGCGTTGTTCATAGCAACACCGCATCCCGCAAAGTGTCGCGTTTGTCAAAAGCCGTGAAGGCGATGACAGCCTGATTGAAGGTTTGCGCGTCTCGCAGTTTTTTTGCTGACGCGTTCAATGTCTTCAGTCGCCCTGACTTAGAGGTCAGGACTCTGTGCGCAAAACCGCAAATTTTGCGACGCGCCCACAAGATGGTCAAGCCCGATTTTCATCGGGCTTTTTCTTTGCCTTTTGTCCTAGGATGAAATTGCAACAGAACCTTTTTTTTGTCACAAATCGCAGATATTTTGCTTGACAGGCTTTAGCAAAAACCAAGCCCGACAGGCTGAAAACCAAGCCCTAACCGCACAAAAATTAATCAATGATTTCATAAGGTTATAGGCTAAGACGCTGCACCTTTCGTGGTTCTTATTTTCTGTCATGCGGCTGTCATGCTGACGTAAAAAAAAATTAGATCCGGCATCTTGAGCAAGAAGGTTAAAAATTTGTTAATAATTGCAGATGGTTGGTAGACGAATCCAATTCCACTAGAAGACGCAACCTCTGCCTTTGCCTGCTAATACACGCTCCAGCGCCTTGTTGCGCATTGCCTAGGCCCTGTCCGCCATGCCAATGTCCCCTCACTTCAGGACGTCCCTGATCCTTCATTGAAGCGTGAGCTGAGTAAGGATGCGTTTTCACGCAAGGGTGATGTGTTGTCTCGTTCAAACGCTTTCTCAGAAGCGGCGCGAACAGGGCAGCGGCAGACACTCTTGGACTGGAAACAGACAGAAGGGGATGGTCTGGACGACGGTGCGGCAGAACCCGTGCGGTTGTTGGGTTTCGGGTGATAGGAGACACCCTGACCGAAGAACCGAAACGGCTTCATCGAACCGGTGAAATGAGTGTTGGAAATACTGTCCTTTGCGACCATGCTTTTTTGGTTTTGCTCAGGGACTTTTTATTTGGGGGTTTAAAATATGTCTGAGCGCGGTTTTTGTTTTTCAGTGACTAAACGCTTTTTTTGCTCAGACCTTGCAGGGCCCGTCCCTGACCATTGCTAAGACCGGACCAGCTTAGTTTCTGCGTTCCATGCAACCCATTTAAACTGATCAGGCCTCTTCAAAATCATGGTCAGTGAATAAAAGTTCGAGAGCATAAATTAATGTCGCACTCCCACCGCTCGCCCTTAGATCTAGCCGCTGGTGCAAGCCAGAAATCAAACGCACACGCCAAGGACGAGATGCATTCCACCCCTTCTTCTTCACCCTCTTTTGCCGACGCATGGGACCGCGTGAAACGCCGTCTGCGCGCCGAATTGGGCGAGGATGTTTTTTCCAGCTGGTTCGGCCGTTTGGAATTGGTCGAAGTGGCTTCGGACACAGCGCATCTGTCCGTGCCCACCCGCTTTTTGAAAAGCTGGATTCAGGCCCATTACATTGACCGCGTCCGTCAATTGGCCGCAGAAGAATTGACCGGCGTGCGCGATATCGAATTGAGTGTGCGCTCCGCTTTGCAAAAAATGCCCTCCCGGAGCAAACCCATGGCCGATACGCCATCTTCAGTGGCTCGCCCGACGATTGACAGTCTGGCCATGGAGCATCTGGAAGAGCGGACCCTGCCGACGGAAGCCGATGGTCTGTCCGGTTCGCCGCTTGATCGCCGCCTGACCTTTGCAAGCTTTCTGGTGGGCCGCTCCAATGCCTTGGCGCATGCAGCCGCCGAACGCATTGCCCGCATCGAGCGCGGCTCGCCTTTGTTGTACAATCCGCTTTACATCCACTCCTCGGTGGGGCTTGGCAAAACCCATTTGCTGCATGCCATCGGGCATGAAGTGATGCAGTCGCAATGCCGGATGATCTATCTCACCGCCGACCGCTTCATGTATGATTTTGTGACGGCCTTGAAGGCCCAAACCGCGCTCGCCTTCAAAGAGCGTTTGCGCGGCATTGATATTCTGATCATCGACGATGTGCAGTTTTTGCAAGGCAAGTCGATCCAGCAGGAATTTTCGCACACCCTCAATGCCTTGATCGATGCCGGTCGGCAGGTGGTTGTGGCCGCCGACCGTCCGCCGTCTGATCTCGAAAGCCTTGACGAGCGGGTGCGCTCGCGTCTGGCCGGTGGTCTGGTTGTCGAGATGGGATCGCTTGATGAAGCCCTGCGGGTGAAAATCATCGAGAGCCGCATTGCCGCTGCCAAGCAGCATCACCCCAGCTTCTCGGTGAGCACGGAAGTGCTCAACCATGTCGCGCATCAGGTCACCACCAATGGGCGTGATCTTGACGGGGCGGTCAATCGCCTGCTCGCCCATTCGACCTTGACCGGCGGGGTCTTGTCACTGGAAGCCGCCGATGCGGCGATCCGCGATCTGGTGCGGGCGCGCGAGCCGCGCAAAGTCAAGATCGAGGACATCCAGAAACTGGTGGCGACCCATTACAATGTCAGCCGCGCCGATATTTTGTCCTCCCGCCGCTCCGCCGGTGTGGTGAAGCCGCGTCAGGTGGCGATGTATTTGTCGAAAGTCCTGACCTTGCGCTCTTTGCCGGAAATCGGCCGCCGTTTCGGTGGGCGCGACCACACAACCGTTTTGCATGCCGTACGTAAAATCGAGGCCGCTGTCGGGGCCGATAACGGCCTGCGCGAGGATGTCGAGCTCCTCAAGCGGATGCTGCAGGATTAAGCAGGGTTTTGGCTGTTCACACGGCTTTTTGAGCCTGTAAGCCCCTAAAACGGGCTGATCTCCTGTGGATCAGCCTGTCTTGAGGCGGCCCCTTGCTTGCCTTTCCCCCAGAGCCTTGCGACAGTGTCGCCCCGCCGATCCGATCCGGCGGCTTTGAGAACAATCACGATCAGTCGTCACGGCTGATCCGCACGAATGATGAAGAGAGCAGCGAAATCATGAAGGTCACCGTTGAACGCGCATCCCTGTTGAAGTCGCTCAGCCATGTGCATCGCGTTGTCGAGCGCCGGACCACCATCCCGATCTTGTCGAATGTGTTGCTGCGGGCCGAACAGGGCGTGCTGAATCTGCGCGCGACCGATCTCGATCTGGAAGTCACCGAAACCCTGCCCGCCGACATTGAAAAAGCGGGTGCAACAACGGTGGCGGCGCATATGTTGCATGACATCATCCGCAAATTGCCCGATGGCGCGCAGGTCTCGCTTGAAACCGGCAGCGACAACCAGCAGATGGTGATCCGTTCGGGCCGCTCGCGCTTTACCTTGCAAACACTGCCCGACAGCGATTTCCCCGATCTGGCCGCAGGCGATATGAGCCATACCTTTACGGTGGGCGCTGCCGATCTGCATCGCTTGATCGAAAAGACCCAATTTGCCATTTCGACCGAAGAAACCCGCTATTATCTCAACGGCATTTTCCTGCACACCATCGAGGTGGACGGGGGCGTGGTGTTGCGAGCGGTTGCCACGGACGGCCATCGTCTGGCCCGCGTGGAAACCCCTGCGCCAGAGGGCTCGAACGGCATGCCCGGCATTATCATTCCGCGCAAGGCCGTCAACGAGATCATCAAACTCGTCGAGATTGCCGGTGAACAGGTGCGCATTGAAATGTCGGCTAGCAAGATCCGACTGACCTTTGGCAGCGTGGTCCTCACCTCCAAGCTGATCGACGGCACTTTCCCCGATTACCAGCGCGTCATCCCCGCGGGCAATGACAAGGTTCTGGTGGCCGACAAATCCGAATTTGCAGCCGCCGTTGACCGCGTGTCGACCATCTCCTCCGAACGCGGCCGCGCGGTGAAACTGGCCGTGGCCGACCGCAAGCTGACTTTGTCCGTGACCAATCCGGATTCGGGCTCTGCGACCGAAGAAGTGGAAGTGGATTACGAGGCAAGCCCGCTCGAGATCGGCTTCAATGCGCGCTATCTGCTCGACATCATGGGTCAGCTTGACAGCGACACCGCCTTTTTCAAATTGTCGGATGCGGGCTCCCCCACTTTGGTGCAGGACCGCGAAGGCTCCAACGCCCTTTATGTGCTGATGCCGATGCGGGTGTAATCCCGCCTCGGACTGAGGTGCAGCCGGATGACAGAGTCTTTGCAGCGACTGCCCTTCGTGCGCCGCTTGATGCTGCAGGATTTTCGCTCCTATGCGCAGACAAGCCTTGATTTCGAGCATCGGCTGATTGCCTTTACCGGCGAAAACGGCGCGGGCAAAACCAATCTCCTCGAAGCCCTATCGCTCTTCACCCCCGGCCGCGGTTTGCGGCGGATCGAGCTCGGCGATATGGCCCGCCACGGGTCTTCGGGCGGCTTTTCCCTGTCGCTCAGTCTCGATGAACCCGATGGCGACAGCCGGCGTCTGGGCACGGGCTACGAGCCCGCAGGCAGCGAGACCCCCGGACGGCGCTGCCGGATCGACGGGGTGAGCGTGCCCTCGGCCAGCGCCTTTGCCGATCATTTGCGGCTGGTCTGGCTGACGCCCGCCTTTGACGGGCTGTTTGCGGGTCCAGCGGGCGACCGGCGGCGGTTTTTGGACCGGCTGGTGCTGGCGGTGAACCCCGACCATGGCGGGCGGGTCTCAGCGCTTGAACGCGCGCTGCGCTCGCGCAACAAATTACTGGAACAAGACAGGCCCGATGACACCTGGCTCGATGCGATTGAGCGTGAGATTGCCGAAACAGGCGTGGCTGTGGCTGCCGCCCGCCGCGAAACGCTGGGGCGGCTCGCCGGCCTCATTCTCGAAAGCCGCGATGACACCTCGCCCTTTCCATGGGCGCAACTGGCGCTGGACGGGCCCATCGAAGCCGAATTGGCCACATCGCCAGCCCTTGATGTCGAGGACAGTTACCGCGACTGGCTGCGCGACAGCCGCTGGCGCGACAAGGCGGCGGGCCGGACGCTGATCGGCCCGCATGCCTCCGACCTCGTGGTGCATCACGGCCCCAAAGGCATCGAGGCGCATCAGGCCTCGACCGGCGAACAAAAAGCCCTGCTGATCGGCCTTGTGCTGGCGCATGCGCAGCTTTTGAGCACCATGGCCGGCATTGCGCCGCTGATCCTGCTGGACGAGGTGGCGGCCCATCTTGATCCGCGCCGCAGACAGGCGTTGTTCGAGCGGTTGGACCAGATGGGCGTGCAGGTTTTCATGACCGGCGCCGATCCCTCCGCCTTCGCCAAAATGCCCGCCTCCGCCGAATGCTGGACCGTCACACCGGGCACCGCCGAACGCCTTTAAGCAGCCAAAGGCCCGACCTGTCAGACACCGGTCAAAAAACTGTCAAAAACAAGGAAAATCAGGCACCTAAAACACCTTTAAAGGGTGAAAGAAGCCGTGCTTTCCTGTATAGGTTGAAAGCGAATCAAAGGCCTGTGCGCCCGCGATCCCCTCAAATCCAAGCAAGGTCTTTTTCCGAACATGTCCGACACCGATCAGCGCGAAGACACCTCCCCCGCCTATGGTGCCGATTCTATTAAAGTTCTCAAAGGCTTGGATGCCGTCCGCAAGCGCCCCGGCATGTATATCGGCGACACCGATGACGGCTCGGGCCTGCATCACATGGTTTACGAAGTCGTCGATAATGCGATTGACGAGGCGCTGGCCGGTCACGCCACGGAAGTGACCGTGACGCTCAATCCCGACGGATCCTGCACCGTCACCGACAACGGACGCGGCATCCCCACCGATATCCATACCGAAGAGGGGGTTTCGGCGGCCGAAGTGATCATGACGCAATTGCATGCGGGCGGTAAATTCGACCAGAACTCCTACAAAGTGTCGGGCGGCCTGCATGGCGTCGGCGTGTCGGTGGTCAATGCCTTGTCGAAATGGCTGCGCCTGCGCATCTGGCGCGATGGCTACGAGCATGTGATGACCTTCGAACATGGCGATGCCAAAGCGCCGCTTGAGCGGCTCGGCCCCTCGGGCGACAAGCGCGGCACGGAAGTGACCTTCCTGCCCTCGACCGAAACCTTCACCATGGTCGAATTTGATTACAACACGCTCGAACACCGGTTGCGCGAACTCGCCTTCCTGAATTCCGGCGTCAATATCATTTTCACCGACCGCCGTGGCGCCGAAGAAAAGCAAGCGATCTTGTATTATGAAGGCGGGCTTGAAGCCTTTGTGCGCTATCTCGACCGCGCCAAAGCGCCGCTGATCTCCGCCCCCGTGATGGTCAAGGCCGAACGCGACGGCATTGTGGTGGAAGCGGGCCTGTGGTGGAACGAGAGCTATCACGAAAGCGTTTTATGCTTCACCAACAATATCCCGCAGCGGGACGGCGGCACCCATCTTGCCGGTTTCCGCGCCGCGATGACCCGTCAAATCACCGGCTATGCCGAAAGCTCCGGCATTACCAAAAAAGAAAAGGTCTCCTTGACCGGCGACGATTGCCGCGAAGGCCTGACGGCGGTTTTGTCCGTGAAAGTGCCGGACCCGAAATTCTCCTCCCAGACCAAAGACAAGCTGGTCTCCTCGGAAGTGCGTCCGGTGGTGGAAAACCTGCTCGGCGAAGCACTGCAAATCTGGCTTGAAGAGCACCCTTCCGAAGCCAAGGCCGTGGTCGGCAAAGTGGTGGAAGCGGCGGCTGCCCGCGAGGCCGCCCGCAAAGCCCGCGAACTCACCCGCCGCAAAGGCGCGCTGGATATCGCCTCCCTGCCCGGCAAATTGGCCGATTGTCAGGAGCGTGATCCTTCCAAAGCCGAATTGTTTCTGGTCGAGGGTGACTCCGCCGGTGGCTCTGCCAAACAGGGCCGCAACCGCGAATATCAGGCCGTGCTGCCCTTGCGCGGTAAAATTCTCAATGTCGAGCGGGCGCGCTTTGACAAGATGTTGTCGTCGCAGGAAATCGGCACGCTTATCACCGCTTTGGGCACTGGCATCGGCAAAGAAGAATTCAATGCCGACAAATTGCGCTATCACAAAATCATCATCATGACGGACGCGGATGTCGACGGCAGCCATATCCGCACTCTGTTGCTGACCTTCTTCTTCCGGCAAATGCCGGAATTGATCGAGCGCGGCCATTTGTTCATCGCGCAACCGCCGCTCTATAAAGTGACGCGCGGCAAGGCCCAGCAATATCTCAAAGACGAGCGGGCTTTGGAAGATTACCTGATCGAACAGGGGCTTGACGGTGCCTTGTTGCGGCTCGGTTCGGGCGAGGAACGCGCCGGCCTTGATCTGCGCTCCATTCTGGAGGAGGCGCGGCTGGTGCGCACGCTGATCACCGGCCTGCATTCGCGCTATGACCGCAAGACCATCGAACAGGCCGCTATTGTCGGGGCCTTGCATCCCATCACCGACGAGGCGGATGCCATGGCGAAAGCCCAGCAGATTGCCTTCCAGCTCAATGCCTTGGCCGATGATACAGAGCGCGGCTGGACTGCGCGGATTGAAAACAACGGCTATCATTTCGAGCGCACGGTGCGCGGCGTGAAACAAGTCACGCTGATCGATCAGGCCTTGCTGGCCTCCGCCGATGCCCGCAAGCTCTATGACCACCGCGCTTCCATGGCGGAAGTGTTTGTCGAGCCTGTCACCTTCACCCGCAAAGGCGACGACCAGACGGTGCATGGCCCGATGGCTTTGTTTGATGCCGTGACCGCTATCGGTCGCAAAGGGATCACGCTGCAACGCTATAAAGGCCTCGGCGAAATGAACCCCGAACAGCTGTGGGAAACGACGCTTGACCGCAATGTGCGCTCGCTGTTGCAGGTGCGCGTGCGCGATGTGATCGATGCCGATGACATCTTCAACAAGCTGATGGGCGATGTGGTCGAACCCCGCCGCGAATTCATCCAGTCCAATGCCTTGAGCGTCGCCAATCTCGACGTGTAAGCACTTGCCTGATCACCCCTCTCACCCCGCGCATGCGGGGTGATTTGTTTTGCCTGATTATCAATAATCATTAGATAATACTGGGTTTTTTAATAGGCTAAAAGAACTATAAAAAATCTTTCAGTTTTTTAGTCTCAAATCTTGAGAATTATGTCTATTTCGTATATATTCGTTTGAAATTTTCCTAGGCGCAAAGAAAAATTGCTCAACAAGGGAAACTGACGTCATGCCAACAGGCCCACAAGGACAGAAGCGCCCATCCAATTTTATTGGCTGGACAGCATTGGTGGCTAGATGGCCTATTGGCGAGACCACAGAGGCGACAAAGACACCATCGATCAAATTCAAAAACGGGATTGCGGATGTAAATGCGCTATCGCAATCCCTTAGTGCGGTAGAGAGGGCGAAAATCACTCTAAATACGGCAACTGCAAGGTGGAAGTGATGATGGATAACGGTTTTAAAACTAAGCATGTTATGAATACAATACTTCAAAGAGCATTCAAAGAGGCTCGTATTGATATGTCGCCTATGAAAGCACAGAAAATGCTTTTTTATGTGCACGGCTGGCATTTAGCGACCACCGGTAGCCCTGCCGTTGATCTGCTGTTTGAGGTGTGGCCCTATGGCCCCGTTATAGGAACAATATATCATGAATTAAAAAAATTTGGTGGCGGCAGAGTCACTGAGTATTTACCGGATGAAGACAGTGGCAAACCATTTATTATAAATGAAAAATGCAAAGAGCTTTACGAGTCTATAGATATAGCATGGGAAAAATATATCGGAATTTCCGCTGTAACCTTATCAACTATGACACATGAAAATGGGTCGCCATGGCAATTATCTAAATCTCAAGGCAGCACGTATATTTCTAACGATATTGTGAGAGAATATTTTGTCAACCAAGCCCGCCAATCTTGATACTGTATCTGTCGCAGATGCAAGGAAAGCAGAACCAACAATCAGGGCACCTGACGAGGCTGCGCTAAAAGAATTAGAGTTACAGAACGCCCATGACCTAAACAAGCAAAATTTACAAAAAGGCTGGATTGGCGCATTCATGGGGACTGGCTCAGAAAAGTCAGGAAATGCCGCAATTATAGTTATAGTTTTATGCTTTATTTTTATTGGTTGTTCTGCTGGTATATTTAAATTTGATAAACAATTTGACGACTTCTTTAAATTTTTAACATCAATGCTCAGTATAGTAACTTTAGCATTAGGCTATTTGTTCGGTAGTAAATCAACATAAAAAAAATGGGGCTGTCCCAGATAATCACCTTAGATAGCGTTTAACCCATTGTTTTAACGTTGTTAATTGGAGCGTTGGGTCACTGTTATTGAAACGCCACTCACACTCCTTCAAAAATAGCCCAAAATGCGCCTTCGGCACACCAT
>CAIJVU010000070.1 GCA_903824185.1 uncultured Hyphomicrobiales bacterium
CAGAAACACCTGCCGCAAATTGCTCAAGTAAACGCTTTTGAATACTTGGTAAAAGTCTGCTTTTTCGCCTTTTCCTAACCATCTGACATAAATAGCCTTTTTCTGCTATCTATGTCAGCCCCAAATTTAATTCAGATGATATTAAAATAGAAACATCAAAACTGCCGTACAGAGGAACACTTAGAAGATAAGAAAATTATTATTGCATGTTGATGAATTTGATTAAATGACAAGGACTAAGACATTTGCAGGCAATGTAAGATTAAAAAGACTATTGTATTATGATACGAGCAAATTGAGATTGTTTTGGTTAGGAAACGGTTGATTTAGTTACATATTTGGTTGTGGTGCCCCTAGCCGGAATCGAACCAGCACTCCTTGCGGAATCCGATTTTGAGTCGGACGCGTCTACCAGTTCCGCCATAGGGGCTCAACAAATATATGCATAAAAATCAGCTACTAAGAGCTATCTAAGCATACCAATCGTAACCAGTATGGTTTGTATGTAGCCAAGAATGGCCCTGCTAATCAAGCACTTTTATGAGCATTTTGCATAGCGCATGAATGATTATAATTTTCTTATATAAATCAGTAGGTTAATAAGATGCCCTTTAAGGATATTTAACCTTGGCAATGAACTTTAAGCAGCAAATTTGATAAAAAAAGGTTCAGCAGGATCATTTGGTATGTTTTGATTTCTTGTAACTCTGTGTAGTCTGATCCTGCACAGTTTGCATGGAGTTGTAACAAGTGAAACAAGTTTGTCCCAATGCAGACGTTTGGCATGATATTCACAAAAAGCTGGAAGTTTTTGCTCGCACAAATTTATGCATACCGCCACAACCGCCAGTACCTCTCATCCTTGCTGGTTGGGCCTACACTAACGACCATGATAAAAAACACCGTTGGCAAGAGACGGTTGAGTGGGCAAAACTGAATTCATGCTATGAAATAATAAAAGAGATCAAAGCTGAGGACTTTTATTGCGTAGAAAGTATTAGCAGTCATCATGTTGGTCCTGAATACGACCTAATGTAAATCGTAGAGATTAAGATTGCGAACCAAGCACAAAATCATCTAGATTGATCAGGAAAGGTTTTGCATTTTCAAAATGAACAGGACTGAGCTATGTACACAGCATAAACTACACAGGAAAACTACACAGATACCAAATAATCTCTTTAATATCAATTCACTAACCCCTAACGCTCGACACTCAAAATCGGATTCCGCAAGGAGTGCTGGTTCGATTCCGGCTAGGGGCACCACTCTTTTCATAAGCCGTTGATTTTATTTTATTATTTTTTGGTGGGACTGTTTCATCGGGAAAAAGTGGGACAATTTTGTTCCCCAAAAGTTTCGACATTCCTGCCTCTGCCATACGCTTTTGATTGGCAGCTTTGGTGTAGCGATTGACCTCATGCGAGGTCTGGTGACCTGTGACAGCACGGATTTCGAGCTCGGTTGCACCGGCCTCGGCGAGGCGGGCAGCAGCGGCTTTGCGCAGGCCATGTGCCGAACAATGATTGGGCAAACCTGCCTCGTCACACCATTTACGGAACCTGTTTCCGAACCCGTTGGATGTGAAGGGCTTTCCGAATTCGGTCAGAAGATAAGTCTCCCCCGTAGATGGGGTTGCCTCCAGTATCCGTTCGAGCTCGGGATGCAGGGGAAGCACGAGATGGACAGGTTTGCGGTGATGATTTTTTTGTTGTGTGAATTTCAAAAAATGACCCATGCGGTTTCTCTCTCCGAGCATCACAATGTCGGAGCGGCGCTGGCCGGTATAGAGAAGCAGAGATAGCGCAAGCAGCGCTCGAGAACCGACAGGGTGATGTGCCCTGAACTGTTGGATCTCTTCCTCCGACCAGGAATGGTGCCCCTCAGAAAAACTTTTGAGGTATTTGACATCCTTGGCCGGATTGCGAGTGACATAGCGATATTCAACTGCAAAAGCGAACAATTGCCGCAAGGCCTTGACCAGACCATTGGCGGCCTCTGGCTTGTCCACTTTTGAGTCGCGCCATTGCAATATGCTCAGGGATGTCAATCGAGCATAAGGCAGTGGCCCCGCTCCCTTCAGGCATAACCCGTCAAGAATACGACGGCGGACATATTGGGTCCGCTGATCAAGCTGTTTGAACTCAGCGGAAGCATAATATTTCATGCACAGCCAGGCGAGAGACCCCTGTGCCTTTTTTTCGCCTGCTACAGACGCCTGACCGGGCTTTGTCCGCGCAATCGCATCGGCATAGGCTTTCTGGAATTCGGCAGAACCCGGCAATCCGTAAATACGAATCTTTGGATGGCCTGGCCTCCGGAAATAGATCCGGACATTGCCATGCCGGTCCACATCTTCAACAAGGTATTTCAGCCGTATATCAACCATAGCTTTTATCCCTAAAGCCTCACAGCACTGAAAGGATCCTCAAGATCCGGATCGTCGGATGGAAGTCCCTCGAAGGCAAGGTCCAGTTGACGCACATCCCAGACATTGCGTGAATTGATCTGTTTAGGCGCAGGCATACGGCCGTCGGCCACTAGCTTGTCAAAGGTCGTGGGTGACACCCCGATATAATCGGCTGCCTCGACGCGAGAGAGACCGCGTGGCTGGATCCGGTAATGCTTGGGGGCACGCAGCACTGTCATGACCGTTTGCGATCCTGGGCTTTATATGTCGTGTCTGATGCTTTTTGATCTCTTGCCTGTTTGCGGAGAGTGAGCATCAATTCGGCAAAGGCCTCATGCGCCTGCGCCTGTTGCGCCATGATGTAATATTGCTCGGTAGTTTGAAAACGCGAATGCCCCAGAATCGTTGCGCTGATCCGTACATGGGCCGGGTCTTCGCACGCCAAAGTGGATGCCGCACTGTGGCGGAACGCGTGTGGATTGACCGGCTTGCCGAAAGCCTCTGCTGTCCGCTTTGTTACCTGCTGATAGAATGCCATTTCCGTTAACGGCGATCCATTTGATGACACCCAAAGAGCATCATCTATAGGCTTATGCCAACGACCGATAATGCCCATCAATATCGGGCGATGAACTGCCAGATAGATTTCCAGCGGCCCGACCAATTCTGAAGGCCACTCCACATCAATCCTGTTGTGCGTCTTGGTCTCCTCAGGACCGAGCCTGATGCGCCAGATACCATCCAATTGGACAACATTTTGATCGAGCTTCAATGCCGCGAAGTTTTTGCGCCGCATGGGCCGCAAAGCAAGAAGCGCGATCAGCAAACCGTCACGATAATCAATCGCCCTCAACCTGTCGGTTGTCTGTTGCCCGGCATTCTGCATGAGCTTTAACCCGAGCGAGAGCAATTCGTCTGTTGCCGTGAAGGGGCGCTCGGCATGTCTGCTTGCTTCAGTTCGCTGCCGGATACGAGCCTCGAAATTCTTGATGAATTGGAAGGAGTTCCCGGGATCAAGAATAACGGCGATTGAATGCAGTTCCTGCAGACGCGCAAGTAGGGTCATCTTGCGATTTCCCTCCGCCTCCATATCCGCAATAAACCTTTTGACCCGATCGCTGTTGATCCGGTCACAGGCAGGACCTTTCAATGCCTCCGGTTCGTGGCGCGACAGACAGGTCAGATATCGGCCATATCCCTTTTCGACTTTATGATTTGAAATGCTGCGAAGATGTGAACGTTTGCCAACTTCCGAGAAGGGATCATCGTGTTCCAAAACTTGAAGCCACAAAGAACGGTCTTCTTCCGGCCATAAGGCGATCGGCATTACCGCCGAATTCGGATTGATATGATAACGACCAACCATCAATCCCCCCTCTTTTTCAAACGTCCATGATCCGGAAGAAAGCCAGTCTGTCGTGCCCGTACTTGATCCAAAGATTCTGATTTGGGCGGTCGACCGCGTTTGGCAGGTTGTGCATGGCGATCCCGCAATCCGCGGATGACACCGTCAAAATGGTGATGGGCTGATTTTGTTTCTGCACCGGTATAAGCACGCTGAAGCATATCGACGCTTTTATGGCCAAGCACCAGACGCAAGACATGATGACCGCCCGGAACCTCGTTGAGATACAAGAACGATGTCACATGGCGGATCAGATGCGCATTGAATTTGAGCCCCGTCTTCTCATAGACCTTTTTGGAAAGCTGGTTGGCGAGAGAACTTTGGGCCTTGGGCTGTATGCCGTCTTCGCCGAGGAAAAGTGCATCGGTATCGCCCTTCACCCGTTCAGACCTGATTGATTTCAGATACCAGTCGATCACTTCACAGGTTGGCTGTGGCAGTTTGAATTGAAGTCGTGTCTTGTTTTTGACCTCGGCCTTTTCAAACACCAGCATATAACCATCACGATACCGCACCAGATGTTTGTCGATCCGGATGCCGATCAGATTTTTCATCCGAACCGGTGCAACCAGCATAATTTCCAGCGCCAGCACAACATCGGCCACTGCGTGCTTTTGCGAAATCGGCAATTTGTTTTTGTCGATTTCGGCGCGCAATGTATCCGGCAGGTTCAAAAACCTTCCGATTGCTTCGTCCGATTCAAATTGCATCAGCCGCTCGTGATTTTTCTCGGTCAGCCCATCCTGCTCTGGGCTTACACGGCTCACGATAAACCGCATACGGCTCAGAATTGTCTGGCATTCGATATCGGACAATCCGCTTTTGGGGAGAACCCAATGGCGAGCGATCGCAATCATGGCTCCGCCTATCCCAGCAAGATGTGATGATTTTTTGCGGGACTGGTCGTCAAAGATATACCGCATCACCTTTTCAAAATTGTCGTCCGCGACAAGATCAGCCAGGGACTTCAAAGACCCGACATCAATTCCTGCCCGAACAGACGCACTTGCAAAATAGTGGACCTGGTAGGCCCGTGTCTTACGGGTGGAGGAGGAGACAGCATGGATCGGGCCTTCATCCAGAAAGCTCTCGCCCTGCAAACGATCCAGCCAGGCATCACGGTCTGCCAAAAGCGATGGCAAAAATTCTGCTTCATCCAGCGTCTTGCGTTCACGGCGTTGCGCACGCTCAATGATAACCTGTGGGAAACCCTCGATTTCGCGCACAGCCTTATTCCATTGCCAAAGCAAAGAATCCCATGTGAGTTCGGGTTTGCTGCGAATGCTTTCATTCAGCAACCGGTCACGGTAGCCAAGCAAATGATCTGTGGTAACAGCCGCCGGTTCGATGCCTTCCTCCGACAAAAAGCGGCACAACGGCCCCAGACGAAAACGGGCTGATTGGCTCTCGACCCGATCGAGTATCACCTGCCAAGCGGATGTCATCGTATTCATACGCCGACCCGGCATCACGGGCCTGACAAGCCCGATGGCTTTCAATGTCAGCGAGCGCACATTGGCCCAGCGTTGCTGGCTGATCCCGTGGACGGACGGAACGATTGATTGGAAGCGAGCGTTCAGACGGGCGGGATCGGCAGGGATTTCCTGAAGACTGCGTCCCAACAAAGATCCGACCTTGCGAAGAGCCGATGCCATATCGCGTTTGACAGTCGGCGACAGCTCCTGTCGCGAGATCGCCTCCAATACATCAGCCAGCATCAAACCTCGTGAGCCGCTCATCCTTGCCTCCAATGGCCTCGGTAAGACAGATCATGACTGTAATGCATTTTCGGTAAAATACAATACCAAAAACCAATGCCATTAAGACATGTACTTATTACCGAACATATATTTTAAATAGCATTTACAATGACTTGAATTGACACATAATGACTGGAATTCGGAAGTAAACTCATAGTCCGCCTCCCCGCATTTGGCGCCCAATAAGGGCATCAAGATCCAACTGCCGCACTCTCACTGCACGGCCAAAACGGATAACCGGAAGATCACCAGATGCAATCATCCGGCGAACCGTCCTCACACTCAGTTGAAGGGCTTTTGCGACACCATCTACGGAAAGAAGCGGCTCACGAACCCGCACATTTGATTTTTGATCCATAGGAACAACTCCTGACTGAAGAGATCATCCGGCGCTTTCGGCGACCGCATGAATCAAGATCCATCTGCACCTTTATATATAGATGCATATGGGGCGTCAATAGGTCAAGAGGGCATACCGCAAATAATCGCTAATCCGCTTAAGTCTTCCGACCTCTTTTGATGACGGGCGCGTCTTTAGCAAGCCTAACGGCTTCCGTAGCCAATTGGCTCAAACGGACCATCCCTGTGGGGTGAAGCCCTGCATAAAAACCCATATAACGGTTTAATGCTTGCCAAGGGTCTAGCAAACGCGGCCCCGGCGTTGAAAGTACACCGTATTTTGAAAAAATCGCATGAAAATCCAAGTATAGACCGCCAATAGTCACCTTGCGGCCGTCAACTGACTTAATCTCTAAATCCGCGCCCTGCCCCGTGTCGGCCTCCAAATAGGCCTTAATATAACACTGCCAGAGCTTATCAGGGTCAGACTTCATCAAGCCAACAACGTGACGAAACGCTAAACCGTCGGCCACCAGCTTCATGGCTACGACGCAATCCATCATATGCTCGAATTTATATTCAAAATCCGAGCCCTGTCGGCCTACCTGACCGCCCTTCTTGAAGTCGGGCACACCTTCGCGGCGAAATTTCTTTAACACAGAGTCGAGTGCGGGACGGTCAAGCCATTCGACAATGTGCATACCATCGACCACGTAAGCGACTTGGCCGTGGGTGAGAGATAAAGATGTTAGATCTGATAAATTCATAAATTATATAGATCTAATTAAATCTATTTTGTCAATTAAGTTTTTCATATTTTTTAAAAAATTAACATACACACAAATGCGTAGTAAAGTTACGCTATTCGAATAATGATGGAAACCTCCAATGACCGCCTCCCGCAGTGCCCGGATATTTTTATCCTCTACCTTCCGGGACTTTGGGGAGGAGCGGGATTTACTGGTCCGTCGGGTTTTTCCGGCGTTACGGGCGAGACTTAAGGACCGTTTTGTTGAACTGGTTGATGTTGACCTGAGATGGGGGATTTCGGCCGAGCAGGCGGAGCGCGGCGAAGTGCTTCCGATCTGTTTGGCCGAGATTGATCGGGCAAGACCCTATTTTGTGGGGATGCTCGGCGAACGCTATGGCTGGATACCGCCGTCGGGCGGATATGCGCTTGATCTATTGGAACGACATTCGTGGTTACTTGATCACCGGGGCGGGAAGAGCGTCACGGAGCTTGAGATCCTGCACGGGGTTTTAAACGATCCCAAAATGGCAGGCCGCGCGTTCTTCTATTTTAGATCGGCGGATTACGCTGCAGCCAAGGGAGGGGATTACGTCCCGACTTTGGAGGATGACCGTTTAAGGCAGAGGGATCTGAAGGACAGGATCCGCGAGAGTGGCTTTCCGGTTGTTGAG
>CAIJVU010000071.1 GCA_903824185.1 uncultured Hyphomicrobiales bacterium
CATAGATACGATTGGATTTAAACCCCGCAGGATAGCAAATTTGCGTTGCTGACGGCTTTGGCGACGCTTTATCCGGACAGGATGCAAACGACCATTCATTGCTGGGGATTTCAACGCGCAAACCCGATTCCCGATCACGCTGGGTCAGACTGGCTTTGAATCCATCCGGAAAAACTGTTTTGTTATCCGTATCGGCTGTGGGATAGGCCGCGGTTATGAGAGAGGTAAACCAACCACTCGATAAATTGAGCGTGGTTGTGGGGGAAGGCGAAAACAATTCACTGCGCACAACCCCTGTGATCTCAGATCCGTCTTTGTTTTTGGCTATCGGAACAGTCAATACCATTCTGTTGTTCCCCGGCAAAACATCAGCCTGCCAGCCAAACCAAATCAGCGTATAGCCTTGGCGCTGCATATAGCCATCACCTGCCGTTTTCACACTGTTCACATCGCTCAAAACATTGGGGATATCGGCATTGATCAAACTCAAGCCACCCTTGTTTCCTCGATTGATAATGTTGAAAAACAGGGTGCCATTCGCTTTCGCGCTATTGGTCGGGCGTAAAATTTCAATATCAGTGCTGTATTCGACAAGGCCACGTTTGTTTTTTGCGGCCAGTTCAATATCTTGAATTTTGGCATTGCGGGCATGTTTGGGATCAACCTCCCCATAGGCCCGCCCTATAACCCTTTCATAGGTGCCCACGTCACCAAAACTTTCGCCATTAAAAGCCGGTTCAACTTTAAGTATTTCAATCCGCGTAATTTTGGCATGCCCCTGTGACAGGCAAAAGAAAAACGCAGCCAAACAGCCTAACATGATTTTGATAAGCTTGATCATGATGAGAGCCTCCCGCAGTCCGTTTTTATCATGGGGTTGATTTTATGATCGAAGTTCACTCTGAAACCTGAACAAAAGCAAGAACTGGAGTGAGTTTAAAAATGCGGTGAATGGGCCTCCATGAAATACAAGAGAGCCCACCCAACCTTTCGCGATGATCTCATTTCAAGACAACGGGTCATGCTCTTAGACGCAAACCAGTTGTTTATTTCCCGAGATGTTTATTAAAAAATGTTGAAATTTCACCAAAGGCTTCTTTGACCTCAGGCACGCGATCATCACGGTAATATTGCGCATGCGACTGGCCTTCAAAAACCTGCAAGACAGCTTCGGTTCCAGCCTGCCGTAACGCACGATGCATGCGCACCGTATTGCTCAAGAGCAAATCACGCGTTCCGGATGTCAGGATTGTGGGCGGAAACCCTTTGACATCTCCGTAGACGGGCGAAAGCATTGGATCTTTCAGATCATGGCCATTGGCATAAAAAAGAGTGGCTGCATCACAAAAGCCATCAGGAGAGACCAAGACATTGTCAACCATAGCATTGGTTTTAAACGTATCCCCTTGCTTTGTCACATCAGACATGGGCGTGCCGGGTGCAATGGCTCCTGGCATGGGCAATTTTTCTTGCTTGGCTCGCAACATCATTTCCAGCGTCAAGGCACCGCCAGCCGAACTGCCAAAGACAGCAACATTTTTGGGCTTGTATTTTTTAATCACAGCTTTGTAAACGGTCATGGCGTCATCCAATGCTGCGGGATAAAATGCCTCAGGCGGCATTCTGTAATCAACACTGATGACTTTCATATGCCCAAAACCGGCCATGAAAATAGCTTCAGGAAGCGCTGCTTCGCGCGGGTTCAAGACATAGCATCCGCCGTGGACATGGATTGCAATCCGATGGCGATTTTCAGGCGGAATCTTATTAGGCGTCACCGTATAAATACGCACGCCATTCAGAGTGGATGACTCAATCTTTACATCCATCCGCTCCGACATGGCCGGTATCTGCGGGGCCACAGTAGTCGCAATCGTGTCTGCAAGCTGCTTCCATCCCTCGGGGGTTGTCGGCGGCTTATCCCAATTGGTGCGCAAAGGCTGGCCAATAATCGCTTGCATCTGAGGACTGACCGTCGTCGGAACGGGCACTGATTTGGCGGGAACCTCCCGAGGTGCAGGCGTTTGCGCCATAACAGGCATAGAAATCAATAATGCTGCGAATGCAGTTCCTATCATCTGAGATGACATCTGGCTCTCCCCTAAATGATCATTTTTATTGCGTTGCAAAAAGCAACCCACCCGATAAGACTCGCATAAACAAACGGAATAACCAAATCTTATTCCTGCATTCGTGATATGTATTTTTGCCTCGCGCCCGGGTCTCATGGACGGCACGGAAGTTCACCGATGAGCTGATTGAAAAGAAAAGATCAGCAAAATTGATGGCTATGCACCAAGCATTGCTCAGCCCACTCTTTGGGTGAAAAATTGGCTTCGCGTTCAAAATTGACGACCTCGACACTGATCGGCAAATCATCCGGCAAAGCCGAAAATAATGAGGGAAGATCAATGCTCCCCTCACCCGGCAACAAACGCGCACAGCGGGCGGTATGGATCAACTCTTCGGTTGAAAAATGCAACCCCGCAGGGGCATCACATATTTGCGCATAATGCAGCAAATGGCGCGGTATCGAACGTATGTCATCAAGCGTTGTCGTTGAGCGTCCAAAATGCAGCGCATCCACTAAAAGACCTGCATTGGAAGGGGAACCCGCCAGCGCAATTACGTTCAGGGCTGCGCGGACATCTGGGACAGCTGTCCATGGCATGAATTCAAGATCAGCCGTCAATCCATAGGGCTTTATTTTTTCGCACAAGCGGGCGTAATTCTCGCTCAGTCGTGACTGGTCACGGTCATCGGCTGCCACAAGAACAGCTTGCGCCTGCAAAGCGGCGCCAATCTCGAACAATTCATCCCAACGGTTGAGCTCAAACGTCTCATCAAGACGGATGATCTCCAAATCAAAAACGGTGATACCAGTCGCGCGCAAAGCCACTTGCGTTTCTTTCAAAGCGGTTTGTTGCCCTAACAGATATTGCTGGGGAGCCCCGGGCGCATTGGGCCATAGCCTTAGACCCACCGATTGATATCCTGTTTCCGCCGCAATATGGATGGCTTCAACAGGAGAGCAGCGATGCGAGGTCAAATAGGCCAGAGAATAAATACGGCTCATGAAGTCCCCTGAAATGCGCGTGCTCTATGCCCAGTTATAAAAACAATTCCCTCGTTTATCACTCGCATTCGCAGAGCTCAAACAGACGTATCACTTGTTCATGACGACGATCAAAGGATAGCCGAGCTTCAGCCCAGCCAACCTTTGATGGAAGCACAGATTGCTTGGGTGGATATGCCATACCGATCATGCAGCGTAGGCAAAGCGCCCGCCAGCAAGAACTCGTCAGGCAACGCAATATGTTTGAACACAGGAGCAATTCCATTCAGCAGCAAATCACGCGCCACCGCTTCGCCCAGACCACCGATTTCGGTATGATTTTCAGCAACGATCACCATGCGTCCGGTTTGAGCAGCCTCGCGGCGAATGGTCTCCACATCAAGTGGCTTAATGGTCGGGACATGCAGCACACCAATGCTGATCTTGTCATTCTCAAGCTGCTTGGAGGCTTCAAGCGCGCGCATGGTCAAAATGCCTGAGGAGATTACAAGCGCATCTTTGCCATCCCGCAAAAGCTGGGCTTTGCCCATTTTGAATGTATAGCCATATTCATCCAAAACGAGCGGCACCTGCCCGCGCAACAATCGCATATAGGCCGGCCCTTTGTGATCGGCTAATGCCATCGTGATTTGCTCGGTTTCAAGCGCGTCGCAAGGATCAAGCACGGTCATATTCGGCATGGCACGAAACAATGCCAGATCTTCGGCTGCCTGATGGCTCGGCCCGTAGCCAGACGTCAAACCCGGAAGCGCGCAAACAATCTTCACATTGCGGTCTTCTTCAGCAATGGTTTGATGAATGAAATCATAGGCGCGGCGTGACGCAAAAACGGCATATGTTGTTGCAAACACCGTAAAGCCTTCCGATGCCAGACCTGAGGCAGCACCAAACAGATTTTGCTCTGCCATCCCCATTTGGTGAAAGCGATCCGGATAGGCCTGCGAAAAAATATGCAAATCGGTATATTTACCCAGATCAGCTGTCATGCCGATGATTTCGGGTCGGGTGCGTGCCACCTCAACCAGCGCATGACCAAAAGGAGCGGGCTTGGTGGCCTGACCTTCGCTAGCGAGCGAAGCGATCATGGCGGATGTGGTCAGGCGTTTCTTACCCGATTCAGGCGGTGTGAATTTAGGTTTCATGATCCTGTCCCCTCTCAGCTTCGACCGGCATCGAGCGCGTCTAACGCCAGCTGCCATTCATGGGCATCGACACGGATAAAATGGCTTTTGTCGCGTTGCTCAAGGAAAGGAACCCCCTTGCCCATCAGCGTATCGGCAATGATCATGCGCGGCTTAGCTTCAGGATGGGATTTGGCTTGATCGAACGCTTTTTGCACAGCCTCGATATCATTGCCATTGATGCGCTGAACATACCAGCCGAAAGCTTCAAGCTTTTCTTTGAGAGGTTCGAAACTCATCATCTGCGTCGACGGGCCGTCGGCTTGCATATTGTTGACATCGACAATGGCAATCAGATTATCAAGCTTGTAATGGGCCGCTGACATAATGGCTTCCCACACCGAGCCTTCATCCAATTCACCATCCGAAAACAATGTATAAACGCGAGAGGATGACCCCTTGCGCTTCAGGCCCAGGCATTTGCCAACAGCAATCGACAGGCCAATCCCCAAAGAGCCCCCCGACATTTCCATGCCCGGCGTATATTGCGCCATTCCGCTCATCGGCAGGCGGCTGTCATCAGACCCATAGGTCTCAAGCTCGTCTTCCGGAATGATCGTGGCCTCGATCAGCGCGGCATAAAGCGCAATCGCATAATGACCGTTGGACAGCAAGAAGCGGTCACGCCCCTCCCATTCAGGATCATCGGCCTTGTAGGTCATGGCATGGAAATAAGCCACCGCCAGCACATCGGCAATATCGAGCGCTTGGGCAATATACCCCTGGCCTTGCACCTCGCCCATACGCACCGCCAGACGACGAATATGATAGGCCCTATCGGCCAGTGAAAGATTGGACAGATCAGCCATGGATCAACATGCCCCCGTTAACATCGATCACAGCCCCCGTGACATAGGCTGAAAGATCTGACGCGAGGAACAAGTAGCAACCCGCGACATCCGCCGCGTCACCCAAACGGCTCAGCGGAATACCCTTGATAATGTCCTTGCGCATCTCGTCGGTGAGCTTGCCACCGGTAATATCGGTCTGGATCAAACCAGGGGTAATACAATTGACCCGAATTCCATCTGGCCCGAACTCCCGCGCCATTGCCTTCGCCAAACCCAAGACCCCTGCTTTCGCTGCAGAGTAATGCGGACCGCCAAAAATGCCCCCACCACGCTGCGCAGAAACAGACGACATGCAAGCAATCGACCCTTTTTTTCGCGCGCGCATGCTCGGCAAAAAGGCCTGACTGAGAAACAAAACACCTTTGGTGTTGATATCGAGAATGCGATCCCAGCTTTGTTCATCAATGTCGAGTGTCTTGACCGGCTGTGTCACGCCCGCATTGTTGATCAGGCAGTCGACATGGCCAAATGCTTTCAGCACTTGATCCGCTGCCGCCAGACAAGATTGCTTATTGGCAACATCGCAGCCCAGCCCCACATGTTCGGGCCCTAGGCTTTCTGCGGCGGCTTTTGCTGCCACTTCATCAATATCAAGGATCGCAATACGGGCGCCGTGTTCAGCAAATAACCGTGCGGTTGCCAGACCTATACCGCGTGCACTGGCAGCACCGGAGATGGCGGCTGTTTTACCCTTCAATAACATCACATGCTTTTCCCTGTATGAGGCGTTTATCAAACACTTTTTATTCAAGTAGTAGGCACCAAAAGCAAATGATTTACAAATGGTCATAATTCAACTAATCATGAATTAATTTCATCTTTTATCAAAATTTATGACTATGACCTATTGATTATATTGATGAATCAACTTGCCCTTCCCTTCATACATGAGAGCAGTTTAATCTTATATGCTTCATAAAGTGTCCTTGCCCGGTATCAGAATTTTTGAAACCGTCGCGCGCCGCGGCTCCCACAAAGCAGCGGCTGCGGAACTCAATCTGTCGCCAAGCGCGGTATCCCATGCCATCAAAAATCTAGAACAGGTCATGGGTGTTCATCTTTTTGAAAAAGAGGGGCGCAGTGTCCGCCTGACTGTCAGCGGCGAAGTGTTCATGCAATATGTCGTGACAGCGTTTGACGAGCTCAGGCGTGGTTTTGAGACTGTGGTGGCTGGCAAAGGCACCAGAGTGTTGCGGCTTCATTCCGCGCCATCGATTGCTTATGCTTGGTTGACCCCGCGCCTGCCGCAATTTCTCGCAGACAATCCCGGCATAGAAGTACGGCTGTCGGCCGGTACCGATTATTCTCGCTTTAACGCGGATGATTTTGACGCCGATATTGTCTACGGCCCCATCCATGCCCGCAACGTGATTGCCGTTCCCTTGGGAGAGGAAACAGTAACCCCCTTATGTTCACCAGAAATGGCAGAGCGCATTCGTACACCAGCCGATTTGCTCGCCTGCAATCTGATCCTGAGTGACAACAAACAAGTCCGTTGGCTTCACTGGCTGAGAGCAAACGGGATTACAGACAACACACACCATAATCTGAGATTTGATCGCAGTTTTCTAGCCTTGGGCGTGGCCGCCGATGGACTGGGTGTGGCCCTTGAATCCACCCTGCTTGCAAAGCGCGATATCGACAATGGCCGCTTGGTAGCGCCTTTATTAGGACGATCCAAAGACATCACTTATGTTGGGCACCACCTCGTCTACCCCCGAGAAACGAGGCACGGCAATCTCTTGAATGTCTTTAAACTGTGGCTTATCCAAAACATGCAAGATCGCAATAAATCAAGGGGCTGACATAGATAAGGTTTCAGTATTCACATTTTGACCCATTCTGAGATGGTCTTCAAGAGGTTGCTGGCTGGGCGATGATTGAACCGCCATTCACACTCTTTGAGAAA